>JAOZGN010000024.1 GCA_027491555.1 Thermoproteota archaeon
ACCAGGTAGTCGGGGGAAGGCACTTCTTCACCGTCTCGGCGTCCGACCTGAGCGCCTTCCTGAACGCCGCCATAAGGGCTTGGGTGGAGGCATCCGCAGCGGTAGAGGCCAGCGCCCAGGCGGAGGCACACGCGGCGGCGCTGTCCTCTGCGCGGGCCCGCGCCGAGGCTGCAGTCGACTCGCTCGCGGAGGCCATGGCAGAGTCCTCTGCTGCCGCCTCTGCCTTGGCTGAAGCAGAAGCTGCCGCGTCTGCTCTGTCGGACGCCACCTCAATCGTCGAGGCCTACGTACACGCATTCATAACCGGGGAGTGCTGCACCTGCGAGGAGTGCCCGCCGTGCCCGTACAAACCCTGATGAGTCCACAGAAAATCCAAGACAATGGGCTTCTATAGGCTAATAGGCAACGGATCAAGCTAGATTGAATGCTCCGACTGGTAGCTCCGCCACAGGAGGCTGATATACCCGGTCCGAGGTAAACCTCCCAAGAAGGAGACCCTCTAGGAGTGCCTGGAATTCAGTCCCACGCGGTAATGTGGTTTCCGAGGTCGCCCCGCTCGCGACTTGACGCTCGGCGCCCAGGAGGACTTGAGGCGATGATCTGCAGCAGCTCCAGCCCCGGTGAAACCTCGGTTTCACCGGGGTGTGGGAAGACATAAGGTCCGTTTCACGCCCTCAAGGTGCCTGATGGTGGCCAGAGGGACTTGGAGGGTCGCCGTCGCCGTGATTGTTCTCGCGGTCACCTCGGGCCTCCTCCTCTCTCGAAGCGACTTGAGGCTTCTAAGACCACCCGAAGTGTTGGCGGAGGACCTCTCGCCTCGGTGTCAGTGCGGAGTCACGCAGGGTACTCGGACGGTACCCGCCGTGAGGGAGCTCAGGATAGAGGGGGTGAAAGCCTCCGCTAGGTTCAGAACGGGGTGGCCAGCCTACGTTTCCGTGAAGGTCTGGCTGGCGGTTGATACCCCGGTGGTCTGGCGCTCCCTCGGGCTGATTCTCCCAGACCAAATCAATGCGGTAGTGACCCATGTGGAGGACTGCTGCGCGAGGGACCCAGGAGCCTGGGCCACCGATCTCTACGCCTCCACTGGTGGGACGGAGAGGGAGTCTCTCATAGGAGAGTTGACCTACTCGCTCTCGCTGGTAGACGCCGAGGGCAGGGAGGTTTGGAGGATTGACTCAGAGCCCCCGATCTACGGGGGCCTCTGGGACAGCACGTCACCGGGGTACAACAGAACCACTTGGAGCCTCCGAAGGTGGGGGTGGTTCTTGGTGCCCGACCTGCGGCCTGGGAAGTACACATTGAGGTTGGTGATCAGGGAGGTTCTAACAAACCTGACCGCAGAGGCCGAGGAGGTCGTCGAGGTGGTGAGGGGCGAGGACCCCCTGTCCGCATTCTCCCCTCGACCGATCGACGTCGAGATCGCTGGGGGAGTCTGGAAGAGGTTCCTCAGAGAGGCAGCTAGCATGGGCTGGCGGCCGTGCCTGACGTCGGAGGGTATTATCTGGGACGTCGAAGTGGCCCCCGCCGACGACCCGATGCCCGCGCGGACTTGGAGCTCTGCTCTGGTCTCTACCGCGGACGGTGGGCCCAGGGCGGTCATTGTTCAGGTAACCGTGTTCTCCGACGAGGAGAGGGCCGCAAAGTGGGTGAGATTCTTCGCCCCACCGAGGTCCGAGGGATCGCGAGAGCTGAGCGGGATAGGCAGCGAAGCAGTCATGCTACGCCGTCCCAAGGAATCCTTCAGGAATCCCACAACGGGAGAGGTGATGGTGACCGGGCCGAGCGTGGAGCTGCTGTTCAGAAGGGGGAACGTCGTCGCATACCTGTACTCGGAAGAGTTCAACTTTGATCGAGTGATTCAAGCCTGGAAGGCCTGCTGGCCTGCTGGAGTTCCGGAGGGGAGAACAGTTCTGTCCTCCGAAGTCGAACTCCTGGCGCTCGCCAGGCTTATTGATGCTAACCTCATACCCTCTCTGGGAGCGGGTGGATAGCTTGGAACTCGGCCGTAAGAGAGGCTTGACGCTGGCCGCACTCTTCGCCTCAGTTGTGACGCTGACCAATCTGCTCACCAAGAGGGAGACGCTCGTTATCTTGGTGCCCGGCGGAGACAGGGTCGTGGTGACGAGCCCCCTGATGTACAGCCTCAGAGAGGTTCTGATGATGTCAGCCGCGGCGACCGTAGCCGGATTCTCTCTAGCTCTTCTCTTAACGGAGAAGGGATCGGGCTCAACCGGTCCCAGCCCTGAAGGGCTAACCTGGAGGAGTCCCAGCTTGGAAGAAGTGCTGAGGATGCTGGACCCCAAGGACAGGGAGATAGTCAGGTTCCTCGTTAGGAAGGGAGGGGAGGCGCTCCAGCGGGAGGTGTGGGCGGAACTCGGGATGAGCAGAGTGACTGCGTCAAGGAGGTTGGACTCTCTGGAGGAGAGGGGGGTCGTGGTCAGGGAGAGGGTGGGGGGCACATACAGGGTTAGGCTGAATGACTGGCTCAGGAGGCTCGCGTCGGTAGGAAGCTGAAGTACCACGCTGCTTCCCGATCCGCGCTTTGATCATCGCCGAACAAGGCTAAATGTTAAGGCGAGAGCACTTCGACCGCGGCCTTCGCAAGTGCCCTCCGAGACCTGTCAACCTTGCGCGATGAGAACCTCACCCTCCAGACCCCCTCGAACAGCTCGTCGGTAATCGCTAGCCCGGCCGCCAGCCTGACCCCCCTGAACTCCGCCACCGCCATCAGGGCAGAGCACTCCATCTCAACCGCCAGGGTCCCGAGCGACGAGTACCTTCGAACCTTTCCGACGGTCTCGCGAAACGGCGCGTCGGTGGTCCAGACCCCGCCCCTCAGCACCCTTACGCCCGCCCTTCCGAGCGAGGACTCCAGGGCCTCGATCATCTCTAGGTCAGCGCGGGGAGCCCTCTCAGGCGGCAGGTAGTGATAGCTCGTCCCCTCCTCCCTGATGGCCCACTCCGGCAGCACCACGTCGCCAATCCTAACATCAGGTGATATGGAGCCCGCCTCTCCCAGGACCAAGATCCTCTCCGCCCCACTTGCCGCCAGGACCTCCAGCAGCATTGCGGCCGCCGGCGCCCCGAAGTAGGCCTGCAGAAATGGGATACCCTCGACGTGGAACCTCTCCAAGCATCCGGCCGCCCGGCACCTTTCCGGGGTCGCCCCGAGGGTCTCGGCGGCGAGCCTAAAGATCCTGGGGGTCAGGGCGATGACGGCCGAACCTGCCCCCAACCAGTCAACCCTCAGCTCGGATGGATCTATTATGGGTTTGTCCCCCTCTGCTGGCAGGAAGTCGCGGATCGGCACACCTGTCGGATCTAATCGGCTGGCTATTAAGGCCTCTCAGGAGGTTCAGACGAGCCTGAGGATCTTGGCGAGGGCCGTCTTCAGGAGTCCCTTGAGGAATGCCCTGCCCATGTTGGAGACCGGGGCCGTAACCATGGAGTACCTGGCGTCGTCGCTCAGCGTCACCGGCGCCCCCCTGACGAGCACTGCAGGGATTCCCTCGGACCCCTGCCCCATGAGAAGGGCGGCCGCTGCCGCCAGCTCGTCGGCCACGAGGTCCACGCCCCCAAACTTAGGCTTCCCATAGAGGTCCGGCTCCCCGAACGACCTCCTCACGGGGTCGATTCCGGAGACGCCCACGGCCCAGTCCACGGAGCCCATCCTGAACGGCGCGAAGTCCGTGTCCGAGATCACCACGCCGACCCTGGCCCCCGTCAGCTCCCTGATGCGCTCCGCTATCTCTCGGGCCTCGGCGTCTGGGTCGGGGGGAGGAAGCGCGGCCATACCCCCCGGGCAGTTGGACCAGTCGATCCCTGCGTCCGTGATCACGACTCCGGCCACCTCGGCCAGTATCGTCCCCCCCTCCTCCTCGACCATCGCCCTCGCCGTCTCCGGGTCCGGGGAGAACTCCTCCGGAAAGCCGGTCCCCCTGCTTGCCTCCGAGAAGGGACGTATCAGCACGATCCTCCCGACGCTCCTGACGAGCTCCACAAGCCAGGCTGGCCTGCCCGCTATCCTGGCCAAGATCCTGGACTTGAGGGAAGGCCTGACCTCAGAGATCCGCACCAAGTGGCCCTTCGCCTTGGAGACCACCTTGCTCGCTACCACCAGCACGTCGCCGTCACTGAGCTCGATTCCCATGGAATCGATCGTGGAGAGGATTACACTCGGGAGATCGTCTCCCTGCCTGAGTTCCGGGAGCTTCAACCCAATTAACTCAATCCTTCCACCTAGATTAGACATGAAATATCCTCCCCCCTGATTAGACGCCAAGACTATTAGCTGGTTTGCCTTCTACATACAAGCGTTCGTGGGGTTTGATTCCCACTATGAATGAACCTGACAGGTCGAAAGGGAGTGCAGGAGGAGGTTGAAAATGTCCCCAAGGTCTCACGCGCTTTCCGCTTCCCGCACAAATATACCAGAGATTGCGTCGCTTGCCTGGGTGCTCTTGGCCACGATTGTGCTGCTGGAGAGCACGGGGGACTGGGTGCCGAAGCAGGTCGACCCACTGAGCTTCCTCGGCAGGGCCGTGGGGCTCCTGGCGGCTGGGATGGCCCTCATCATTCTGTATTTCATTGTGCTGCAGAGGCTGGAGGCCCTTCTCTGGAGGGACTGGAAGTACTTCACCTGGGGCCAGGCACTCCTGGCATACTTCCTGCTCATCGAACTCATCGACTCGGCCTTCGCCCTCCCTGAGTACGTGCACATGATGGAACTCCTCACGATCCTAATCTCGGTGGGGATATGCTCCTGGTCACTCACGTCGATAATGGCCAGGCTGGCCTCGCTAGTGACCGCCAAGAGGGGGGTTCCCAGGGTTCGACCGACCTGGATCTTCGCGGCGTGGCTCGTTGTGCTGATCTCAGTCACTGCGTGGTCGCTTCGATACATCAGGCCGCTCCCACGGCCGAGGTATCTGGACCTTATCTTGGACATTGCGATCGTGGGCGTGCTTGCCGCGAGCCTGTGGAGGCTCACCAAAGCCCTGGGGACGGTCACAGGGGCTGGCAGGTGGCTAGTCGAGGCCTCTATCATCTCGATGGCACTTGGCGCAGTGGCGGAACTCTACGTGATGTTCGAGGACCTGTTCCTCACCCCAAAGACGATGAACGTTTTCGGTTACACTCTCACGGGAGCCATCGCTCTTGGGGTGGCCATCTCCGGGTTCGGCTACTATCTGCTGGGAACCACGCCATACAGGGAGCCTCCCCACATGGAGGGGGAGGGTGGACCGGAGATTGACTGGAGGGAGTTTGGCCTGGACATCGGAGAAGAGGGCGAGGTTATTCTGATGGAGTTCGAGCCTCTGACCTCTCCCTCGGAGATGATAGCTAGCCTGGTGTCGTGGCTTAGGGAGCTCGACATGAAGATCGTGGTGATCGCTAGACGGGGGACCCCGCTAAGGGAGGTGACGTCGGAGTCGGACCTGACGATCCGGGTCAGCCCCGGCCGGATGGCCGCGCCTAAGGAGCTGTCTCCGGGCGAGCTGGAGGTGGGCCTGAGCCCATCCGTGATCCTGGGGATCGTGAGCAGGTTGATCACACCCGAGAAGAGGATGTCGCTCGTGGTGGAGAACGTCAGCGATATGACCACTCTCATGGGGTTGGACGGGGCCTACCGCCTGATCAGGGCCCTCATAGACATGCTAATCCCGGAGAGGGCCGTGGTAGTGCTCGTAGTGAACCGAGGCGCCCACGGCGATCGGGAGATGAACCTGATAAGGGGCCTCGCCACTTGGATCATTAACGCCACCCGATACCCACCTGAGATCAAGAAGTTGGCCTGAGGTTTTTTGGGATCTAGGTTAAAATGGTCCTCAGCCGGATGCGAGCCTCGCTGCGGCCCGAGAGGCCCGCTCCACCACCTCCCGCGCGTCCATCGTCATTACCCGTCTGGCCCTGACAATCACCCTCCCATCGATTATCACCGTGTCCACGTCGTCGCCGGTGGCAGAGAAGACCAGCGCCGATACCGGGTCCCTGTGAGTAGAGAGGTGGGGCTTCCTGAGGTCCACTAGGATTAGGTCGGCCCTCTTGCCGGCCTCCAGCGTTCCGATCTCATCGACGAGTCCCAGCGCCCTCGCCCCATTCACAGTCGCCATCCTGAGCACGTCCCAGGAGGTCAGCGCCCTCGAGTCGAGCCTACTCCCCCTCTGGAGGAGGGCTGCAAGGCGCATCTCTCTGAACATGTCGAGGGAGTCGTTGCTAGCCGGACCGTCGGTCCCCAGGGCGACGTTCACCCCCTCCCTGAGCATGTCAGCTATCGGAGCGATGCCGGAGGCCAGCTTCAGGTTGCTGGCTGGGCAGTGGACCACGCTCGCCCCCTTGGAGGCCAAGAGTGAGATCTCCTCCCGGTCGAGCCAGACCCCGTGAGCCGCCAGGACGTTGGGTCCCAGCACCCCGAGGGAGTTCAGGTAGGAGGGAGGTCTCTCTCCAGCCCTTTCACTGAGCTCCTCAACCTCCCGCCTGGTCTCGGAGAGGTGTATGTGGAGCCTCAGACCCCTGGACCTGGCGAGCTCGGCGGAGGCGCGGAGGAGCTCCTCAGAGCACGTGTACGGGGCGTGCGGACCCACTGCGGTCTTTATCCTGCCGCCGCCAGCCATGTGCCACTCCTCTATGAACCTCTCGGCCTCCCTGAGCTCCTTAACGGTCTTGTCCGGGTCCCTCTCCCAGCCGGGGGCGTCTATCATCCCGTAGGACAGGACTGCCCTCACCCCGGACTCCAAAGCGGCCCTGGCCACTGAGTCCTCGTGGAAGTACATGTCTGAGAAGGTGGTTGTTCCCGAGAGGAGCATCTCCAAGATCCCCAGCCTCGCGCCGTCTAGCACGTCCTCTGGACCCATCCTGGCCTCTACCCTCCATATCTCCCTGAGCCACTCGTCCAGCGGCCTGTCGGAGGCGAGTCCCCTCAGCAGGGTCATGGCCACGTGAGTGTGGGCGTTTACCAGACCGGGTAGGGCGACCATGCCCCTCCCCTCGACGACCTCCTCTGCGGAGACGGGCGGCATGGAGGACCTCCTGCCGACGGAGACGATCCTACCTCCCTCGACGGCCACGTACCCGTCCCGGATCACGAGCCCTGGCGGGTCGACGGGGATCATTGCGGAGGCCAGCACCAAGAGGTCCACGTTCAGCCTAGCCATCTTCAGCCGAGGCGGCCCTCGGTCCGTCAAAACGTTTTATCCACCGACCGACTCGCGGAACGCGATGAGGATAGAGATCCCATACGGGCGGGGCTTCGTCTCCGCTGAGATACCAGAGACCGCGGACGTGACCGTGCTGCGCCCCAGGCCCCTCAGACCGGATGCCCCGGCGGGAGAGATCATTTCCAAGGCGCTGGAGTCCGCGAACCCCGGGCTGGACAAGGAGCCGTCCGGCAGGGTCGTGATCGTTGTTGACGACCACACGCGGCCCTGTCCGACGGAGGCGATGCTGGATCGCGTGCTGGGGAGGCTGAGGGTCCCCAGAGACAGGATAACCGTGATCTTCGCGACCGGCACCCACAGACCCGTTTCCCCGGAGGAGGCGCGGGAGATCCTGGGGAAGCACCACGGAACCGTTGAGGCGGTCAGCCACGACTGCAGAGGGGCTCACGTTTACCTCGGGAAGACCAGCAGGGGCACCCCCGTCGCAGTGGACGAGCTCTACCAGACCGCAGACTACCGCATTCTCCTGGGCGACGTCGAGCCGCACTACTTCGCCGGGTACGGCGGCGGTAGGAAGAGCATACTCCCGGGAGTGAGCTCCTACGAGACTATACAGGCCAACCACAAGATGATGTTCCTCCCGGGAGCCGAGGTGGGCGTCCTCGACGGGAACCCAGTCAGCGAGGACATGGAGGAGGCCGCTGACATGGCCGGGGCGGAGTTCACGCTCAACGTGGTACAGAACGCCGAGCACGAGATAGTCTCCGCCCACGGCGGGCACCACAGGGACGTGCTCAGGGCGGGTTCGAGGGTCGTGGACGGCATGTACAAGGTAAGGTACGAGGGGGAGCCTGCGGACGTGGTAGTCGTAGCTGCAAATGGGTACCCGCATGACGTGGACCTGTATCAGGCCTACAAGGCGATTCACATGGCCCTCAGGGTTGTTAAGCCCGGTGGGACGGTGGTGTTCGTCGCGGAGTGCAGAGACGGGGCTGGGAATAGGAAGTTTGTCGAGTACATGAGGAGGTACTCCTCCTCCGACGAGGTGAAGGCGGTCCTCAAACGGACGTTCGAGCTGGGCGGTCACAAGGCCTACTACCACCTCCGGGCCGTGGAGAGGAACAGGATACTGTTCCTGACCTCCATGGACCCCGCCGAGGTGAGGGGGCTCTACAAGATGGAGCCAATCTCCTCGCTCCAGGAGGGGATCGACATGGCCCTGAAGGGGCTCTCAAACCCGAGGGTCGTGGTGATGCCTGAGGGAACTACCACGATCCCCGCGCCAACCTGAGCTCGGGTCAGACGGCCTTGGTTTGTCCTATCACCCTAGCGACGATGAAGTTCAGCGGGGGCGAGAGCCTCAGACACTCGCTGAGGGGGGCGGTTGGGTACAGCTCCCTGTTTATGGCCACCTCCTTGTTAATGGTCAGCTCTCTGGCCCTCTCCAAGAACTCGGACTCCTCTTCTGGTGTGAGCGGTCCCCTCTGGAGTCTGGAGAATATTTCCCTGTCCAGCGCCACTCTCTCCTCGATTATCTCGTAGAGATCCTCCCCGATCATGCCCCTGTTCCTCTTGACCCTCGCCAGATTAAGGGAGGCATTCAGGCTGGCCTCGACTATGTCCGGCCGATCCATCCACTTCGTCCTGTAGTTGAGAGTGAGACTCCAGTGGGGCTCCTCGAGGGCCCTGCGGTGGGACTCCAAGTCCCTGAACAGGATCTCGTACCCGTAGGCTTCTGGATGCTCAAACGCCGGGCTCCCAGGGTCAACGAAGGGGGCGAGGGGGGCCGTGAAGGCGTCCATCCGTCCTCCGCCGTGCAGGTTGATGAGTCTATCCACGTAGTCCGCCACCCCGGCCGCTATCTCGGGGGTCTGCCTGGGGAGGCCAGTCATGAAGTAAAGGTCCAGCCTCCTGAAGCCCAGCTCTCCCGACGCCCTCACCATCCGCTCTAGCTCCTCATTCCCGTAGATCCTCCCAAAGGCTCGTCTCACGGACTCATCTTGGCTCTCAGGCGAGATCTGTATGTAGACGTCGTCTCCGAGGGACCTCAAGGCCTCAAGGAGCCTCCTGCTGGCCGGGTAGAAGAACTCGAACATAAGGGGGTTGTCTAGGTCGGCCCTCTTGAGCCTCTCCACTACTTCCAAGGCCCCTTCCTCCCCTCTGCCGAGCCTTAGGTCCCCGATGAAGAATATCGTCATCTTGGAGATGGACGAGATCGACTCTGCCTCTCTGACTATGGCCTCTGGGCTCTTCAGGGCTACCCCTCTCCTGCCGAAGATCCTCTCCTGGGCGCTCCTCGAGCCGCCGCAGGTCACGCAGTTGTACGGGCAGCCCTTAACGGTCAGGACGGCGGCGATGGGCGTGCTAATGAAGGAGGCGCAGGGCGCCACGAGGGCCAGGTCCCTCTCCCGGAGCGTCATCTTCACCAGGATCCTGTGGTCCACCTCGTAAGGGTCGAGAGTCTGGGGAGGGTCTCGAGGAGGCTCGAGCCTGATCCTGCCGTCGGCATCCCTCCAGGCCACTCCGGGAATCCCCTCCAGGCCCCTCCCCCGGTCGACTCTCTCGACTATCTGCTCGACCGCCTCCTCCGTCGTGTCGCCCAGCGCGACAGCATCAACGTATGGGTGAGCCTCCAAGATCTCTCTCCAGAAGTACGTGGCCGAGACCCCCCCAAGGAGGACGAGAGAGTCAGGGTGCTCGGACTTGATCAACCTGGCTACCTCAAGGGCCCCGTGAGCGTGGACGAGCCAGTGAAGGTCCACGCCGTAGACGAGGGAGTTCACGGACCGGATCGTCTTCAGTGGGTCATAGTCGGGGTCGAGTATCATCTTGGAAGCCAGGTTGAAGATGCCGACCCTCCTTCCCCGTCGGGACAGCCATGTGGAGAGTGTTAGGAAGCCGTAGGGGTACATGTCGAATACCTGGAAGGAGGGCACTACCTCGCTCGTCAGGCACTTAAACATGGCTCTGCGCCTGAAGTCGAAGACACTGGGGGCGTGGAACAGGGCGAGGTCGTATTTAGCCATCTCCGGGCGGCCTTCTCAGCAATAGGAAAAAAATTTCACCGCAGCCTCTCGGCCACCACCCCAGTGAAGGTGCCCAGCGCGCGCCTGAACACCGTCCTTACCTCAAAGAGCCTTCTTATCTCTCTGACAAGCTCTGATGAGGTCCACATGGCTTCGTACGTTGGGTAGAGCTCCCTCCACGGTGAGACGTCGACCCTCATGGTGGCCAGCCCGGCCAGGGCCGGGGCGATCCACCTGACGTAGGTCTTAGCCAGGGCGTCGACTGCCCGCCGGTCGGGCCTGGTGAGGTCGAGCACCCCCAGCCTCCCTCCTATCCTCAGGACGCGCCACAGCTCCCTGATGGCCTCTCTCCTATCTACGGCGTCCCGGAGGGAGTAGGCGGCCAGGGCCAAGTCCACGGACTCGTCAGCCAGCGGGATGTCCTCGAACGTCGCCCTGACGGCTAGCACCGTGAGTCCACTCCCCGCGCGGCTCGCCCTCTTCCTAGCCTCGACGAGCATCTCGCTGAGCGGGTCGAGGAGTATCAAGGTTCCACCTGGCGAGAGGGCCTTCGCCAACAGTTCGGAAGACTGACCCGGGCCGCAGCCGGCGTCCAGCGCTGCCTCCCCGGGTCTGGGCCGCAAACAGGCCACGAGCCTCTCCCTCAGCCTTCCCGCGAGTCCCAGCGACATGGCGGCGTTGGCTCTCTCGTACACATCCGTGAGTTCGCTCAGCGCGGCCTCCACTCTCCCCCAGCGGTCGCCGGGAAGACCGTCGCTCAACCCTCCCACCTCGTCGCGTAAAGGGCTAGCTCCTTCAGAAGGTTCCTGGCCTCCGACGGCGGGACCAGGTCCTCCAGCAAGTCGACGGCCCTGCGAGTGAAGTCCTCCGACGCGGCGCTTATCGGGCCGACGGGTTTGGCCTCAACCAAGGCGCTTATCTCACCCGGCTTTCCGAAGTCCAGCAGGTCGTCCCTCAGCTGGTAGGCCATGCCGACCAGCCTGCCGAACTCGGACATTCCGCTGATCACCCAATCCTTGGCCCCCGCGATGATCGCGCCCAGCTCGGTAGACGCGCTGAAGAGCGAGGCGGTCTTCTTCTCCAGTATCTGGAGGTAGGTGTCGAAGGATATCGGCTCACCCCTCGCCCTGATCCTAGCCTCCTCTGCCTCGCCCTCGCTCATCACCCTCGTGGTCCTCGCCAGGGCCCTGGCGATCCTCGGATTGCCGTAGTCGGCCGTCACGTCCAGCACGAGGGAGAGGACGAAGTCGGAGACGAGGATCGCGAGGTTTCGGCCGAACCTCATGTGAAAGGCGAGCTTCCCCCTACGGACCTGGTCCCCGTCTATCAGGTCGTCGTGAATCAGGGAGGCGGTGTGTATGAGCTCCACGGCCGCCGCGGCGGGGTCTGGATCTGGGTCTGCTCCGCCCCCGCAGGCCTCGTAGCTCAAGTAGAGAAGGACCGGCCTGACCCTCTTCCCCCCAGAGACGAACTCCATGAGGGGCGCCGCGAATGGAGAGGACACGTGCTCGGACAGGAGCTTAGACAGGGCCTTATCAGCCCTCTCGACGTAGGGGCGGAGCCTCTCCCGGAGCAACACCGATCGGTAGGGGGCAGTGAGTGGGGCGAAAATTAACCTTAGCCGACCAGGAGAGGGGAGCGCTTAATTCGGTTGGCCGACGAGGGCGGCCCCGTGAGTGACAGCGAGACCGTCGGGAAGAGGAACGTCATTGCAATGGGGCTCACCAGCCTCCTGACCGACGTGAGCACCGAGATGGTGCTGGCTGGGCTCCCATTCTTCCTGACACAGGAACTGGGCGGAGGAATGGCCGCCCTGGGCGCCATAGAGGGCTCGGCCGAGCTCACGGCGAGCCTCCTCAAGGCAATCTCTGGGAGGCTCAGCGACGTCATGGGACGGAGGAAGCCCCTAGCCGTGCTGGGATACGCAGTCTCTGCCGTTTTGAAGCCCACGCTGGCGCTCGCCACCAGCTGGTGGCACGCCCTGGCCGTGAGGGTAGGGGACAGGGTGGGCAAGGGCATCAGGACCTCCCCAAGGGACGCGCTAATAGCCGACAGCGTAGCGGAGGAGTTCAGAGGCAGAGCTTTCGGCCTCCACAGGGCGATGGACACCGCCGGCGCCGTCTTGGGGCCGCTCCTGGCCCTGGCGCTGATCCCCAGGGTTGGGTACCGGGGCACCTTCGCCGCGTCGGCCATCCCCGGCCTGCTGGGAGTGCTCGTGCTGGCCGCCCTGGTGGTCGAGGTGAGGCCGAGGGAGAGAAGAAGGGTCCCGCCAGCGAAGGGCGCGCTGACTCCGGAGTTCAGGCTCTACTTGGCGTCGGTGGCGACCTTCAGCGCCGCGCAGTTCAGCTACGCCTTCCTTCTCACCAGACTCGTGGAGCTTGGCTGGAGCGTCGGGAGCGCCATTGCTCTCTACGTAGCCGCCAACCTTGTGTACAGCTCCGCGGCAATACCCGTCGGGACGCTCGGGGACAAGGTCGGGAACCTGAGGGCCCTCCTTCTAGGGTACCTGAGCCTCGCGTTCACCGCCGTCATAGCCTCCACCGAGAGCAGGTGGACGGGCCCCGCGGCAGTGGTCGCGTTTGGGGTTTACATGGCCCTGGTGGACACCCTCGAGAGGGCCGCGCTTCCCTCCTTGGTGCCCGAGGACCTAAGAGGGACCGCGTACGGCGCGTTCCACGCCACCAAGGGGATCGCCACGATGCCAGGGAACCTCGCCTTCGGGCTCATCTACGACGCCTGGGGCGCCAGGGCGGCCTTCAGCCTCTCCTGCGTCCTTGCACTCCTGGCGACGATCCCGCTGGTAGGGCTGATCAGGAAGAGGTCTGGCCGGGGGTGAGAGGGAGGCCGCTCAGGGAATACGGGTCAGCATTCTGAGGAGCTCTCCGAACCCGGAGACTCGGGCAACCCTCCTGACGGACTCTCTCTGGCCCAGAAAGATGGGCATCAGACCCAGCTGGGAGCTCGCAAGGGCCCTCTCAACGGCACCGGTGACGAAGACGTCGGGAGGGTCGCCTCCCAGCGCCGAGAGGAGCCTCTTCAGAGACTCGAGCCACCCCTCCGAGCCGGAGTACAGGGAGACGTCAACAAGGCCAGCCAGGCCGGTGGACCTGAGGACTTCCGTCGGCGCCCTCTCCCCGGCCTCGACTCCGATGAACAAGACTCCAATGGAAGCTCCCATCCGCCTCAGAGACTCTAAGAGGCTCTTGGCGCCATGAACGGGCGTTACGGTGGATGTCCAAGCCTTGATGAAGGCGTCCACCGCCCTCTGGATGTCATGAGGGGTGGGATGTATCCCCCTCTCGGAGAGGTACTCCCTGAGGAGCTCCCCGCGATTCACGCGCCCCGAGGAGCGTCGTAGAGATTCCAGCAGCGCCAGATCTCTGGCCATCTCCCTAGCCTCTCGCAGGTCCACGCCGAGGCTCCTCAGGGCGGCCAGATAGCAGACCGGGAGGCTGCTAGAGTCCTGTAGGATGGTGGTGAGGCCGTCGAAGACGACCCTCATGCCCGACGCGCCCTCCCGGCCCGGTTCACGGCCCGACCTGCCAAAGGCATATCCTGATCACCCTGGAGCGGGGTTTCTGAGACGTGGTGGCGACGAACCCCATCCTGCTGATCGAGTTCTCCAGCTCCACAAGGTCTATGGGACCGTTAGACCTCACGAGCACCTCATACGAGACCGTCCTCGTTCCGTCCGGAAGGAATGCGTCTGACTCTGCCACGCTCTCTATTTGGCCTAGCTTGGAGAGATACCCCAGCAGGCCGTTCAGGATGGGGTTATCGCCTCGGTATTGTCCCATGCACCTACCGATCCTGCGCGGCGGGCGACCGATTTAACCCCAACTCGACCCAGCGCTCACCTGCCGGAAACTCTCAGGAACTCGTTCACGTACGCGAGAACCTTCCTGGCCACAGATTGGAGAGATTCCGCCTCTCTGGTTGCCCGCTCCATGTCCTCCAGTATCCGGGACAGGGCCCTCTCGACCATCCCGTCTGGCGGGTACAAGGGGAGCGAGACATTCCAGGCGACCGAGATGTCCCTGGCGCGCCTGATCAGACCCCTGAGCTGATCTTCCAGGTCCTTAGAGGTCCTCCTGTCCAGACCCGTGGGCCGGCCGCGCGGTGGAGAGTTGAGACGGGCGAGGGCTCGCCTCAGCCTCCGCCTGAGGTTGGAGGCCGGGTCGTACCTCACCTGGATCAGCACCCTTCGACCCCTGACCGTGACGGTCGCCCAGTCGCCGAGGGCGGCCCGCACGCGGTGCACCCACTCTGGATCTGGATCGCGCACAGCTCACCCCCTCGCCAGCTCCTCGTAGAACTTCCTACTGAGCTCCTCTACCTCATCGGGACCCTCAGCCCTTGAGTAGGCCTCAAGCCAGTCCTCATTCAGCCTGAGGAACTCTGGACCCCACTTGAACTCAGCGAGCACCCTCTCGGCCTGATCCCTCCACCCCAAGATGAACAGCGCCGCGGCCAGGGCCTCGGCGGTGGAGAGCCTGAATGGTCGACCGTAGTTTATCGGGTTGGCCGCCACGAGCAGGGGGAGCACCCTCCTCCTCCCTCGGGGCCACTTGACCTCGTCAATCCTGCGCCAGGAGGCGTCAACCGCCACAAGGCCCTTGGACTCCGCCGCCTCGCGGTCTGCGCGGCTAAGGTGGACGGGGAAGGTCGGGTCCAGGACCACGGCTCCCCGTGGGGGTCTGCGGGTCCTCACGGCGAGGCCCCGCCTGATCAGTCTTACCCCTGTGGCCTTTCTCGGATCATCGTGCTCGAGCCTGACTACGAACAGCCTGATGTCCCTCACTTCAGCCTCTCCAGGACTATGAAGGTCACGGTCTCCACGACGTCCTCGTCGGACCTGATGTCCTCCAGCACCTTCGAGAGCTCGAAGGTGTTGTCCGCAACTATCCTCAGGAGGAAGTCGAAGGGTCCGGTGACGTAGAGGACCTCGACTACGTTGTTGAGAGTGGGGAAGACCTCCTTGAACTTGGGGGCTTTCGGGGGCTTGACTTTCACCGCCGTGTAGGCCTCCACCGGCATGGCGGATCAGGCGGCCCCACGGCTGAATATAATAAGGTGGGCATGGTGTCCAAAGCAGCGGGGGATGATGAGGCCGACTTGCCGGGCCTCCGCCGTGGCCGACGGTCGGCTTGCCGACCCCCTCCCTACCTCCTAACGGTCGCCCTGATCTCGGTCGGGCCGGCCAGCTCATCGAGAACGACCACGATCCTCGACTCGTCAACCCTCCTCACGCCCGACAGCTCAGGGGACTCTACCGCGCCGATCCTCCACCCAGGTCTGACCGACAGCTCGATCGCCAGGCCCCTCACCGGCCTCTCGGCTCTGAGGTCAACCCATAGCTCCCTGCCATCGTAGCCCGGAGTGGCGGAGACGCCCCAGCGGCCTACCCACCAGGAGACGTAGGCCTTGAGGCCAACCCTGATGCCCGAGTCGTTCGAGCTTGTCGATAGGGCTACGAGCTTCCAGGCCCTGGTCTCAACGCTCAGCCCAGACTGGGGCAGTTCCAGTATCGGAAGGAGGCGTCCTCCAGGCATGGGGCGGAAGGGGAACGTCGTCCCTGCGCAGGGCCTGTCTCCAGTGGCTCTGAGGGACGTGACCACCCCCCTCCCGCCCGACCGGACGAACTTCAGCCAGTGAGCCCCATCGGGGGCGGGGGTCAGCCTCCTCGGGACTGGGCTTACCGCCGTGAAATCTGCGCCCCTAGGGTGCGGCCAGATCCTCATGAAGGGCAGGTCCCAAGAGTGATAACAGGCCTCCAGCAGGCGCCTCAGCAGATCGGCCATGGAGTCCAGCGGGGGTATCCTCCCCCTGCACGGCCCTCCCCTGCCAGAGTAGAACTCCAGCGCGGCCCCGACGGGGTCCACACCTAGGTAGATGACCTCGCCGACCGCCGAGATGAACCCGTCCGCGTCCACCCTGGCGCCGTCGGGAGTGTGCATCGGGCCGGCTACCGGGAACCTCCTGCCGAAGACCCGGATGTAGCCGGAGGAGGCGGCCTTCGGAGACTCGACGCTCCGACCCCTCGCCCCCCTCGCGCCAAGAACTACTGAGGTGACTGTGGGGTCGGGTGGATCCATGCCGGGTGGGACTATTACGACTGGGTGCTTCTCGGGGTCTGGCCGGCCCGTAAGCTGTCTCGGGACTCCAATTACGTTCAGCAGCTGCTCCAGGGCGGCCGCGCTCGTGCGGTCCGCCTCCAGCACGGCCAGCCTCAGGTGAGGACCCTAAGCGCGTGACGGCGGGAGTGGGCTTAATTGTGCGGCGCAGCGGAGTAACTACGCATGTAATACGGAAGGTATAGGAAGAAATGAGTCCATAATTTGGCACGTTTGTCTGTCAGATGCGTTGGGGGAAGCAGCGACACCGTGGGACCACTTGGGTCCGCGAAATAGGCCCGTTTCGGCTGAAAGCTCAAACCTTCGGAGTGGAGTTATCTCGCTCGATGTAACGCAACCCCTACGAGGAAAAAGAAGGCGCTGAGGCTTTTTCAAGCTCACAGATGACTTTTTACTTGACGCACGTGCCGCCGAACCCTGAAGAAGCTCTGTCGGGGTGGTCACGATTGACGGCCAGCCCGACCGATAGGCTGATGACGGGGATCGAACCCATCGACTACACCCTTGGCGGCCTGCCCCGCGGCTACAACGTCCTGATCCTAGGGAAGCCCGGAACGGGCAAGACCCTATTCAGCATCAAGATGGCGTATCACATGGCTTCTTCAGGTGAGAGGGTAGTCTTCGTCACTATCCCCACCCCAAAGAGCATGTTCGAGGCCCAAGTGGCCTCTATGGGCATCGACCTAGCCGAGCTGGAGAGGAGGGGGGTCCTCAAGCTCATCTCGCTGGCCGACCCGAGCAACCGGGTTGAGGGGGAGAGCCTCTTTGTCTCGATGCTAGGCACGATAGAGGAGCACGATCCTTCCGTCGTGATAGTGGACGACCCCTCCATCTTGGTCACGAGAGTGAGCGTGCCCTTCCTAGTGGGGACGATCTCAGGCGAGCTGGGCAGGGAGACAAAGGAGCTAGGGAGGCTTCTGGTGGCTGCCATGGACGAAGATATCCTCAGGATATACAGAGAGCACCACGCGTTCCTGCTTAGCAGGGCAGACATCGTTTTGAGGCTGGAGAATGAGAAGCAGGGCGGGAGGATAGTTAGGAGGATGGTCGTCGTGAAGTCCAGAGGTATGGCCCCAACCGCCCACTGCGTCGACTTCGAGGTGGACCAGGCGGGGAGAATCCGCCTGGCTCACCCCAGCCGGCCCGGGTGCTCTGAGGGGGTGAGGAGGGGGCTCGAGTGGGAGAGGAGATCCCCCAGGGCGTCCCAGGGGAAGGTCAGAGGGGTCGGCGCTGAGGACCTGGCGCCCGGGGCCGACCAGATGGCGTGATGGGAATCGTTAAGGTGGTCCTAACGCACGGCCTCGGGGTCGGCGTTGAGGGTCTACGTGTCGGCGGACCTCGAGGGAGTGTGGGGAGTCGTCCACGGAGAGCACACCTTTAGGGATGGGAGGGAGCACGACAGGGCCAGGAGGTGGATGACTGAAGAGGTGAACGCGGCCGTCGAGGGTGCGATCAGGGCTGGGGCGGAGGAGGTCGTGGTGAACGACTCGCACGGGACCATGAGGAACGTTATCCCGGAGGAGCTTCACCCCGAGGCCTCGCTCATCACCGGGTCGCCCAAGCCCATGGGCATGCTGGAGGGGCTGACCGCCGAGTTCGACTGCGCATTCTTCCTGGGCTACCACGCCATGGCCGGGGAGAGGGGCGTGCTGAGCCACACCTACAGTGGGAGGACCATCAGGCGCGTGGCGGTGGGCGGGAGAGAAGTGGGCGAGCTCGGGCTCAACGCGATGGTCGCCCACCACCTGGGCGTGCCGGTGGTCCTGGTGACGGGGGACGACGCGCTCGCGGGGGAGGCGAGAGAGGCCGCGCCGGAGGCGGTAGCAGTGGCGACGAAGAGAGCGCTCGGCAGGTACGCCGCGATGTGCCCGCCTCGAAGGAGGGTGCTGGAGGAGATAGAGGAGGCCGCGTTCCAGGCAGTGAGGAGGGTCGCGGAGGGACGCGTCAGGGTCAGGCCTCCGGCTGGGCCGCTGGATGTCGAGGTCGAGTTCACGGATCCCGGGGTGGCCGACGTCGCCCACCTGGTCCCGGGGTCGGTGAGGGTGAGTCCGACAACCCTGAGGTTTCGGGCGGAGGACGCGCTCGAGGCCTACAGGGTCGTCAGGGCGTTCATGTACCTCGCCATCGCCGTGGCAAGGTAGGCAGAAGGAGATCCTCATGGGGGGTGGGGGCCCTCCCGCCGTTATAACTTGCCGAAGACGCCCCACCCCCGGTGGTCTGAGTGGCCGTCAACAAGAGAGAGGTCTCCAAGGGGAGGCTGCAGTATCACCTCAAGGTGAGGCCGGGCGACGTGGCCCGGTACGTCCTCCTCCCTGGCGACCCTGGTAGAGTCAGGAGGATAGCCGAACACATGGACGAGGCTGAGGAGGTGGCGCACAACAGGGAGTTCCTGACCATCACCGGGACCTACAAGGGGGTCAGGGTCTCCGTCACCTCCACGGGCATAGGGTGCCCCTCTGCGTCGATAGCGGTTGAGGAGCTGGCCAACGTGGGGGCCGAGGTTTTCATCAGGGTCGGCACCTCGGCGGCGCTCCAGCCTCACGTGAGGATAGCCGACCTGGTCATACCCAACGGGGCTGTGAGGAACGAGGGGACGTCGTACTTCTATGTGCCAGAGGGGTTCCCGGCCGTGCCCAGCCTTAGAGTGCTCCTGGCCCTGAAGAGGGCGGCGGAGTCGCTGGGCTACAGGCACCACGTGGGCGTGATCAGCTCCGACGATGCCTTCTACGCCGAGACGCCCGAGTACCTGGAAGGGCTCAGGGAGCTAGGGGTGATCAGCCTGGACATGGAGAGCTCCGCCATATTCATCGTGAGTCACCTGCGCGGGTTGGAGGCGGGCACAGTCAACGGCGTCGTTGCGAATCTCAGCACGGGCGAGGGCGGTCTGGTCGATCAGGACGACCCCAGGCGGGCCGAGGCCATAGACAGGGCAATCAAGACCGCACTGGAGGCCGTCGTCATCCTTGAGGGGGAGAGGGAGGGGAAGAGGGGAGGGTAGGGTCCTGGGGGCCCTGGAGAGGCTGAGGGAGAGCTACAGGCGGTACGGGCTGGCGCTCACCCTGGCAACGCTGGCCTGCGTCCTCGGATCTATCGGGGCCGCTGTCAGCGCTCTCCGGGGGTCGAGGGCCTCGGCGATCATCTACGCGACCCTGACCGCCGCCGCCCTGGCGGCCGTCGTCAGGGCCTGGAGAAGGAGGAAGGGGGCCGGAGCCCCGCTGAAGTACCTAGAGGAGGTCTGGGAGGAGGGGTGATCCTCGACGGTCAAGCGGGCCGCCTGGGTGGATCGCAGAGTTACTGGCGCTCTCCTTCAGGTTCTACTGCTTCGTACTCTCGGAGATCGCCATCAGAGGAGATTACTTAGAAGGCAGGAACGACGTAGTCCCCTTCTTGGTGATCAAGTGGCCAAGATATCTGGGAGGAGCTGGAGAGGTGGTCAGGTCCGCCTTAGAGGCAGAAGTGGAGTCCCCCACATCTGAAGGTCTTTCTTTTATATCATGTGAAGGATATTCTTTCATATGATGGAAGGGATAATCGACACGGTAGCCCGCACCCTCGGACTGAGGCCCAGGGCCGCGGAGATCCTCCACCTCCTGGCGAAGGAGGGCGAGCTCACCATATCCGAAGTGGCCAGGGCGCTCAGCATCTCGCGGAGGGCCGCCCACGACTGGCTCCACCACCTCCTCTCCAGGAGGCTGATCAGGCGGCGACCGGTGGAGAGGGGTGGCAGGCTGTCCTACGCCTACTTCCTCCCGCCCCCCTCGGAACTGATCCAGGCGGCCGCGGATCACCTGAGGGAAGGGATACGGGAGCTGGAGCGCCTGCTCGAGGGAGGTGAGCGGCTTGAGTGACCTGGCAGGGTCCGTCGGGGCCTTCAAGAGGGTCATCGAGAGCCCGGCCTCGAGGATGCTGCTTCGGAGGCTCCTGAGGGAATGCCCGGGGACGGGAAAGACCAGGCTTGAGGTGGCCCTGGAGGTCATCGCGGACGTTAAAGACCCGAGGCGCCCTCCCACATCCTGCCGGACGGCGGCA
The DNA here is from genome assembly GCA_027491555.1 of Thermoproteota archaeon. Next base: position 20,347 of record JAOZGN010000024.1, read on the forward strand.
AGGCTGACCGATCTCGTGCTCAGGATGGGCGCCAAAGCGTTCGGGGCCGACTTCTCAGAGCTGAAGAGCAGGATGGGCGAAGAGCACTGGAGGAGGGCGCTGGTCAGCGTCATAAAGGGGCTGGAGGCCTTCGGCGTGCGTAGGCCCTTCGTGCCGGGGGCCCCCTTCTTGGTGGTCTGGGATGTCACGTACGCCTGCAACCTCCGGTGCAGGCACTGCTATGCCAACGCGGGCGGGCCTCTGGAGGACGAGCTGACCACGCAGGAGGCGAAGGGGGTCATCGACATCCTGCACAGGGCCGGGGTCGTGGCGATAGCCTGGTCCGGGGGAGAACCCCTGGTGAGGCCTGACATATACGAGCTGAGCAGGTACGCCCACCAGAAGGGGTTCTACGTGGCCATGGCGACGAACGGCACACTCATAGACGAGGAGACGGCTGACAGGCTCTGGGACTCAGGTGTGAGGTTCCTCCAGATAAGCCTCGATGGGGCCTCGCCGGAGACCCACGACGGGTTCAGGGGCGTCCCCGGCGCCTGGGAGAAGACCGTGAGGGGGATAAAGGTCGCGGTCAAGAGGGGCTTCTTCGTCAACGTGGCGACCACGGCGACGAAGCTGAACTACCGGGAGATTCCCCGGATCGTGGATCTCGTGCGGGAGCTCGGGGCCCAGTGGTTCATGGTGTACAACTTTGTGCCTACCGGCAGGGGCGTGTTCATCGACCAGTTCGACCTCTCACCAGAGGAGAGGGAGGAGCTGCTCAGGTGGCTCTGGGATAAGCTGAGGGAAGGAGGAAGCCCGAAGGTGCTAACCACGGCCCCCCAGTTCGCCAGGGTGTCCCTGCAGGCGGAGGCGAGAGAGGGCAGGTCCGACAGGCTGGTGCTGCCGACCCACTTCTACGACGCCGAGCTGGGCGGGAGGCTCAGGAGCCTGGCCGACTTCATAGGCGGTTGCGGGGCCGGCAGGTTCTACATCGGGCTCTCGCCCAACGGGGACGTGAGGCCGTGCGTGTTCTTCCCAAAGACCCTAGCCAACGTGCTCGAGCTGGAGAACGACTTCGAGGAGTGGTGGCGCACCGACGAGTTCCTGTGGAGGCTCAGGGACAAGGACTCCCTGAAGGAGCCCTGCGGGACCTGCCCGTTCAGGTACGTCTGCGGGGGGTGCAGGGCGAGGGCCTACGGCTACCTAGGAGACCCACAGGCGCCCGACCCCGGTTGCCTGCTGGTCGCGAGGGCAAGGGCGGAGAAGGTCCGCGTCGCGTGAGCGACCGCCGACGCACGCTCAGCTCGACCAGCCCGCCTGGAGTGGGGCGGGAGCGCTCGCCTCGCCCCGCCCCCTGGACCCTCCTCCAGCCTTGACTATCTCACCGTCCCTGATCCTCACTATCCTCTCCATCCTCCTGGCCACGTCTACGTCGTGGGTCACGACCAAGAGGGTCGTGCCGAGCCTATCCTTCACGTCCAGCAGGAGGCCCAGCACCTGCTCCCGCATCTTGCTGTCCAGGGCCCCGGTGGGCTCGTCGGCGATTATCAGCTTCGGGGACTTGGCCAGCGCCATGGCGATGGCCACCCTCTGCTGCTGACCCCCGCTCAGCTCGTGCGGCCTGTGGTTCGCGTGTCCCTCGAGGCCAACGAGTCTCAGGATTCTAAGGGCCTCCTCCCTGTCAGTCCTGCCGAACCTCGCCTTCTGGGCCAACATGACGTTCTCCAGGGCCGTGAGCTCCGATATGAGGTTGTAGCTCTGGAAGATGAAGCTCACCCTCGACCTCCTGAACCTCGCCAGCTCGTCCTCGCTCAAGTAGACGAGGTCCACCCCGTCGACGTAGACGTGGCCGTAGGAGGGTCTGTCTAGGCCGGCAATGATGTTGAGGAGGGTCGTCTTGCCCGAGCCGCTCTTCCCCAGGATGGCGACGGACTCCCCCCTCTCGACCTCCAGGCTCACGCCCCTCAGCACGACCAGGTACCTGCTGCCGATCCTATAGGCCTTGTAGACATCGACCAGCCTCACCATCGGCTCACTCATGGGACAGCGCCTCCACGACCCTCATGCTCGCCGCCCTCCTCGCAGGTGGGATGGAGGCAATCAGGCTGACCGCGAGCGATATAGCGAGTCCAGCCACCACGGACTGCGGGCCAAACTCAAGGGGGAGCGCGTAGCCCCTGACCGACAGGGCCGAGGACACGAACTTGGCCGCCAGCACGCCCGCGGCAACGCCGATCGGCCCCCCGACCGCCGAGTACGCCAGCCCCTCGACGATGAATATACGGAGGATCTCGCCCCTCGTGTAGCCGAGGGCCTTCAGGATGCCGATCTCTCTGACCTTCTCGTTCACGCTCATCATGACCGAGTTCGTTATGATCAGGCCCGCAATCAGCATGGATATGCTCCCTATGCCCAGCAGGACCGCGTCCAGTATCCCGAGTATCGAGCCGACGTTCTGCATCACCTGGTCGGTCTCCACTATCATGAGGTCGGGGTATCTCTCGACCAGGACCTCCCTGACGGCCTCGGCCGCCTCGGGGTCGTCGACCCTCACGAAGACCAGATTCACAACGCCCTCCTGACCATAGAACTCCTGGACGGTCTCAAGCGGCAGGTAGATCGCCTGGTCCTGGAGGAACGTCCCGGTGGAGGACAGGATCCCCACGACCCTCACTGAGAGCCCCTCCTTGTCGTAGGGCCTCTTCAGGATCTCTATTCTGTCCCCGGGCTTGGCCGACAGCATCTTGGCTGCCGTGGCCCCCAACACGGCCTCTCTGTCGCCCGTCCAGTAGGACCCCTCGATGAGGCCCGGCAGCCCCTTCTCCAGCCCGCTGAGCGGCGTGCCTATCACGAGCAGGGCGGAGTCCCCCGTCTGCCTGGTGAACCCGACCTGGGTCAGCACGGGCGTCACGAGGCCGACGCCGTAGATCTCGTTGATGCCCTCGATCTCCCCCTCTGGGATGACCCCCATTGGGGATACGGATCCCAAGCCGAGTCCACCGGAGGGCGTCCCCCCGGAGGGCATGAGGATGAAGCCCATGTTCACCAGGCCCTCTAGGTTCTCCCTCACGGCCGCCCTCATCCCGTACCCTATGGCCAGGAGAGAGACCAGGGAGGCCACTCCAATCACTATCCCCAGCGCCGTGAGCACGGTCCGCAGGTTCCGGGGGTTGAGGTCCGCCAGGACTATCCTGTAGAGTGTCACGCCCCCTCACCCCCAGCCGCGGCCGGAACCGGGGAGAAGCCCTCGGGCTCGTAGTGCGGCCCTCCCCGCCTCCTCCTCACGGTCGCGAGGCCGAGGGCGCCCGCCGCCCCTGACCCCGCCAGGAGGACGATCCAGGGAGTCAGAGACCTCAGGCTCACCCCTCCGGAGACCTGGGAGGGAGGCTCCACCACCACGACGGCGGTAGACTCCGCGTAGAAGGTCTGGGAGAGCCCGCCCCTGTAGGACACGCGGAAGATCAGCTCGTAAGTCCCGGGTGGAGTCGCGTCGCTCACCAGCAGTCGTATGCCGACGTCCTCTCTGTCCCCGGTAGGGATTCCGGACACCACCGCCGGGGCGAGCTGCCTGAAGTACCCGCCGCCGTCAACGAGTTCCACCACGACCCCCTCGGCGCCCCCCTCCCCGAGGTTCACGAGGCCCCCCCTGAGGGTTATCTCCCCCCCGGGATGGGCCGTCGAGTCCTCGAGGATGAGGGCGAGCTCCGCCCACCTCGCCACGGGGATCGCGATTCTGAGGGACTCCTCGTACCTGTTCCCGAGCTCGTCCCGGTACCTCAGCAGGAGGGGAACCTCCAGGAAGCCCGACTCCGCCGAGGAGTCGACGCCGACCTCGAAGCTCACCGTGACGTTCTCCCCGGCCTTCAGGTCCCCGAGGAAGATCCTGTTGGCCCCCCTGAGGACCCTTAGCGGAGACTCGCCGCCCTCCGCCTGCGAAGCCTGTGGAGCTCCCATGTAAGGGATGCCGCCCGCCATCCCCATCAGGCCGGCCAGCGACGCCTCCTGCGCCTCCTCGCCAGCTGGGAGGAGGTCCAGCGACAGGCCGTAGGCGTCCCCGGGGCCCGCGTTGAGGAGGACGAGCGTCAGGCTGCCAGCGCCGCCCACCGGCAGGGGGTCAGGCGAGGTCAGCGCAGAGACCAGGTTGACGTGCGGCCTGTCTGGCTCTATCGACGTCGGCCTGCTGAGCGGGGTGGAGACGACAACCTGAGCCAAGGTCAGCTCCTCCACGTGGGTCCCGTCGACCCTCCTGTACGAGACCCTGACGGGGAGCTGGTAGATGCCCCTCGAGCAGCCCTCGCTCACCCTCACGCTGATGGTGAAGCGAGCCGAGCCCATCGGGGGTATGCTCTCGAAGAAGAACTCCCTCCTACCCTCGACGGCCACCCCAGCCGACTGTAGAGAAGAGCCGCCGGTCGTCATCCCCCCGAGGTCGAACCCCGGAGAACCGCCGCCCGCCTGGAAGCTGGCCCCGATTCCGACGGGCTCCACCTCCACCAGCACGTCCCTGAGCGCCTCCTTGCCCAGGTTCCTGAGGGAGATGATCAGGGCGCCGACACCGCTGATCACCTCTCGCCCCTCACCGTCACCTTCCCGACCCCGCGGCAGACGGACAGGACTAGGACCTTGGGGAGGGCCTCGGGGATCACGACCTCCCCGCAGCGATAGATTCCCCTCACCCTGGACCTGAAGGTCTCCTCGTCGACGTCGTCCGCGAACTCGAGCCTCTTGATCCGGACCAGGACCAGCTCCCTGTCCGCCTCAAGCAGGTCCTTCCTCGTGAGGGTGAGCTCGTCTATATCCTCTATGACGCGCCCAAGCCCCTCCAAGAAGCCCCTCATGAACTCGGCCGAAATGCCGATGGCCCCTCCGGGGAGGGTCGGCTCCCCGTCGTGGGGAAACATCGAGAGGAAGAGCTCCATGGACTGGTTGAGGAGCGTGCCGACATTTACCCCCATTCTCCTGGCCAGCCGACTCAGCCGCCTGTAGAGGGAGCGATCCACGCCCCGCACGGTGATCTGCCCGAACCTCCTCTCCTGGCGGCTCTCCCCGTCCCCCGCGCTGTGCATTTGTGATCGGATGTAGTGCAAATGTAATGCGTATATAAATGATGCAGCGGGGCCGCCTGGTCGAGCTGGTGCGAGGGGGACGAGCGGCGCTGAGGCCGACGCGATCAACCTCGCCGGGGCCACGACCGCTCGCCCGCGGAATCTCTGGCGGAGAGGACTCTCGACCTCCGGCTAGATCAGGTAGGTCCTCGCAACCGTTATATACTGTCTGACCCCAGAGGGCGTGCGGTGGGGCCGTGGCCCAGCCAGGTGGCCTCCCAATGATAAGGCCGAGGTCGCCCTGGACAGGTCAGGGCGGCGGGCTCCAGTCAGTGGAGCACTGAGGGGGAGACCCGTAGGACGTGGGTTCAAATCCCACCGGCCCCACCACGCTTTTCTGCTCGTTTCGGGCTCTCTTCTTTCTTGTCTTCTCGCTTGGGCCATTCTCCGGGCGATCCGATACGACAGGTACGCCGACCCAAGGGCAACGGGCCCCGGAGCGAGGGCTCCAGCAAGCAGAGCGGCAACCCTGAGGCTCTCAGCCGGGTTGAAGACTTCCCAGACGATCATCATTGCCAAGAAGGCCGCCGATAGAGCCAGCGTGAGGAAAGTCCCAAAAACTACGTTGAGGTCACGCTGAGGATTTACCCAACGATCGTATGGCCAGGCGAGCCGGACTGGATAGAGGCCTTCGCCCCCGGGGCGATCACGCCTCAACCCCCTCGGTCAGGTCGATTATGTTCGTGGCGAGGCTCCTCAGCAGGTTGACCAGCTTCGGGTCGTGGGCCTCCGGCGGCAGGACTATCACCACCACGGAATCGTGAGCGGCCAGCTGGTCGATCAGCGCCCTGAGGAGCCTATAGGTGCTCTCCCCGCCCAGAAGAACCAGCAGGCCGGTGGTGTCCTCAACGATCACAGCCAGCCTGTCGCCCTCCTCCCTGGCCCTGGATATCATCCCCAGGATTATGGCCGGATCCGCCCCTATCTCGAACTCCCCCACTCCGACCTGCTTAGGCGGTCCCATCCTGCCGGCGGAGACGTAGAGAGCGAGCGAGGCGTGCCTGGCGATCTTGGGGGCCGCGGGGGATGACCTCCTCCCAATCAGCACGATCCTATACCCCTCCGACTCCAGGTGGGAGGCCAGATCCTCGAGCGCGTCGGCGTAGCCCCTAATCGTGGAGACCTCGAACAGGATGACCCTCCCTGAGAGCCTCCCTAGGCGGCTCCACTCGTCCGGGCGACTGGACATGGTGGGTCCCCTTTCTGACAGGCCAAAGGGCCGGGTAACTTCGGGGAGTGGAGGCTTGAGGGCCGTCGTGCCGTACAGGTAGTAGGCGACCAGAGCTAGCGCAAATCCCAGGGCCACCATGGCGCTCCCGCTAACCCCGACGATTCTCACGATGCGGGGGATGATCAGGGTGTCGTCCAGCGTGGTGAAGACGCTGGCGGCGGCCCCCAGGTACAGCGCGCCGGAGCCGCACCTCAGCAGCCACCTGGCCGGGTAGCCGGACCTCCTCGACTCTAGTAGGAGCCTCGTGCCCAGGGCGGCGTCGAACGTGAGGTTGATTATGTCAAACGGGATCTCCCTCAGGTGGGGATCGGGCATCCTCGGCCACTCCCACGGCCTCTGAGCGATCACCACCGCGGTCAGGAGTGCGAACCAGCCGACGAGCACCAGCAGGGGGTCTACCCGCGGAATCGCCCTCCTGGCCGTGAGCCCCTTCGTGAGGTCAGTCAGGTAGCTCGCGAGGCTCCAGCCAGCCACTACCGTTGCCAGCACGGTGCACCCGAGCTTGTAGAAGTGCACGATGGGCGGAACCTCGAAGACCGTCTCTACCACGTCGAGCCAGCCGAACATCACCATGACGCTCAGGCCCGCCAGGACCCCCCTCCAGTACCCCGACAGGAGCGCCTCGACCTTTGACTTCCAGGCCGTGTAGAGGAGCGCCGTGAAGGCCATAGTCCCTAGGAGGCCGGTGAACCTCAGGAGGAACTCCGCCTGGGTGAGGGGGCGGAAGCTCCACTGGTGAGATGTAGCGGCGACGACGATGGCTCCTAAGGCGATCCAGATCGCCGCGAGGCCTTCCTGAACTGTGAGCCGCAGGCCCCTACCCTCCGCGCTCAACACCAGCACACCCGGCTCCGGCTCATTAGCGGGGCTCCGGTGACTGCCCCATAAAAGTGATGGGTCAGGTTAGGCTTTCGAACCGGACGGCTGTTCCCGATCACCGTGCTCTCCGGAAAAAACGCCGCGGTCAGCTTAAAATTCCCAGCTGGAAAGACGCCGTCCAATGGGATCTCCCTCCAAAACAGCTTCCCGCCCCACGACCGTCAGGATGATCGGGCTCAGGCTCCCCCGGGTTACGGAGGGAGATGACCTGGCCGAGCACATCGTCCAGGCCGTAGGTGAGGTTGGAGAGAGACTCGAGGACGGAGACGTGCTCGTGGTGGCGAGCAAGGTGATCTCCCGCGCCAAGGGATACGTTGTGAAGCCGGAGGAAGTCAAGCCGGGTATCAGGAGCAAGCTGTTGGCATGGCTGTCGGGCCGAGAGCCCTGGGAGGTCGAGCTGATCAGGGAGGGAGGAAACCTCGTGTTCATCATGCCCTTCTCCAAGGCTACTAGGGGGACAGGCTTCCCAGAGAGGTTCGCGGTTGATCCGGAAGAAGCCAGGAAGATGGTGGAGTCCGCCGGGGATGTCATGCTCATGAGAGTTAGGGGGCTGACCCTCCTCGACGCTGGGATGGACTACTCCAACTGCCCCGAGGGCCACGTCTGCCTGCTACCGCCAGAACCGGACGCGGAGGCGCGGGAGATAGCCGACCGCATAAGGGAGCTGACGGGCGTCAGGGTGGGGGTCGTGGTCTCCGACACGGAGTTCCAGCCCATGAAGATCGGCTCGATCGACGTGGCGGTCGGAGTGGCCAACGTCTTTCCGATCCGCAGGAGGTTTGGGGCCAGGGACTACTTCGGGAGGCCGAAGTTCGGGGGAGACGACTCCGTGGCCGACGAGCTCGCGGCCGCGGCGGCCCTACTCATGGGGCAGGCTGACGAGGGCATACCCGTCGTGCTGTTCAAGGGGTTGGACGTTGAGATGAGCGAAGAGGCCAGCTCCGAGGATTGGATTGCCCCCAGCATGAAGGTGGCCAGGGTAATTCTTGTGGGGGCCTTAAAGACGCTGATCGCTAAGCTCCTGAGGCTAGCTTAGCCGCCGGATAGGACGGCCTCAGTTAATTACGAGGTGACAATGTCTGCCCCATGATGGCGACCGAGCGCTGCCTGTACTGCCAGAGGCCCGGCGAGCACTTCATCCCGAACCTCGGTGGGAAGGTCTGCACCGAGCACTTCCTGAGGTACTTCAGGAAGAGGGTGAAGAGGGTCCTTAGGAGGATGGGGAAGAGCAAGAGGGTACTCGTCGGCGTCTCCGGCGGGAAGGACTCCGTGGCGGCCCTCTACGCGCTTGCGGAGATGGCTGACGAGTTCGCCCTGGAGATAGGGGCCCTCATGATCGACGTGGGAGTGCCGGGCAACGAGGCGTGCGTCGAGGTCTTCGAGAGGGCAGTCTCGGAGACAGGGGTTAGGAGGCACTTCGTCTCCCTGAAAGACGACCTGGGTATCAGGGTGCCCGACGACCCCTCGTTCGCCTGCGTGGTCTGCGGGACCGTGACCAGGTACGTCCTGAACAGAGTGGCCCACGAGGCGGGCTACGACTACGTTGCGACGGGCCACAACCTGGACGACATGGCCTACTTCGCCCTCAACAACATGGTCACCCATAACATCGCGTACCTGCGTTCCCTCGACTCGGTCACGCCGCCCATTCCCGAGCTTAAGCTGGTCGGGAGGGTGAGGCCCCTCTTCTGGCTGAGCGACGCCGACGCCGAGACGTACGTGAGGATCATAGGCGCCCCGAGGTGCTCGACAAAGTGCCCGCACGAGGGGCAGGACAAGCAGGCGCTCATCAAGCCCCTCCTCAATGACCTACGCTCGCTCTGGCCAACCAGCATCGTTAACTTCGTCGACTCGGCTAGGGAGCTCGCCAAGATGGCCGGCTTGCTGGGTGAGAAGATGGAAGGGTTCAGGGAGTGCGTCAGGTGCGGCTACCCGAGCAGGACAGAGGTATGCTCGTTCTGCAGGCTGATAGAGAAGCTGGGCGGCAGGGTCCCAGACAGGCTGGCCAGGACTGGGTCAGGGGGTTAATTTTATACCACCATCGGACGCGGGTCCGGAAATGCCTGAGGTCGAGTGTCCCATCTGCGGGGCAAGAATCCCGGTAGAGCCCTCGGACTTTCAGGGGGAGGTTGAGTGCCCTGACTGCGGGGCCAGGCTGTTCGTGGTGGTTGAGGGAGGGTCCGTCCAACTTGTGGAGCTTAGGGAAGAGGAGCTCGAGTTTGAAGAAGAGGAGCTCGACCTCTCCGAACTCGAGGCGGATGTCGAGGGGATCGAGCTGGAGGATGTTGACTTCGAGATCGAGGACGTGGAGCTGGAGGACCTTGGAGAGCTGGACGACGGGCTGGAGGGTTTCTGACGGAGACGGGGTGGGGTGATACCCCTGCCCGTGGTCGAGGCCCCCGAGTGGATGAGGCTGGACCTCGACGTCCCCCCGGGGTGGTACGACCTCCACGTGCACACGAGGTGGTCGAGAGACTCCCCCTCAAAACCCGTCGCGATAGCCAAGTGGGCGAGGAGGAGAGGCCTCGCAGGCCTGGCAGTGACTGATCACGGGGAAACCCTCGCCTACGCGGAAGTGAAGAGGGCCGCCGAGGAGCTCGGGCTCGTGGTGATCCCCGGAGAGGAGATCAAGACATCTAGGGGGGAGGTCATCGGGCTCAACCTCTCGGACTGGGTGAGGCAGAACAGGAACCCTCTCGAGACCGTTGATGAGATCAGGGAGCAGGGGGGCCTCGTTATAGTGCCCCACCCCGGGGACCGGACCAGAAAGAACGCCATGAGCGCGGCCACGGTCAGGGAGATCTCCCACAGGCTGCACGCCCTAGAGGCGTCCAACTCCAGGTCGCCGCGGGAAGCCAATCGGAGGGCCCGGAGGCTGGCCGTCGAGCTGGGCCTCCCCTGGACCGCCGGGAGCGATGGGCACCTGGCGTTCGAGGTAGGAAGGTCGGCGGTCCTGCTGGGCGAGGACGGCCGGGTATTGGCCGTCAGGCTGCCCAAAGTGAGCGGGGCCATCCTGGCCCCGGTATCCCACGCGGTGAAGCTGATGAGGCACAGGCTGGCTCGGCTGCCAGACTTCATCCACGACGCGTCAAAGGCGTTCCCCAGCGGCGTCTCGGCGGCCCTCGCCACCCCGCCGGGGTGGGAGGCCTGGCTGGTCTCTGGCGGCAGGGCCTACATGGTTGAGGCCCACGGCGGCAGGGCGCGCGTCCTGAGAGAGGCTTCCCTCGACGAGCTGGAAGATCCGGTGGCGCTCTGGACCTCCAGCGACGCCGGAGGTTGGAGGAGGTTCAAGCTGGAGGGCTGGCCCGGCGACACGGGGCTCGCAGTCGTGGACTGCCACGAGTCAAGGGTGACTCACCTGGTCGTCAGGAGGGGGACCGAGATCATCCCCCTGTCCACGAGGGGGCTCCGGCTCATCTGAATTCAAGCCCCACGCTTGAACCTAGGATGGAACAACATATTTACCCCTCGCGTGCGCGAAACAGAGATGCCGTCGCTAAGGCTGTTCGACGCGCACTGCCACTTGGAGGATCCTGCCTTCGACGACGACAGGTGGGAGGTCATCGACAGGGCCGTCAAGGCCGGCGTGGTCGGGATGGTCTCCTCCTCGCTGGACAGCTCGGATGCGGAGAAGGCCCTCAGGCTCTTCCTCCCCACCAACGTTGTCCACATCTCCCTGGGCCTCGATCCCAGGGATGTAGACGATGAGGCCGAGATTAAGGCGGTGGAGAGGCTCATCCTGGAGAACGAGAAGGACATAGTGGCCGTCGGCGAGGTGGGCATGGACTACAGGATAGCCAAGCAGGAGTCGGTGAGGAGGAGGCAGGAGGAGGTGTTCAGGAAGTTCATCAGGCTCGCCGAAGAGATAGACAAGCCCGTCGTCGTACACAGCCTCTGGGCCCAGAGACCCGTCCTGAGGGTGCTGGAGGATGAGGGCGCCACGAGGGTGGTCTTACACGCTTTTGGGGGATCGCAGAAGGACGTGAAGATCGCCGTGGAGAGAGGATGGTACGTGAGCATAGCCACGAACGTCACCAAGAGCGCCAACGTGCAGAAGGTAGCCGAAGCGACGCCAGTCGAGTACATGGTGCTGGAGAGTGACTCCCCCGTCCTGAGCCCTGACTCTAAGGGCAGGAACGAGCCCGCAAAGCTAGTCAAGTCCGTGAAGTTCCTAGCCAAGATGAAGGGCATGAAGCTGGCGGAACTCGCCGAGATAACGACCGCAAACGCGATGGAGGTATACGGCCTAAGGTAGGTCTTGCAGAGTGCAGAAGGGAGGTGGGTTCGGGTCGAGGTCTGGTCCAGACCCGGGAGCTAATTCTAAGCGCGAAGAGGGGACTACAGGGAGGGGCGAGGGGAGGATAGCCTACGACCTCATCGGCTCCAGGGAAACAGGAGCCGTCGCGATAGTGGAGGTCCCTGAGGGAATGGACCCCGTCGAGGCCGCCAGGGAGGTCGCGTCGAGGCATAGGCACGTCAAGTCGGTTCTGATCAAACGGGGACCCAGAGAGGGGGAGGAAAGGCTGAGGCGGTACGAGCTTGTCTTGGGGGAGGAGGACACCGAGGTGATCCACAAAGAACACGGGTACAGGCTCAGGCTGGACCCCAGGAGGGTGTACTTCTCTCCCAGGGAGGCCACCGACAGGATGGAGGTTGCCTCGATGGTGAGGCCGGGCGAGCGGGTGCTGGTCATGTTCGCCGGCGTGGGTCCCTACGCAGTGGCGATAGCGAAGGTCCAGCCGGAGGTCAAGGAGGTCGTGGGCGTCGAGATAAACCCGGACGCCGTCAGGTACTTTGAGGAGAACATCAAGCTCAACAGGCTCGAAGGGAAGGTTCGGGCGGTCCTCGGAGACGTCAGGGAGGTATGCCCCTCCATGTTCGGCAGGTTCGACAGGGTGGTCATGCCCCTCCCGAAGGGGGCCTACATGTTCCTGAACCTCGCCCTCAGGTGCCTCCAGCCCGAGGGGGGAGTGCTCCACTTCTACTACTGGGGAGGGGAGGACGCTCCCCAGAGGGCCGCCGAACTGATCGAGGAGGCCGCGAATCGGCTTGGCCTGGAGACGAAGGTTCGGGGCTGGAGAAGGGTCGGCAGCTATTCCCCCCGGAAGTGGAAGTTCAGGATCGACGTGGAGGTCAGGCCAGAGCGGCGAGGCGGCGGCAACCCAAGTTTATAGTAATTGGGTCCGCCCAAGTGTTTCAGGCCCTTCCGGCCTATTCACGCTAAAAGAGAGGAGGATAGGCTATGGAACACTCGGAAGAGGACTCCTTCAGGGAGATCAAGGAAGAGGTTGAAAGAGAGTTCAGGCAGAGGTACCTGGGTGACCTCGACAGGCTCAGGAAGGAGTTTGCCTCTGAGCTCAGTGGAGTCCTCTCCAGGAAGGTCATCGAGCACATGAACCTGAAGAAGGAGCACTACAAGGAGATCTTCCTAAACGGGCTGAAGCTGACGTTGGAGAACTGTGGAGAGGAGCGCGGCGAGGACGTCGCGGCCGTGTTCGACGACACCTACAGCACGATCTTGACGGACCTGGTGAAGCTGATACCCGAACTGGTCGAGGGCATGTTCAGGTGGACCGGCGGGGAGGTCGTGGAGGAGCTGGTTGGCAGGATGGAAGAACTCATCGCGATGGCCTCCGAGCTCGAGGCCAGGAAGAGAGTCGGCGCGGAGGTCGAGTCTGAGATCGTGCAGAAGCTGATCAACGAGTTGACCAAGAGGGACAAGGGGCTGAGGGCCCTGAGGTTCCTAGAACTCCAGGGTCCCAAGACCAGTGTAGAGGTGGCCAGCTTCCTTGGCGTGGCGGACCCGACAGCAAGGGATTACCTGAAGAGGCTGGAGGCCCAGGGATACGTGGAGAGGATAGAGGGGCGCCCCATCAGGTACAAGTTCGTCAGAGCCCCCTGGAGTCAGGAGATGTAGCGGCCGGAGTCCGGTGAGCCATCTTGAAGGTAACCTTGCTGGTCTCTCCGCTGTGCGAGTCTTCGCTCGACGCCGCCAGGCTCGTCAGCAGGTTCTGCCGGGAGAGGGGCATGGAGTATGAGGAGGTGTCCGTGAGGACCATGAGAGGTCAGAGGATGGCCCTGAGCGCCGGGATCACGCTCCTGCCTGCCCTGCTGATCAACGGGAGGCTCGTCCACCAGGGGCCCCTTACCGAGGAGGCGTTGCGGAGAATTGTCGAGCAGGCTGAGGGCTGACGTCTTAGTTGTCGGGGCCGGCCCAGCTGGCTCTTCCGCGGCCCTCAGGCTGGCGGAGGTCGGGGTAGACGTCGTGGTGCTGGAGGCCAAGTCGCGGCCCGGCCTGAGGACGGCCTGTTCGGGCATCCTAGGCCCGCTGGCCTGGGAGGCCCTCCCGATTAGGCGCAGGGAGTGGATCATGGGGCGCGTGGACTGGGCCAGGTTCGTCTCGCCCCGGGGATCCGAGCTGTCCGTTGAGCGTGGGGGGCTCGCCAGGGTGGTGGACAGGGAGGTCATGGATCGAGACCTGGCGCGGGCCGCGGAGGATATGGGCGCTCGCCTGATGACGGGAACAAGACTGATCGGGTTATCTCCGGGACTCGCGATCGCTCGAAGGGGAGGTGAGAGGCTGGAGGTGCGCTTCGACTACTTGATCGCGGCCGACGGCCCAAGCTCGACGGTCAGGAGGCTCTTGGGGCTCAGGGGACCGGGGGTCGAGGTGGGGGTCAATGTCAGGTGTCGCGGCGAGGGGATGGATGGGTACGAGGTCCGCCTCAGGGGGGGATCCAGCTTCTCCTGGGCGCACCCCCGGGCCGGGGGACGCATGGTGGGTGCCCTGGGTAGCGTGGGCGATCCCGTCCTGGAGTGGGCGCTCTCACACGGCGGATGCCCTGAGGGGGAGGTTAGGGGTGGGCTCATCCCTCGGAGGCCCCTCAAGAGGCTAACGCTCCGATTCGGCGGCTCTTGGGTGGCCTTCGTTGGGGATTCGGCGGGTCAGGTCAAGCCGCTGAGCCGAGGGGGAATCTATTGGGGCGTTTCAGCGGCCAGGATGGCCGCCGACGCCATCCTGGCGGACATGGAGGGAAGGGGGTCTGCGGGCAGATACCAGCGCGACTGGTGGGGGAAGTTCAGGAGGGAAGTGGCCTTCTCCCTCGCCGCGCGGGCCTACTTGGAGCGACTGAACTTGGAGGGACTCGAAAGGTTGTTTCGCCTCCTGAAGAATCAGGAGAGTGTCCTTGAAAGGAGCTTTCACGTGGACCTGCAGGGAGAGGCGGCAGCCAAGATTTTGAGCCCGACCTTGGCGGTCAGGGCCGCTATGGTATCCCCCTCCGCCGCGGCCTCGGCGCTTGCCAGGCTGCTGGCAGAGCTCGTAGGGTGGTGATGGGGATTTGTCCGTGCTCCTGAGACTGTCGATCTCCGCGTCTGCCGGCTCACTGATCTTCCTGCTCCTCCAGAGGTACTCCAGAGCCCCGAAGGCCACCTCCGCGCTCCTGGCCGCTATCATGGCCGGCTACGCGGCCTCTCTGGGGGGCTTCCTCACCCCATCGAGGGCTATCTTGTACGCCTGGGGCTCCTCCCTTGACGCGATCCTCTCAGGTCGGGCGTACACCCTCCTGACATCCATATTCCTTCACGCTGGCTTGCTCCATCTGGCCTTCAACTCATACGCGCTCTACGTCTTGGGAACGCTGACGGAGCAGATCCTAGGCCCTACCCGTATGCTTTCGACGTTCTTCGCCGCGGCGCTGGTGGGGGGCCTTGGCTCCGCGATCCTCACCCCCTGGGCCGTGTCCGTGGGCGCCTCGGGAGGCATACTAGGACTGTTCGGCGTCGCGATCGTTCTGGAGTGGATCAGATTCGGCCGAATCTCGTCCAGCACGATCATCGTGGCCCTCCTCGCCGTGGGAGGGGGCTTCCTCCAGGGCGTGGATGTGATAGCCCACGCACTGGGCCTCCTGGTCGGGGCGGCCATGGGGTGGGCCTTCCTCGGCAGGCCCCCGAGGGGGCCCCGGTGGTACTGAGGCCCGTCGGCCGCCTCAGCCGCGCGGTCAGAGCCCCCTCCTAGACCTGGTGACCGCCAGAGCCACCGCCGCCCCGGCCGCGAACCCCAGTAGACCCGCGGCTATCAGGCTGCCCCGATCAAATCCCTCAGCTGGTGGAGACAGGCTCCGTGGGGTCGCCTCAGGCGATTGAGTTTCGGCCGGGCCAGGGGATGTGGAAGGTGGAGTCTCTGGAGCGGCCTGAACCCCGGCCACCAGTGAATCAAGGTTGGCGTATGTGGCCGCGAGCTCGTAGAACAGGAGCGCCGTTGTGAGGTCTCCCTGGGACTCGGAGACCTCTGCGTGCTCCAGGTAGCTCAATGCCAGCACTGGGACGGCATCCGTCTTCACCACCTTCGATATGAGCCCTCTGGACTCCTCCGATATCGCCTCTGCTAGGGACCCTGGATCGGCTGTGGAGAACGCGCCGTGTATGCTCAGCGTGGCGTAAGAGATAGCCTCCGCGGCCAGACCAAGCACAGCGTAGGTCCTTCCGTCACCTTCGGCCATTCTCGCCATGTTCAGGCTGGACAGGGCCCTGTCCAGGAACTCGCTGCTGGCACCGACCTCCTCCAGTAGGGTAGTCGCGTACCCGACGACGCTCTCGGCCTCGTACATCATGGTGGAAGCGACCCTCGACACGGCGGTCTCAGAGGGGGGCGGCCCGCCGGATACCCTGAGAGATGCCCAGTCCTCGGCGGTCTTCGCCCTCCAGTTAGTATAGCAGAGCCACTCTGCCGCTGAGACCAAGTCACCCGCCTTGTAGGCTGACTCCGCCTGGGCCATCGCCTGCTTGGCGTCGTAGAGCCTCTCCCACGCGCCCACCAAAACCTCCAGCTCGGTGAGCGATCCGGGCATGAGGGGGGTGAGCAAGCCTTCCGCCAACGCGATCGACCTGTTCGCCTCGGAGGCATAGGAGAGTAGCTCACGTTCCGGAGAATCCGCGGTCGCCATTCGAGCGACCAGCCTGGCTCTATCTGCCTCTATTGCCGCCCTGAAGGCGGAGCTCACGGCTGAGTAGACCCTCCCCTCCGACAAGAGGTCTTCGGATGCCCTCGCCTCCCTGTCCGCTAGGGCGAGGGCCTCGGAGACGTATCCCCTGATAGACCGGCTCGGGATTTCTTCGAGCAGCGCGACCGCCTCTGAACTCGCGGACTTGTAGGCGTCGCGGTACGAGTCTATCCAGGAAGAGAGCTCGGACTTCACCGTCTCGGGCAGTGAGATCTCCTCGGGGGCCTCTATGGGTATCTTCCACCCCGTGAAGATCTCCAGCGCCTCCCTGACCGTCATGACCTCCCTGACCTCAACCCCCAGCTCCCGCCCAAGCTGGGTGACGTTCACCTGCTCCTTGACGACCCTCCTAGTGACCCAGAATGGCCCTCTCTCCTCGACGATCCTACTCTCGACCACCACCCCTTGGCCAGCCGGGACGAGGAAGAGGCGAGCCCCACTGGCCGCCGCGGCCCTGAGCTTCTCCGGTATGCCGCCCACGGGCCCGATCGTCCCGTCCGGGTTGACCATGCCCGTTATGACCACGTCGGCTCTGAGGCTCAGGTTGGCCAGCGCCGCGACCATCCCGATCGCCATGGCCGCGCCGGCGCTGGGTCCTCCGACGACCATGCTGTCTGACTCCATACTGACGTAGAAGTCGTACCTAGAAGGGTCGACGCCCAGCAGAGAGCAGGCCACGAGCGCCGCAGTTCTGGCGGCGGACTGGGTGTCGAGCTGGGTGAGCGGATCCGCGGAAAAGTACACGCGGCCGGAGCCCCTCTCTACCCTGACCGTAAGCCTACCTAGGACTCCCTCTCCCCCGGTAGTCACCGCGGGCACGCGGAGCGTCGCCCGACCGGCGGCAGAGGACTGGGCCCATGACTCGCCAGCCGGCGGCAGCAAGGGAAGTGAGAGCACGAGCGTGACGAGGAGGAGGAGGGCCCCGGCGAACGAAGCCCCCCGCCCAATCAACTCACAGGCCTCCCATCACGTCTCCCAGAGCGTCCATCCACCAGTTCAGCAGCTCTTTCCTCCTCTTCTCAATGTACTCCTCCGTGTAGAAGGTCAGCGTTGCCAGATCACCCCAGCTGTCGATGGACTTGGAGACCTCCGACTCCCACACGCCTGCCACAGTCTGGGCTCGGAGCCAGTCGACCGGGTTCTCATCCGCGGGGGCGGCGGGCGCCGGCCAATCCTCCCTGCCGGTGAACTTGACGTGGACCAGACCCAATTCGTCCACTTGCGCCTCTTCCAGTGTGACCGACTGAAGCTCCAGCCGGCCTGCCCTGCCATCAGACCTGATGGTCTCGAGCCAGGACGCCGCAGACTCTACTTCGGGAAGCCCCTTCAGGACAGACTCCAAGGACTCGACGTCCTTGAAGACCAGTTCGCCTCTAGTCTCCACCTCGCTCAAGTCTTCGCACCAGTGGGGTGGGAGCCGTACGCCTATTTACCCCTTCCCAACAGCCTCCCCACACCTCTAACAGGATCGCGCTTGACTATCGTGCGGAGAGCTTATAAATTGTCTCAACGTCCCCTCAGGGATTCCCTTGCAGGAGGAGCGAGTCTGCCAGCTTGCACTGGTCTCAGGCAGTTTCACAGAGGCTCTAACGGCCGCGCTGAGGGAGAGGCAGGTTCACGGCCTGGTCCTGATATTCAGGAGGGAGGAGATGGAGGCCGTGACGGCTCAGTCAGACGTTCTCAGCGCCTTACTCAGCCTTCCAATAAAGCTCGTTCCTTATCAGGACTCTAAGAGCCCGGAAGAGATGGCCACGATCATGAGAGAGGCTATGAGAGAGCTGTGTGAGGAGTACACCTCCATCGAGGTCAACATAGGCGCGGCGGACAAGAGCCAGGCCGTGGCTGGCCTCCTGGCGGCCATGGCCCACGGGCTCCCCTGTTTCGACGTCGTCAACGGGAGGATAGTCAGCCTACCTACGCCGCCCAACGGGCTCAGGGTCGGACTGAGTGAGGAGAAGCTGAGCATCCTGGCGGCCCTGTGGTCTGAGGGAGGGAGGGTGGAGGGGCTTGACAACCTCTCCAGGAAGACTGCCATGAGTCGGGCCCTCCTTAGCTATCACATCAGGGGATCCGAGAGAACCCCCGGGTTAGAGGCCATGGGCTTTGTGAAGGTCACCCGCATCGGCCGGAAGACGGCCGTCGAGCTCACCCCTCTCGGTAGACTTGTCGCCGCCTCGATAGGGTGATCGCCTTGAGGCTCGTCATCATGGGCCCCCCGGGGGCGGGGAAGGGGACCCAGTCAGCCCTTATCTCATCCAAGTACGGGATACCCCACGTGTCCACTGGCGACATGTTTCGGGAGATCCTCAAGAGGAACGACAACCTTGCCAATCGAATCAGGAGGTACGTCGAGTCTGGGGAGCTCGTGCCTGACGAGCTGGTCGTTGAGATGGTGCGCGACAGGATATGTCGATCCGACTGCGAGAGGGGGTTCATACTGGACGGATTTCCCAGGACGATAGCCCAGGCTGAGGCCCTCGACCGAATGCTCAGCGAGGCCGGGAAGGAACTCAACGCGGTGCTGTACCTGAAGGTTTCCGAGGAGACCGTCGTGCGCAGGCTCTCGAGGAGGAGGGTCTGCGAGAGTTGCGGCGCGATCTACCACCTGGACTACAACCCGCCGAAGAGACCGGGGATCTGCGACCTGTGCGGCGGGAAGCTCATCCAGAGGGATGATGACCGCGAGGAGGTCGTTAGAGAGCGGCTGAGAGTGTACCGCGAGCAGACCGAGCCCCTCATAAGTTACTACGGGAAGAAGGGCCTCCTAGTCGAAGTCGACGGGTGCAAGGAGATCCACCAAGTTTGGAGGGAGGTCCAGAGGGCCCTCGACCCGATTGCGGCGCAGGGGGACTGCTGAACGGGTGGCTACGGTAAGCGTTTTGTTTTGCGAGCGGATCTAACGGCTTGATCTCAGATGCCGGAAGTCCCGGAAGAGGTCCTGACGGTATCCAAGAGGGGGAGGGTCGAGGTAAGGACCCTCGTGAGGAGGGGAAGGTTCGCCTTGATAGAGTATCGAGACCCGGAGACCATGGAGAGGACCGAGGACAAGTACAAGCTCGTCCTGCTTGGGGACGATGGGACCGTGGAGGAGTACTTCATCCTCCCGCTGAAGCAGCCGCACAGGCGCCTCCTGGTAATCCCCAAGGAGAAGAAGGGGGACAAGCTCATGGTGTGGAACCCCGAGTCCGGAAGGGCGGAGCCCATGTTTCCCTAAAGACGTGGGGCCTCCAGGGTGCTTCGGGACTCATTAGGTAAATGTTTTAAACAAATTGACCGGGGTGTTTCTCCCCGGGGGTTTTGGGGCTGGAGAAGAAGGCTATAGAGATCGCAACGCTCTCGGTGGTCACCGCCCGACCCGAAGACGCCATCCTGAAGGCAGCTAAGGTAATGACGAGGGGGTGGTTCCGACGCCTCCCCGTGCTGGAGGATGGCCGCGTCGTCGGACTCGTCACGGCCAGGGACGTGCTGAAGGCGATCGCCGAGGCCATCACCCCAGAGGCGGGGCGCGCATGCATAATCGAGACCCTTAGGAAACCCCTTAGAAGCGTCCTTCACGCTCCCCCCGCCGTCGTGGGTCCCTACGCGTCGGTCAAGGAGGTCCTCAACATGGTGCTCTCCACCGACGCGGGGGCCGCGCTGGTGGTGGATGAGGAGGGGAGGCTCCTGGGCATAGTCACCGAGAGAGACCTCCTCAACGCCCTCAAGGACTCCGTCGAGGTCCGAGAGAGCGTCGAAGAGATAATGACACGGGATGTCAAGACCCTGAGGCCCAGCGACGCGGTGTACGAGGCCGTGAGGGGGATGGTCAGGGGAGGGTTCAGGAGGTACCCCGTCGTCGACGAGGCTGGCAAGCTGGTGGGGATAGTGACGGCGCGCGACCTAGTGGCCCTGGCCTCGGGGTGTGAGGAGGACGTCTCCGCCGCAGACGCCTTCTTTGGTCCCGTGGAGAGGGTGATGACCAGGAACCCGTTGACCGTCAACCCCCAGTTTGGAGTGATGGCTGCCGTCAGAAGGACGACCGAGGCCGGGATAGGAGTGCTGCCCGTGGTAACGGCTGGGCGGCTCGTTGGCATAGTCACCGAGATGGACCTCCTGAGGGCGATAGCCAGACACATCGAGTAGGTTGGCATAGAGTCTGAGGTGGTGGGCGGGTTGATTAGCCCACCACCGCGGTCTCACCCTCGAACACGCCCTTCTCGAATCTATCCGGCAGGAACGGATCTAGCGGGATGTCTAGGGGCTCTCCGGCTATGAGCTGGGCCACTAGGTAGGCTGTGGCTGGACCCATCATGAAGCCGTGGCCGCTGAAGCCGTTGGCTTGTATGAACCCATCCACCTCCTTGACTGGTCCTGTTATCTGGTGCGCATCCGGGGTGACGTCGTACAGGCCCGCCCACTGCCTAATGACCCTCACCCCCTTCAGAGAAGGAATATACTTGGCTAGGAGCCTGCTCATAGTGATGAGGAACCTTAGGCTCGACTCGAAGTTGTAGCCTGGCCTCTCGTTGGGGTCGCCCCAGCCGCCGATTATCCCGCCGCGGGAGGACTGCCTGAAGTACACGTTGTCGTGGAAGGAGATCACCATAGGCCTCAGAAAGGGCCTGACTGGCTCGGTGACAAGTATCTCGTGCCTGTAGGGTTTGTTGGGCAGCTTGACCCCCGCAGTCTCGGCAACCAGCCTGGACCAGGCCCCGGCGGCGTTGACGACCCAGTCCGTCCTCACAACGCCCCTGGACGTCTCCACGCCCTTGACCTGGCCGTCCTCCACGAGGACCTTCTTCACCTCGGTGAAGGTAAAGATCTCGGCCCCCAGCCTCTCGGCGGCCCTCGCGTAGCCGTACGTGACTTTGAAGGGATCTGCGTACCCGTCGGTCGGGTTCCAGGCCGCCCCAAGAGCCCCTATTCCCTCGACGTCTAGCTCGGGCACTATCTCCCTGATCTCCCTGGGCTCCAGCCACCTGACGGGGAGGCCGAGCGACCTCTGCATCCTCATGTTCCTCTGGAAGTCCTTGACCTCCTGCTCGGTCTTCGCCACGATCAGGTATCCACCCTGCCTGTAGTCGGTCTCTACGCCCAGCTCCTGGTCCAGATTCTTGTAGATCTCCACGCTCTTCATCGCGAGCCTGACGTGGTCCTCCGTGGACCACTGCTGCCTTATCCCGCCCGGGCAGCGGCCCGTCGCGCCGGAGGTTATGTAGGAGCGGTCGAAGACCGCGACGCTCAGTCCCCTGCTGGCGAGGTAGTAGGCCGTGGCGCAGCCGATTATCCCGGCTCCAACCACGGCGACGTCGTATCTCTCCCTCGGCTGCCTCAATCTCTCTCCCCTCCCTCCCACTCGGGCTCCCGGGGCTCGAGCAGGGCCAGGTGTCCGACGGGCACGGGCACTATTGGGGGTCTGACCCTCGGGAGTTCCCTCATGACCTCGGACGTGGGGACCCCGAGTTCCCTCGCCAAGATCCCGGCGGCTAGCCTCAGGCAGGTCCTCCCCTGGCACGGCCCCATGCCAATCCTAAGTATCCGCTTCAGCTCGTCGAGCGTCCTAGCCCCGTGGATCCTGATGGCCTCCAGAACGTCAGCCATCGTGACGTCCTCGCACCTGCAGACCGTGACCTCCTCGTCCGCCACTCCCATCACCCCTCCCTCTCTCTCACTCGTGGGAGGATTGCCCTCACGCTGTGGGCGAGCTCTCTGGGGACTCTGACCGTCACCATGGAGGTCCTGTCCTTCGACGTCACCGCCCTCACCACCTCGGCCCTCGCCACCCTCTTACCCACCCTGTCCAGGGCCCAGACGACCTCTCCCTTCTTGGGGACCGGGAGGAACTCGTACGGGATGGACACCTCGGCCCACTCCCCGTCGAACTTCACCATGAAAATCGCCAGCCCAGGGCAGGCCAGCACGCAGGTCCCGCACCCGACGCACGCGTCCCAGTCGCACCTCGGCGGCGTCGTGACGGCGGGCTTGATGACCGCCTTGACGGGGCACACCCACTTGCAGGTGTCGCAAGGGATCTCCTCGTGGCACTCTATGACCGCGACCGCCCTTCCCTCCGCCTTCTCGTCGGGCGGGAGGATCTTGGCCAGCACGTCCTCTGGAATGACGCCGGGCTCGCTCATCCTATCACCTCCCTGGCCCTCTTCCAGATCCTCTGCTTACCCTTCACGACCTTCGCGCTAAACGGGCCGCTCCTGAACTCCTCCAGCTGTCGGAGGGCCTCTTGGATCACCTCCTCGGCCCTGTCAGGCCTCAGTCCCAGCTCGGCCGCGGCGTGGGCGCCCGCGATCCTCCCCTCCAGCATGGCCGTCGTCGCCTCCTCAATGCCCGAGGAGTCTCCGGCCACGTACATCCCCTCCACCGAGGTTCTAAGGTAAGGATCGTGTATCGGGACGGGGCCTCCCAGCTCTGGCACATAGTCCCACGCGGCCCCGGCCTGCCGAGGTATCTCCGTGGAGGGCGTTAGCCCCACCGCCAGCACTATCATGTCCACATCGAACCGCTCCTCGGTGCCCTCGATAGGCCTGAAGTTCTCGTCCACCCGGACTATCTCCGCCCCCTCCACCCTGTCCCTGCCGATCGCCCTCCTGAGGGTGTGCCTCAGGAGGATGGGAATACCCATCCTCCTCACCTTGGCGGCGTGCACCGCGTAGCCCCCGATCTTCGGCATGATCTCCACGATCGCCTTGACATCCACCCCGGCCTGGAGGAGCTGGTAGGCCAGTATGAGTCCCACGTTCCCCGCACCCACGATTAAGGCGCTCTCCCCGGGCACCACGCCGAAGACGTGCATCAGCGTCTGCAGCCCGCCGGCCCCCATCACCCCTGGGAGGTCGTTGTTCGGGAAGGGGATCATGTTCTCCATGGCTCCGGTGGAGACCACCACCGCGTCCGCCCTGATCCTCCAGGGTCCCTCGGGCGTGCTCACCACGACGTCGTGGGCCGAGCCGGCGTAGTCGGCGACGACGGTCGCCCGGGTGAGCCAAGTGGCGTTGAGCCCATCGAGCTCTCTCAGGAGGATCCTCGCTATCTCTATTCCCCTGGTGCCAGCGTAGTTCTCCCTCGACCCGAAGAACTTGTGCGTCTGCTTGATCAGCTGCCCGCCCGGCCTCATGTTCTCGTCAGCGATGGCCACCCTAGCCCCGAGCCTGGATGCCTCGATGGCCGCGGACAGCCCTGCGGGTCCACCGCCTATCACCAACAGGTCGACGTCCAGCTCGCCCGCCTTGGCCTCTAGCGGGGAGGCTTTTGGGAGTTCGCCGAGGGGGCGCTGCCTCCAGACCTCCATGCCGTCCCTTACAGGGGTGATGCAGGTCCTGACGTTTGGAACGCCGTCGACGGTCATCAGGCAGGAGGAGCACTTCCCGATTCCGCAGAAGAAGCCTCTTGGCCTCTGCCTCCTGGCGCTCCAGCCCAGCGTAAGGATGCCCTCCGCAACGAGGGCCGCGGCGACGCTCTCGGACTCGAAGGCCCTTATCTGCCTGCCCTCGAAGTTGAACTCAACCTCTCTACCCCTGTCGAACTTGAGGATTGGGTGTACGACCAGCCTCCGCGGCAAATCGGATCGTGGAGGCTCCTTCACCCACAAACGTTAAAGACTTGAAGTCAGTCGGAGGGGCTCCCCCGGAGCTTGGGGAACTCCGCTAACTTGTGGGCAAGCCTCACGGGCGCGGGAACCCGCGTTCCTCCCCTGAACTTCCTGAAGATCCTCGCAGATTCCTCCAGAGACACCTTGTGCCCGGGAGACACGTAGACTGGCCTCCCCCCGGGCCTCAGCGGGAGGGCCCACCCGACCTGCCTGGTCATGTAGATCAGCTCCTCGCCGCGGATCTTCCCGACCAGCCTCCGCTTAGCCACCCCCACGGCCGGGACGTCGAGGCAGACGCCGAGGTGGCTGGCCTCACCGAAGAACACCGGGTGGGCTATACCGTGGCCGTCCATAATGACCACGTCGTAGTTCAGCCTGGACAGAACTCTTGCGAGGGCCGGAAACTCCCGGAAGCCCAGGTAGGTCGGCACGTATGGCATGACCGCCGGCGAGGTCTGGATTGACCCGTCGACCACCCTGAGGTCGGCGTCCACCACCACAGCCGCCCCCCTCGCGACCTCAACCGGGAGGCCCTCCTCGTCGCGCTCCCACCGGTACGCCACATCGGCTCCCGCGACCAGCTCTGGCCTCTCCACCTCGTCCTCCAAGACGACCCTCTTCGCCAGAATCCGTTGAGCCCTCCTCATCTCGGCCAGGATCGGCTTGGTCTCAAGCTCTTCAGCCTCTACGAGGCGCCTGGTGAGATCGGCCACCCTACCCCTTTGGACGTCGACGCCCTCCGCCCTCAGGAGCTCCTCTGCGCCCCTCATGACCTCGCCCCGCGATGACACGACTCGATGCCACGGCACCCCGTAGGCCCTCCCCATGACCGAGACCACCTCGGCCACCGCCTTGGCTGCCCTGTAGTCCCCGAGCGCCCTCGCTATCTCGCCGAAGGTCGTCAGCATTCCTCTGGGGACAGAATCTACGGCCCTCAGGATCTCCACGTACACGGATCCGGGACGGGGGGACACCTGCTCAATCAAGGTGGGGTGGCTATAAGGTGAGCCTCGGCTTTATTTCCCACCCTGCCGCGGGACCCCCGTGCGGGTCCAGGTGAGGCTCTTCGCCTCGTTCAGAGAGGCGGCGGGCAGGTCTCAGCTGGAGGTAGAGCTCAAAGAGGGCTCCAAGGTGGAGGACCTCATCAGGGAGCTTGAAAGCGCGATCCCGGGTCTGGTCGAGAGGCTCAAGGATGGCAGGGTCGTCGTGGCCGTCAACGGCCGTTTCGCCAGGCCGGATGACCCTCTGAGCGACGGAGACGTGGTGGCCGTCTTCCCGCCGGTGTCGGGCGGGGGGGCCAAGGTGGGCCTCTTCAGGGAACTCCCCTCGGTAGAGGAGCTGTTTTCGGAGGTGTCTCCAGAAGATGGCGAGGCGGGGGCGGTAGTCATGTTCGTCGGGGTGGTCAGGGGTCACTCCCCGGGGGGCCGGGTGTACAGGCTCGAATACGAGGCCTACGAGGAGATGGCCCTCAGGGAGATGGAGGCCATCCGCGCAGAAGCGCTCCAGGCCGAGGGGGTCAAGGACGTCGTGATCTACCACGTGCTCGGCACAAGGGAGCCGGGAGATCCGGTAATGCTGGTAGCCGTGGCGGCCGAGCACAGGAAGGAGGCGTTCGAGGCAATCGCCCAGGTGGTTAACGCCGTTAAGAGCAGGGTTCCCATCTGGAAGAAAGAGATAACCGAGAAGGGCGGCCGGTGGATTGAGGAGGGAACTCCCTGGGATTGAGGAGGGTTTTTTACCTCCCACACCGCCGGGGCTCCGATCGAATTGAGGGTGGTTGACCCGTTCGATCGGCCAGTCCACAACGTCCGGATATCCGTCACGAGCGCCTGCAACTTCTCCTGCTTCTACTGCCACAGGGAGGGCTACGTGCCCAACGGCATGGAGATGACCGCAGAGGAGATAGGGAGGATAGTCAGGATCCTGGCGGAGACTGGCGTATCGAAGGTGAAGCTCACCGGAGGAGAGCCCACCGTCAGACCCGACATAGTGGAGATCGTGCGTCGCATCTCCGACGTGGAGGGGATAGTCGACCTCAGCATGGTGACCAACGGGTCGAGGCTCGCGAGTCTGGCGGCCGAGCTGAGGGAGGCTGGCCTGGACAGGCTAAACGTGAGCCTTCCCAGCCTAGACCCTGAGAGGTTCAGGACCATCACCCGGGTGGACATGCTGAGGGACGTGGTCCGGGGCGTGGAGGCCGCCGCTGCGGTGGAGTTCAGACAGCTCAAGCTGAACAGGGTCCTCATGAGAGGTGTGAATGAAGACGAGACGCGTGAGCTCATCGACTTGGCCAGGGACGTGGGGGCCATGGTCCAGCTCATTCAGCTGGAAGACGCAGACCCGGAGTCCCCCCTCATAAAGAAGTACGGGATCACGCTTGAAGAGCTCGTCGAGACCGTCAAGGGACTGGGAGGCCGGCTCGTCCACGTCAGACACGACATGCAGAACCGATTGGTCTTCGACGTGGGCGGGGTGGAGGTGGAACTTGTGGGCCCGATGGGGAACCCCGATTTCTGCGCGAGGTGCACCAGGATCAGGGTAACGAGCGACGGCCGCTTTAAGCCTTGCCTGTTCCTGGAAGACAACACGGTAGACTTCCTCGGCCCTATGAGGTCGGGGGCGAGCGATGAGGAGCTCAAGCAGATATACCTAAGGGCAGTCTCCCTCAGGAAGCCGTACTTCGGGTGGGTGATCCCGGTGGCGGGGGCCGAGGCTGAGGCTGGGGGTGGGGCGGTTGGGCGTTAGAATGGTGGACATCACGGGCAAGGGGGACGTTTTCAGGGTCGCACGGGCCCGCGGATTCATCAGGCTGACCGAGGAGAGCCTGAGAAGGATAAGGGAGGGAAAGGTCGAGAAGGGGGACGTCCACTCGGTGGCCAGGGTGGCCGCAATCCTGGCAGTCAAGAGGACCCCCGAGCTGGTGCCCCTCTGCCACCCCATCCCCATCACCGGGGTTGACGTGGACCTCCGGACATTGGATGAGGGGGTGGAGGTTGAGGTCACCGTGAAGAGCGTCGGGAAGACTGGGGTAGAGATGGAGGCCCTCACCGGTGTCTCCGCGGCGCTCTTGGCCGTATGGGACATGGTTAAGCGTTACGAGAAGGACGAGCGCGGCCAGTACCCTCACACAAGGATCGAGCGGATCGAGGTCGTCGAGAAAGAGAAGAGGGAATTGGAGAGACCCTGAGGTTGGGCAGGGGTTCTCAGGCCCTTTTTTCAGACCGGGCCTTCGCCCTGATGAGCCGGAGGCCCTTGGGGGTTATGTAAACCCTTCCCCCGGCGCCCTGCCTCTTGACCCTGATGTACCCCTTCCGGGAGAGGAACTTAAGGACAAACTCTCTGTATTCCCTCTTCGGGATGAGTTCGCTCGCTGGGACGCCCTCTTCTCCCGCCTCGGCGACCTCCTTCAGCATCCGGATGTGGGACTCGAGCAACATATCCTATCACGGTGTTAACCAGGCCCCAGATTAAAACTCAACGGAAGTTATACAAGAAGGGCGGTCAGGAGGGCCCGGCCACCCGGACCTCCCCCACCCTCACCGACGGCGAAATGACGCCCATCACCGCCCTCTTTTCCTTACTAACCGCATCTATGCCCTTTAGGAGGTCAATGAGGTGTATTCCGAAACTGGCCTCCTTGATCCCCGTGGTGACCTCCCCGTCCTCGATGAGAAAGCCCATGTACACCATTCCGCTGAACTCCCCGTTGGCCAGGTTGGGTCTGTCCTCTGTAAGCTTAAGCAGGATGCCCCTCTTGACGTCGAAGAGCTCCTCCTCGGACATCTCCAAGTCCGGCGCCTCTAGGATGACGTTGTGAGACCCGACCCCCGGAAGCGAGTCGAAGGACCTGGCGGCGTTGCCCGTGGACTTGGCTCCCATCCTGCCCGCGGTGTACGTGTTGTGGATGTAGTTCTTCAGCACCCCCCTCTCCACTATGGGGGTTCTCCCGGTTGGCACGCCCTCGCCGTCGAAGCTCGCGCTGCCCTCTCCTCCCGCTAGGGTCCCGTCGTCGAGTATGGTCACTCCCTCAGATGCCACCGTCTGACCGAGCTTGCCCGTCAGGAAGCTCCTCCCGTACATCACGTTCTCGCCGTTCGCTGCCGCGGAGACTAGGAAGCCTATGAACGGCCCCATGGTCAGCGGGTCTATCACCATCGGGTACGTGCCTGTCTCAATTCTGACGGCATTGAGGAGGGTAGAGGCCAGCTCTCCGGCCTGAGAGCCCACCCAAGACGGGTTGATCTCCCTCAAGAACCTTCCAGAGTTTATCTCGAAGCCGGAGCTACTCTTGTCCCCGTCCCTCGCGGCCACGAACGCGTAGAGAGACGTAGACGTCCTCTTCTCGGAGAGGCTTATCCCCGGGCTGCTGACCACCGCGACCTCTTGTGATGAGGCGCTCATGGCCCCGCCGACCGACACCACCCCTGTCTTGGAACTCGCCGCGGATACCATCTCGTGGATGAACTCAACCGCCTCTGCTACGTCCAAGTCGGCGACCTTCGGGTCGAACAGGCCCTCCACGGGAGACACACGGCCAGGGTCTGGCAGGCCCTTGAAGTGGGGGTCAGGCTTGCTGGCTAGGGCGTTCTTGACAGACTTAACGGCCACGTCGAGTGCGTCGGCCAGGCTAGTGGCGTAGGCGAAGCCCACCTTCCCCTGAACGACCGACCTGACGCCTATGCCGGACACTATCTCGGAGCGCGCGGTCTTCACCTCTCCCTTCTCCACCTCGACGGAGATCCTCCTCCCAGAGACGAGGAAGGCCTCGGCCTCCTCGGCTCCCTCGGAGGCGGCCCTCCTGACGACGTCCTCGCCTATGCTGAGCAGGTCCACCATACCGATCACCTCATGCCTCCGAAGACGACCCTGTCTACCAGTATGTGTGGAGACCCGGTCGTCACGGGCACCCACTGGCCGAACTTCCCGCAGTGGCCGGGGTCGTACTGAAGGTCCCTGCCGACCGCGGAAATGTTGTGGAGTATCTCCAGTATCGTGCCCGTGATGGCCACCTCCCTGAGCTTCTCCACCCGCTCGCCGTTCTTGATGCGCCACCCGCCCTCAGCCTTGAACACGAACTCTCCCTTCGCAGGATCGGTGTAACCGTAGAGGCTGCCCACGGCGTATATCCCATCCTTTACCTCGGCGAACATCTCCTCAACGCTCCAGTCGCCCGGCTCGATGAACGTATTGCTCATCCGGACTATGGGCGGGCGGGAGTAGTCCATAGCCCTGCCGTTGCCGGTGCTAAGAGTGCTCATCCGGCTGGCCGTCTCGAGGTTGTGCATGAACGAGGTCAGCACGCCCTCCCTGACGAGGTACTTCTTTCTGGCCCTCGAACCCTCGGAGTCGAATGCGTAGGAACCGTAGAGGCCCGGCAGGGTTGGGTCGTCCGCTACGTTGACAATCTCCCTCCCGACCCTCTGGCCTATCCGCCCTTCGAGGACGCTCATCTTGGCCAGGACCTCGTCGGCCTCACAAGCGTGGCCGAAGGCTTCGTGGATGAAGACGCCCGCGAGCTTAGGGTCCAGTATGGCCTTGAACGGCCCGGCCGGAGCCGACTTGGCCGAGAGGAGGTCGACGGCGCGCCTGGCGGCCCCCTCCCCCATGGCTAGGGCCTCGTCGGTCTGGACCACCTCGAAGCCCCCCAGCCCACCGACGCTCTCGAACGCTCTCTCGGTCGTCCCAGCCTCGTGGGCGAAGATCTGAACGGCCGCCCGTGTTCTGACGATCTCCTGAGATACTCGGGTCCCCAGCGTGTTGGCCACCTGCTCCACGGAGACCGTGTCGACGTAAGCCACGTTGACGTTCTTGACCCTTTGATCCACGGCCCTGGCGGAGTCGTTTAGCTCCATCGTGAACTCGATCTTCTGCGAGATGTCGATCTCCCTCGGGTCCATCCGGGCGCGGGTCTCCCACGAGCCCGTGCTGGGCTCGCTGGCCATCTTGAACCTCTCGGACTTCAGCTTAGAGGCGGCGGAGGCCAGCTTGACGGCCTCCTCGACCGCCCTCATGGCGGCGGACTCGTCCCCGCCGTGAACCGTCGAGAATCCCCAGGCGCCGCCCACGAAGGCCCTGATGCCGAATCCCTCGCGAACCCCCGTGTTGAGCTCCCTGAGAGTCCCGTCAACGACCACGAGCCGCGTGTTCTCGATCCTCTGCCACCTTACCTCAGCAAACTCCGCGCCGAGCGACTCAGCCCTCTCAACGAGCCTCTCTAGGTCGGGCATCACCCGAGCCTGCGTCGGTCCCTCAAATAGTTTGAGTTGGGGAGGCCTACCTTACGACCTCCTCCACGTCGCGCCACCACTTCTTCTTGGTTCCCGTCTTGGCTCTCTTCTGCCACTTCTTGGACTTTGGCTCCTCTTCTATCCTCTTGAGGAGCTGATCCACCTTCTGGTTGACGACGTCGCGCTCCTCGGGATTCAGCCTGCCTTCCTCCACCATCTGGTCGGCATACTTCTTGACGAGGTTCAGGTTGCTCACCGCGTCGTACCAGAACCCCCAGTCCTCCGCCAAGAGCTGGGCGATGTACTTGGCGTTGATCTTCCCGTCGCCCTCCTCGTCCGCGATCTCGTGCGTCAGGAATAGGACGATAAGGTCGACGAGGTCCTTGGGGTTGATCTCGTGGATCTGGAGCTTCTCGAGCACCACGTCGGTCGGGGAGATGGCAGGGAAGCTCAGCTCGAGCCTCCCCTCGCCGGGCTTCTTCCCGAAGGGGACGTCATGGCTGAACTCCAGAGTGTCGAAGAAGACGTCGACATGGTACTTCCCCTCCGGGTGGTAATAGATCAGCCTCTTATCACCAAACAGGGCGTTGATCATCTTGTCGGGGAGGAACTTCAGCTCTTTCTCAAAGAACTCCTTGATCTTCTTCTTCTGCTTCTTGTAGGCCATCACGTCGAGGTCGGTGAACATCGGCGCTCCGGCCCCGAACCTAGTCTCGTGTATCTCCCTGGCGCGGGGGTTGTCCTGAGTGTGGATGTAGACGGCCATCGCTCCGAGGATCCTGATCACTATCCCCTTATCCTGAGCCCTCTTGATTATGTCGACGCACTCCCGAACAAACTTCTCGGGATCAAGCTCCACAAAGTGTATTCCCTCGTGACCCTCGGTCATGCAGGCACCCTCTGACGCTTAACCCTCAATCTTCCACCAGTTCTTGAGGCCCTCCTCCGTGAGTTCCACCACGAAGCCCCTGAGGATCCCCTCGCTGTACTCGCTGCCGGGGTTGAGCACCACCGTCCTGCCGATCTTGTCGCTGGCGTAGCTCTCGTGGATATGGCCGTGCAGGCCCAGGATGGGCTGGTACTTCTCAATGACCTCTCTGACAGCTTTAGACCCCACGTGTATCAGTACCGGCTTGCCACCGATGTAGACTGGCTTTAGGTCCTTGGTGAGCTTGGGCGCGAGGTCGAGCTTCGTATTCCAAGGCGGGCAGTGGAAGTTGAAGATTATCTTGTCAAAGTTGGTGTACCCCTTGTCCATCGCCCACTTGATCTTCTTGTCAAGCATCTTCTTCAGCTTAGGCTCCGGGGCCTCTCTAGGCGTGTTCCAGGGGGTAGGGTTCACGTACTCGTGGCTGACTATCGCGTAGCCCAGCGGGATCTCCACCACCTTGTCCAGGGGGTAGATGATGCCCCTGTCCTCGTAGGACTTGATTATCTCGTCTATGTATTGCTCGTCATCGTTCCCGGGCATCACTATTGGTATGACCTCGTCTAGATTCAGCTTCTCTATTATCAGGTCAAGCCACTTCTTCATCCTCTCCTTCATCAGCCTCTCGAATAGTTCCGCCTGCTTCTTAGGATCTGCGGCTATCTCCTGGATCTCGTCCGGGGTAGCCACTATGTAGTAGTAGCTGAGCCCTTCAATGAAGTCAAGGAGCTTCTGGAGTTCTTCCTTGGTCTTCGCCTTCCTCTTCTGCCCCAGTACCTCGGCCTCGTAGT
The DNA here is from genome assembly GCA_027491555.1 of Thermoproteota archaeon. Next base: position 52,071 of record JAOZGN010000024.1, read on the forward strand.
GGTCACCGTAGTCGAAGACGGGGACTATCGCCTTGCCGGTGAGGTCGCCAGCGAAGATCAGCACATCGGCCTTGTAGACCTGCACGGCGCTGAGCCACTTCCTCCAGACCACGGTGTTCCCGTGGGTGTCCGCCGAGAAGAATATCCTGAAACTCTCCAACAGAAACCACCTCTCCTCTTCGTCGGGACCATGACATGAGTCACGACTCAAATAAAGGTTGAACATTGGGAAGAGCACATTCGAATGTCAAACCGCCCTCTAAGGGCACCTAGCGGAGCCAAAAAGGAAAAAAGGAGGGAAGGGCTCTTTAGGCTGGCGGAATCTCCGTGTAGATCGTCCTCACGTCGATGCCACGCCTCTGGTTGTAGGCCAGGAAGCCCATGAATATGAAGGCGCCGAGGCCCATCCAGAAGGCCTGATGCAGCGCTATCATCAGCCTGAAGCCGCCGAAGTAGTAGAAGATCTCGTGAGTGGCCACGAAGAAGAAGAAGAAGTTCACCGCGAAGGCATAGGCTCCAATGATGCTGAGAACCGGCACTCCGCCTATCTCCCACTTGTACGGCGCCTTCTCGTAGAGGTCAGACCTGAGGAATGGCAGGACCGCGGCGGCCAGCGAGGCCATCATGACGGCGAACTGGTACAGGTTGGTCGTGTCCGCCGCGGCGGCCCAGTCTCCCTGGGCGGTGAGCCAGACGCCCACGATGCCTCCTATCATGGTGAGGATGATGGCCCAGTGCGGACTGTGGAACTGCTCGTTGACCGAGGCGAAGACCTCCGGGAAGAACCTGTCGAACGCCCAGGCGAAGACCATCCTGCTGGCAACGACGAAGAACGCCGGGATGTCCTTCAGCAGGATGATGCCGACTATGGTTCCGTTGAGCACCTGGAGCCACTCCATGCCCTTCGGCACGAGTGGGATGGTAAAGCTGGTTATCACCCTCTCGGGCAGGAGCCAGCTCGAGGGTACGCCGAGCAGCTGAGCCACTCCGTCGGCGCCTAACTTCCCCTTCAGGTAGGCGTAGAGCGCGGTGAAGTACACTCTGTCAGTTGGGATGTTGTTGGCCCTGAGGTAGGCGAGGCCATCAGCGGGTATGTACTGCTCAGGCACCTTCCAGGCGCCGTACACCATGAACGGCAGGGCTATGTAGTAGGCCATGATCACAAGCGTGCCAACGACCTGAGCCACGAGGAGCGACATGGCGGGAGACTTAAGCTCGCCACCGACGAAGACCGCTGAGACAATTCCTATGTATGCCCAGATGGCCCCTATGCTGGCCTTCATCGTGCCGCCCCAGCTGAAGGCAGCCACGGGCAGATCGCCATTCTGGATGCCCAGCTTAAACGCCTCCTCGACTATCTTCTGATAGGCGCCCTGGCCGTAGATGGAGTTCCAACCGGCGACGGTGTTGTTACCCCAGGCTCCCAAGATGAGCAGATTGCTGAGGCACCCTATTATCGCAATGATCCCCAGGATGTTGATGATCCACCCGTAGATCTTCATTCCGAAGAGGGCTATGGCGCCGAACACTATGACGAACAGCAGACCCAGAACCCAGTGCCCCTCAGTACTCGCCATCCACTGGGCCCTAGAGAGCCATGCCTCGCTCTTCAGAGCGACTCCAGCCGCGGTGGCCGCGCTGACGAAGAAGTCAATGCTATACCAAGCTATGATTCCGTAGCTCAGCACCTCGGTGAACCAGAAGCCCCAAGAGGCCAAGAAGCCCAGGGCGGGACTAAGGCCTCTGGTGATGAAGATGTAGTCTCCGCCGGTCCTGGGCATCATGGAGCCCAACATGGTGTAGACGAGGGCGGTCGGGATCATGGCGAGGACGCCCGTAACCAAGAACGAGAAGGGCACGAAGGCGTCGGGGTGCTGGTAGGCGGCGATTACGGCGAGCCTGTGTATTCCTCCGCCGACTGTGTGCGTGAACACTATCATGAACGCCGTGAAGGGACCTACTGTCCTGACCAGCCCTGAGGCCCTCCTTACGAACAGGGTCGGGGTCTCGGACATCACATACACCCCCTACAACCCCTAGGTTCGACTGTTGCCGTAAGATACGGCTGAATCCCTCAACGAAAGTCTATATTAAAACTCTTTCGACCTGCCGCCCCGCTCACACTCCATGAAACGTTTTAGTGAGCCGCTAACAGGTGCACGGGAGCGGTGGTGATGGATTGAGGCTTCGTGCAAAGAAGCCACATAAAGAACTCGCAGAAGACATTGCTTTACTCATAGAGGCGGCTGACGGTTATAGAGTTGGTCGAAACACGGACCTACGCAGGATAAGAGACATAATGGACCGACGGGCAAAGGAGTTGACCGACGTCTTCGCGGGGGGATTGAGGAAGAAGTTTGAGAAGACCGCCGATTACGTGATCAATCTTCCCACTATCGATCCAATTGCCAGAAAATGGTCGGCTGTGTTCCTAGTGGTGAGGTTCCTCCTGAGGATAGCCCTGCTCGGTTTCATGGTGGGTCTCATCGTGGTTACCCTCCAGAAGGAGTGGGCCCCCCTGCTGCTCTACACCTCGACAGGCATACTCTACGTCGTCTTCTTCCTGAGATGGTACAGCCTCGTCAAGCTCGAGGAGTTCTACCTGCAGGAGTTCGCCAAGAGGCCGGGTCGTGACAAGATTCTTAGGGAGACGGCAAACCGCCTGATCAGAAAGCTCGCCCAGGTCATCAAGGATCACGACCTCAAGCCCAAGAAGCACAGGCTTCACTTGTTCAAGACCGACTACGAGGGGATCCGCGTGATCAAGAAACCCAACATCCTGAGGGACACGTACGTGGTGGAGGTGCTACTGGATGCCGCGGGCTAGTGTAAGGGTGGAGAGGAGCGTCATCAGGCTAGGTGAGCCCATAGTTGGGGTGGTCGAGGGCGACAGGGTTTACGCGATATTCTCGGTGTGGATGGCGTCGACCCTCCTGACGAAGGGGGAGGCGATCCCCAGCGCGAGGCTGCTGTACAAAGAGTCCTTCTGGCTGGAGTCGGGGAGATTCGAGATACGCTACCCCGAGGGCCTGCCGCCCACCATCTCGACCAGGGCCCACAAGGTGAGGTGGGCCGTGACCTTCGGAGTCCCCCGGCTCGGGGGGAAGATCCTGTTCCCGAGGTCAACTCTGAGGATCAAGGTCCTCCCTCCGATCCCCGAGGAGATAGAACCCGATCTGGGATGGCTGATCCTGAATAGCAGGAGGTTCCACCCGGACGATGAGCTCCTCGGCAAGATTAGGATCGAGGGCGTGGCCCCCGAGGATGTGACGGCCGAGCTCGTGGTGAGGGAGTGGCTCGAGGTGGACGGCGACAGGAGGGAGTACACCTGGACCCTCGCCCCAGGCGACTCCGGCACGCTCGCCGGGGAGACGGCCATCAGGGTCGAGCTGCCGCACGACCCCACCGTACCCAAGGACCTCTTCTTCTTCTACCCCTACACGTTCTCCGCCGAGTACGGCGGCATACGGTTCGGGACGGAGACCTACCTCGTGGTGACCCTGCCTGAGGGCGTCAAGGAGATCCCCCTGCCCATATCCCCCAGGCTGCCTCGGTTCGAGCCGACCATGGAGAAGAAGGGCCCGCCGCTGTGGTGAGGTGAGATGGGCAGGCGTAAGACGACGCAGCGGGTCAGGGTGTGCCCGATCTGCGGCAGCACCAGGCTGAGGAGGGAGTCTCCCTTCTCGGGCTGGCTCACGCCGGAGGTCTGGGTGTGCCCCGACTGCGGGTACAGGGGGCCGATATATGGGGAGATAGAGGTGGAGGTCGAGGACGGGGAGACAAGGGAGGAAAGAGAAAGAAAGGAGGGTGAGGACCTCAGCTGAGCCCCTCACCTCAGCTTGATGTAGGCGTAAGCCTCCTTCGCGCTCTCGAAGGCGTAGTGTATGTGCCTGAAGTTCTTTCTGAACTCTACCACGTCCTTGGCGACTTTCTTGGGGTCCTCTTTGTCTATCAGGACCCTCTTGAAGAACTTGGCTATCTCCTCCATGTCGCCCTCCTTCATCCCCAGCCTCGTGACCTCTGAGGTTCCGAGGCGGATCCCACCCGGGTCTATGAAACTCCTGCCCATCTTGATGTCCCAGGGCAGGAGATTCCTGTTGACGATGATGTTCGCCTCCTCGAGCGTCTTCTCGGCCCACATGCCCCCTCCCAGGTCTGCGACCTCCACCATCACCTGGTGGCTCTCGGTGAAGCCCCTCTTCTCGCCTAGCACCTTGAACCCCTGGTCGTAGAGGGCCTGGGCCAGGGCCTTCGCGTTCCTGATGATCTGATCCACGTAGGCCTCTCCGAAAGCCTTCAGCTCCGCCAGCGCCACGGCCAGGGCGGCGACGGCGTTCAGGTGGTGGTTGCTGAGCAGGCCCGGGAAGCAGGCCTGCTTGATCAGCTCAAACTTCTCGTCGTCGTTGGTGACCACCGCCCCGTGCTGCGGGCCGGGCAGGGTCTTGTGGGTGCTCATGGTCATGCTGTCGGCGCCCTCGCGGAGCGGATCCTGGAACCTCCCCGCGCCAATGAGGCCGGCCACGTGGGCGGCGTCGTAGTTCACGTGGGCCCCGAGGGAGTGAGCAACCTCTGCTATCTCCCGGATGGGCTGTGGGAACAGGATCTCGGAGGCGCCGAACATGATCAGCTTGGGCTTGTACTTTTCGACCCTCTTGATGGTCCTGTCGACGTCGATGTTGAACTCCTCGTCGTTGAACGCGATGTACTCCACCCTGAGGCCGTGCACCGCGCCCGCAGTCCCGCCGATCCTGGTCCCCTTCTTCCCGTAGAGCGGGCCCATGCTTATGTGGCCGCCCTTGGTGATCGGCAGGGCCATCATCACGTCTCCCGGCTGCGTGAAGGCCGTGTACACGGCCAGGTTTGCCATGACTCCGCTGATCGGCCTGACGTCCGCGTGCTTGACCCTGAAGATATCTTTCATCAGGTCCATGGCCAGCTGCTCGACCTGGTCGATGTACCTGCAGCCCGCGTAGACCCGCTCGCCCACCCAGCCCTCGGCGTACCTGTGGCCGAAGTCTGACAGCAGGGCCTCCCGCACCGCGTAGCTGGTCACGTTCTCGCTGGCGATGAGGGGGATCGAGGAGTCAAACCAAGAGTGGTGCTCCTCTAGGAGAGAGAATATCCTGTCATAAGCCATCCTAGGATCCAACTGGGCACCCCGAGCTCTGGTCACGAACACGGAATAAACGTTAGCCGAGGTTCGAGGGATCGCGGTCTGGCTATGGAATGATAATTACCGCCACCTTCCCCGCCAGCGAGATGCCCACCAGAATCGTCTCGATCGTTGGACGCCTGGCAGAGGAGGCGGCCCTCGAGGCCGCAGCACAGCTAGGCTCTACGTGCATCGTGAAGGGCGGTGAACCCGAGGACCTGCCTGAGGGCGTCGTCAAGAGGGTGGTCCTGTGGCGCGGAGGGATAGTGGAGCACAGGGCGACCGACGTAGACCCCCTCACCGTCGTCGCCGGATCAGAGGAATGCGACTACTCGATACTCGTCGGGCTCAGCTCGCCCTTGGCCCTGAAGATACTTGCCGTGGAGAGTGAGGATGAGGCCCGCGAACTGGCCGACGAGCTGACTGTGGCCGTCACGTCCAGGCGAGAGGTCAATGTTGAGGGCGTGAGATTCGTGCCCATGGAGAAGCTAGGGCAGTTCATAGCGAGCCTGCCCATCTATCCGGCCTGGCTCAACTGCGGGGAGTGCGGATTCAAGACCTGCTTCGACTACCTCAAGGCTGCCGCCAGGGGTGAGAGCGTGTTCTGTCCGCCTGGGGAGCCCAAGTCCACCACGCTGAGGGTCAACGACAAGTCCGTTGGGCTCGTGAGGTTCGTGGAACGCCAACTGCGGGAGCTGGCGCTGGCCTACCTCAGGACGCTGAAGGGCGTCCCCAGGGACATTAAGAAGGTGGAGCTGCGCATATACCTGACGGAGGATGAGTGAGGCCGGCCGCCCGACCGCAAGGGAGTCGCCCCTCTACGGGCGGCTCCAGGGCGGCGCCGTCAGATGCCTGGTGTGCGAGAGGAGGTGCGTCCTACAGCCGGGACAGGTCGGGTTCTGCCGTACCAGGGTGAACCTGGCGGGGAGGCTCCACACCACTGTCTACGGAGCCCTGAGCGCCATGGAGAGCAGGCCTATCGAGATCAAGCCCTTCTACCACTTCTGGCCGGGATCTAGCGCCACGACGATCTCGACGTGGGGGTGCAACTTCAGGTGCCCCTGGTGCCAGAACTGGCACATCAGCCAAGTCGACCCCCCGGCGAGCCCCGCCTACGTCCCCCCGGAAGACGTGATCAAGGCGGCACTAGCGTGGGGGGACGAGGGGGTGTGCGTCAGCCTCAACGAGCCGACGATGCTCTTCGAGTACTCGCTAGATCTCTTCAGACTGGCCAAGGAGAAGGGACTCTACTGCACCTACGTCTCCAACGGCTACATGACGGATGAAGCGCTCGAGGCGCTCGTAGAGGCCGGCTTGGACGGGCTGAAGATAGACATCAAGGGGGGCGAACTGGCCTACGCGCGATACGCGCCCGGGGCCGACTGGAGGGTCCCGTGGAAGAACGCCAGTCTGGCGGTAGAGAGGGGGGTGCACGTCGAGCTAGTCTACCTAGTCGTTCCAGGCGTGAACGACGATGAGGACGACATCAGGACCGCGGCCAGGCTGGCGGCCGGGCTGGGAGAGGGGAACGTTCCCCTCCACTTCACGCGCTACTTCCCCGCCCACCGGTTCCACGCGCCGCCCACGCCCGTGGAGGCGCTCGAGAGGGCGTGCGAGATAGCGAGGGAGGAGGGGGTTAGGTTCGCCTACGTCGGCAACGTTCCCGGCCACAGGCTGGAGAACACCCACTGCCCGGAGTGCGAGGCGCTCCTCATAAGGAGGTTCGGGCCGAGGGTCGTCAGGGTCAGCTTGAGGGATGGAAGATGCCCTCGCTGTGGGGCCAAGATACCAGTGGTGGAGAAGGCGAGGTCGCGGAGGGGCTGACCGCGCCACGCGCCTCAGAGGTGAAGGTCGAGTATGGTGACCTCCGGGGGGCAGTTCAACCTGAGGGGGGCGAAGGACCAGCCGAGGCCCCTGTTCACGTACATTAGCGTTCCGCCCAGCCGGTAGAGGCCCGCCACGTATCTCCTCCCCAGGCGAGAGGGGACGTACAGGGGACCAAGCAGGGGGAGCCTCTCCTGACCCCCGTGGGTGTGCCCACAGAGAACCAGCGTCTCTCGGCCGGTAAGGTCCTCGGCGACCTCGGGAGAGTGGGCCAGTAGTAGGATCGGCTCTTCCTCTGACTCCCAGAAACCCTCTAGGGCGGACTGAACGTTGTCCCTGCCGGTGTGGGGGTCGTCAACGCCCGCCACCCAGATGGACCCCCCGCCGAACTCGACCGACTCTCCCCGATTCAAGAGCACCCGGCCCCCGGCGCCCTCTATCGTCTGAACTATCTGCTTGGCCGTCGGTCCGCCCCTACCGGCGGCCCAGTAGTCCCAGTTTCCCAGGACAGCATAGACAGGCCCTAACCCGCAGAGATCCGAGTAGAACTCCTTGAGCACCTTCCCGCCATCCGGAGAGTCTACATGATCGCCGGTCACCACTATCAGGTCCGGTGAGGCCTCCTCGACGGCCGAGAGGGCCTTCTTCTCCCTGGCCCCTATCCCGTGGAGGTGGAGGTCCGAGACGTGGGCGACTCTGAGGGAGACGCCCAGGGAGCCCAGGGTCAACTCGAGCCTCTCGACGGTCACGTCGTTCAGCTCGTGGAACCTAGCGTAGATCGCCGTGGAGGCCGCCGCTGCCAATGCTCCGAGTAGGAACGTCCTTCTCGCGACTCTCACGTGGCGCATCTACCCGCGCCCCGCCTGGCACGGGTCATAACTTTTTATAACGCCGTTAAATTGGGCCACTGAGTGGAGGTTAATCACCGTCCAGCCGGAGGGGTGGCCGATGCTGAAGATTGAGGATCTGCACGTGGAGGTTGATGGGAGAGAGGTTCTGAAGGGCGTTAACCTAGAGCTCGGAGCCAGCGAGGTCGCCCTGCTTCTGGGTCCAAACGGTTCGGGAAAGTCCTCCCTCATCCAGACCCTCTTGGGGAATCCCAAGTACGTGGTCAAGTCGGGTCGGATCCTCCTCGACGGGAGGGACATCACCGACCTCCCGGCAAACGAGAGGGCGGCCCTGGGCCTGGGGGCGGTCTTTCAGATGCCGCCTAAGCTCAGGGGAATCAAGCTCAGGGATCTGCTGAAGAGGCTGGCTGAGAGGAGTGGGTCAGATTACCGGAGCCTCTTGAAGATGGCAGAGGAGATGGGTGCGACGCACCTCCTCGACAGGGATCTGCACGTCGGGTTCAGCGGGGGGGAGATGAAAAGGGCAGAGGTGCTCCTCCTGGCTGCCCAGAGGCCGAAAGTCGCCTTGCTAGACGAGCCGGACTCGGGGGTGGATCTGGACAGCCTGCCCGTACTGGGGAAGTCCATTAGGAGCGTGATCACGCGGGACGGAGACAGGGCCCAGGAGAGGAGGTCCGCGCTGGTGGTGACCCACACGGGGCACATCGCTAAGTATCTCCAGGCGACGAGGGCCTTCATCATGGTGGATGGAGTCATCAGGTGCTACGGGGACGCCCAGGCCATCCTCAGGGACGTGGAGAGGTATGGATTCGACGGCTGCCTCAACTGCATCTTCACGGAGGTGAGGAGGGAGTGAACGAGGCCAGGCTCGAAGAGCTGAGGAGGAGGGCCGAGACCGCCCTCTCTAAGCCGGCTAAGTATGGCCCGGACGTTGATGTGACCCAATTCTCCGTTCCTCCCTCCCTGACATCCTACGAGGAGGTCCTGCGCGCCAGCTCCCACCTGCTGGCCAGCGTCGGAATCGACCTGACGGGGAGGGGGAGCGCCGGAACCTACCTCCAGGTGGACGAGGAGGCGGTCGAGATCGACGTGAGGGCCCCGGGGCTCAGGGTCATGAACCTCCAGCAGGCCCTCGAGGAGGGGATCGTAGACGACTACTTCTGGAGGGCGGTCCCGGTGGACGCTGACAAGTACACGGCAGCCGCGGAGCTCTTCGGTCGGAGGCAGGGCTACGTGGTGATAGCAGAGAGGGGAGCCAAGATCGAGACGCCTGTCCAGACGTGTCTCCTCATGTCCGCGCCCGGGGCCATCCAGGCGCCCCACAACATCGTCATAGTGGAAGAGGGGGCCGAACTCCACGTGGTGACCGGGTGCCTGACCATGATGGAGCGCGCCGGCCTGCACGCGGGTGTGTCGGAGTTCTACGTGAAGAGGGGCGGCAAGCTCACGTACACCATGATACACGCCTGGGACGAGCAGACACATGTGAGGCCGAGGACCGGGGTCGTGGTCGAGGAGGGCGGCCAGTACATAAGTCACTACGTGAACATGACCCCGACCGCCTCGCTCCAGACCGATCCAAAAGTGTGGCTAGTCGGGAGGGGGGCCAGGGCCCACCTGTCCTCCGTGATCGTCGCTAAGGGGGACTCTGTCATGGACGTGGGCGGGACGGTCTATCTTCAGGCCCCAGACACTTCGGCGGAGATCGTGTCCAGGGCGGTCACGAAGGACAGGGCTGAGATGATCGCGAGGTCCCTCATCTCGGCAGAGGCACCGGGTGTGAGGGGTCACATAGAGTGCGACGGCCTCCTCCTGTCGGACCAGTCTCGAATCCTCACGCTCCCGGCCCTAGACGCCAAGCACAGCGACGTCCAGCTCTCTCACGAGGCCGCCGTCGGCAAGCTGAGTGAGGACCAGATCTTCTACCTGATGTCCAGGGGGTTCTCCGAGGACGAGGCGACGAGCATGCTCGTCCGGGGCTTCATGGAGGTCAGGGTAGAGGGGATCCCGGACGAGCTGAGGAGGCAGATAGAGATGGCCATCTCGATGGCCGCCGCCGGGCTCTGAGGGGACCCCTCAGAGCCCCTCGAACTCGTCCGTGTCACATCTTCTCCAGCCTGGGGACGCCGATCAAGTCCATGGCCAGGCCGAGGGTGTTCCTCACGGCCGAGACCAGGGCCAGCCTGGCCGACCTGGTGGGCTCCTCAGCCGGTAGGACCGGGTGAGTCTCGTAGAACTTGTTGAACTTCGCGGCGAGCTCGTTAGCGTACTGCGCCACCACGTCTGGCCTCCTGAGCGAGATAGCGGACCTGAGCGTTTCCGGGAATTCGGCAAGGTGCATCACGAGGTCGTACTCGCCGTCGGTACCGAGCGCGGCCGCCTGATACTCCTGCGGAACCCTGCCCGCCCTCCTCAGTATCCCCGAGGCTCGGGTGTAGGCGTACTGGATGAAGGGCCCGCTGTTGGCCTCCAGGTTCAGCACCCTATCCCAGGAGAAGACCACCGGCTTTGACGGGTCGACCGAGAGGAGGGCAAACCTGATCGCGCCGACGGCGACCTTCTCCGCGATCTCCTCTACCTCCTCCTGACTGAACCCCGCCCTGTCCCTGAGGAGTTCGACCACCTTGCGCTTGGCCTCGTCCATGAGCTCGTCTAGCGTGACGTAGATCCCCAGCCTACCGGACATCGTCACCCCAACTAAGTTGACCATCTCGTAGCTGAAGTGCTGTATCCTGTCGGGGTCCTCGCCAGCCAGGGCGACGCTTGCCCTCACCTGAAGCTGCTCTAGCCTCTGCTCCGCGCCTATCACGTTGTAGCAGACCTCGACCCCCACCCCCTCGATCTTGTAGAGGGAGTATGCGACGTCGGTCGCAGTGTAGAGCCAGGTCCCGTCGGACCTGGTGAGGTAGAACTTCGGGGGGATGACCTCCTCCAGCCTGCCCTCCGCGTCGAGCTCCCTCACCCTCTCTGCCGTGAGGCCGAAGACCCTCGCCACGTCCTCCCTTTCCCTAATGGCCCTAGCCACGTCGACGTAGGCGGCGCCGTCCTCGAAACCCACGTAGCCCGAGTCCTTCAGCCTCTCGAGCATCTCAGCGGTCCACCCGTTCCAGATCAGATCGCTCTCCCAGTCATACGCGTCGTGCCTGATCCCGAGGCGGTCCAGCGTCTCGACGAACCCCTCCATCACGGACTCGACCGCTGTCCTAACGATCTCCTTTGCCCAGGTCTCGCCGGCCTGGTACGCGGCGAGCAGGTTCCTTACACCCCCCTCCGGGTCCGGGTCCTCCTGGATGGCCCTGAACACCTTGCCAACTATCTCCCCGTGCTCGACCCTCAGCCTGTCCAGCGCCTGTTCGAGCCTCTCCCTCTCCTCCCCCTCGGCGCGCCTCAGCTCGATCGCTATGTTCGTCGCCGCGTACACCGCCCCGAACCAGTGGTCTATCTTACCCCTGGGCCTCTCCCCCGTCACCTTAGAGAAGCCGTAGGACATCAGGATGGTCTGGTTGCCCGAGTCGTTCACCAGGTAGTGGGTCTCCACCCTGCGCCCCACGTGCCTGAGCATCCTCGCATAAGAGTCTCCTATGACCGCGTTCCTGCCGCTGCCGACGTGGAGGGGGTGGGCAGGGTTGGCGCTGGTGTGCTCGACCATGACGACGCCCTCTCGAACGTCTCCCCGGCCGAACTCCGGGGAGGAGGCTGCATCGATCACCTCGCGGATGAAGGTAGGCTCGTCAAACCTGAAGTTGACGAACCCCTTCGCGGGCGAGGCGCTGGCGGCTATGGGGATGGCTGAGAGGTTCAGACGTTCCACCACATCCTTTGAGACTTCCTCTGGGCTCATCTTCAGCCTTCCAGCGAGCTTGAATCCTATCGGCGAACCTAGGTGCCCGACCTCCCTGCTTGGGGTCTTCTGGATGGGTATTTCTGTTGGGTCGACTTTGAGACCGAGCTTTGAGACAGCCTCAGCTACCTCCCTGGCTATGTGCTCTTTCAGAGAACCGAGGGGATCTCTTGAATCGAGCATCGTTCCTTCCGCACGCCGGCCCTAATTAAGGATGTACCAGCGTGGCCCTCTTAGATCGAAGTCATTTTAACGTCGTTGTATGGGGCGTCGCGAGGTGAGTTTAGAGTGGCCGCAGGTCCAGGAGGCAGGCCCGCTCCGCCTCCACCGGCGTTGACTCCCCCGGCTCAGGTCGGGGTGAATCAGCAGATAAAGGAGAGGCTCAGCGGAGTCAAGTACAAGATCATCGTGCTGAGCGGGAAGGGCGGCGTAGGCAAGTCCACGGTCACGGCTAACCTGGCGGCGACGCTGGCCAAGATGGGCTACTCCGTCGGCGTCTTCGACTACGACTTCCACGGGCCAGCCATGGCGAGGATGCTGGGCGTCCTCGGAGCTCAGCTCCAGGCATTCCCCATGGGGATATTCCCGGTCACCGGGGCTGCCGGCGTCAAGGTAATCTCGCTCGCATTCCTCCTGCCTGACGAGAAGACCCCCGTGATATGGAGGGGCCCTCTGAAGAACAAGGCCCTCCAGGAGCTGATGAGCAACGTCATCTGGGGCCAGTTGGACTTCCTGCTGTTCGACCTGCCGCCGGGGACCGGCGACGAGGCGCTAAACATTGCCCAGAACATACCGGATGTGACCGGGGCTGTGGTGGTGACGATACCCAGCGTGGTCTCCCAGGTGGCCGTGGAGAAGTCCGCGGAGTTCTGCAAGCAGCTGAACGTCCCGCTGCTCGGCGTGATAGAGAACATGAGCTACTTCAGGTGTCCTCACTGCGGGGCGATCACGGAGATCTTCGGCAGCGGGGCTGGAGAGAAGATAGCGGAGGAGGAGGGGATCAGACTGCTCGGCAGGCTCCCGCTGGACCCCAACGTGGCTAGGTGCCTCGACGAGGGTAGGCCCGTCCCGCTGTGCGCGCCTGAATCCGAGACGGCGAGGGCGTTCGAGGAGCTGGCCAAGAAGCTCGTGGAGATCTTAGAGCAGGCCGAGAAGGGCGGGCCTGAAGGGGAGGAGTCCCCCACCTAGGGCCCTCCCAAGCCCTCTTTAAGGTCCCCGACCATCTCGCGAGCGAGATGAAGGTCTTCAGCAGTGTTCACGTTGAAGAAGGTCCTCTCTGGATTACTGGACAGCCTCTCCACTGGAACGAACCTGACCTTTAGCCGAGAGAGAGCCGAGGAGATCCTAAGGTCTCCGCGGGACGCGACCTCCGAGGCGGCTCTGAGGAACTCCTCCCCGCGGTAGACGGCGATGAGTGGTTCGATGTACCCGTTGGGCCAGGCGGGGACCGCCGCATCCGCGCACTCTCCGGCCAGCTCCTTAGAGAGGACCTCGTACACTCGCGGGGAGATGAAGGGCGTGTCGGCCGGGGCCGCCATGATGACGGGCGTTTTGGCGGAGCGCGCTCCCTCTATAAGGCCAATCAGGGGCGCCCTGGGGGCTGATCTTGGCTCCTCAACTATCCTCACGTGGGGTCCAGCGAGCTCTGCCACCTTCTCCGCCCTCTCTCTCCCCCTGACGACGATCAGGATCTCGTCGGAGACTGGCCGAAGCGCCTCCAAGGAGTACTGGATCATGGGCCGCCCCCCCACCTCGAGGAGGGGCTTGTACAGTCCACCCAGTCTCTTGGACTCGCCCCCGGCCAAGATCACCCCAGACGCGCGGATATACTGCAATCGAGCCCACCTCATGCGAGCCCATCGAGCATCTTCTTGGCCCTGCACTGTTGGCAGAGTAAGGCCATCTCTGCCGCCTTTTCCATCCCCTGCTCCTTGAGCCTCGTATAGACGGCCATAACCAGGCTCTTGGGTCCTATCGGTGCCCCACACTCGATGCACCTCGCCACCTCATCTGATCGGAGGACCATCGGCTCAAAGGGATCCCTGTCGGGATCTAACTTCGCGGGATAGAGCCTCATCGCGGACTCGGGACACACCTCCAAGCAGTACCCGCAGCCCACGCAGAGGTCCTGCCTGAAGGTGAGGTTCCTAAGCTCCTCCCTTTCCTCCACGTGCAGCGCGCCCAGCGGACACTTCTCCGCGCACACCCCGCAGAGGGTACACCGCTGGTCGACCTCGAGCCCGTAGAGCAATCCCTCTATGGACACAGGCTTCGAGCAGAGGTTGACGGCCATGGACACTACGTCTCTCCTCCTCTGGAGGGTCAGGACAGTCGGCGAGATCTCGGAACTAGTCACTTTCACGCTCTCCGCAGCCTTGGCAATCGCTTGGGGTCCGCCCTCCAAGAACTGGAGGGTGACGCCCACCTGGCTCAGCAGCGGAGCAAGCTTTGAGGCCTCCTCGACGAATCTGACGAAGGCATCCCTCCTTTCGCAGTCACGCCTCGGGCAGTACGCGGCCACTCCGTCCACGCCAGACTCAGCGGCCCTGAGGATCGCAGTCCATCCGGCCGCGGCTGCGCAGGGCACCCTGACCGGCAGGACGTGCGCAGAGGAGATCTCCACCTTGGACAGCTCTGACACACCGGCATCGCACGTGAAGAGGACGATCCACGGGAGGATCCTGTCAGGGGGCGAGAGGAGGTCCAGGTGGGAAGCCTGCCAGTCTGTGAATGTCGGGGTCTGGAGGGCTCCGATCGGGCACACCGAGGCGCAAAGTCCGCAGTCTCTGCAAGAGAGCTCCAAGATTGTCGGGCCATCCTCCCCGATGGAGATGGCGTTGAAGGGACAGGCCTCCTCGCAGCGCCTGCAGCCGGTGGCCAATCCCCCCGAGCAGGCGCCGACCAGCTTCGGCGCCTCGGGGTAGACCCAGACACTTCGGGGGAGACGAAGAAGGTCCCTCCTAGAGAGCCTCCTAGGTGGAGCCCTCAGGCTCCTCTTGACCCTGCGGGCGAGCCTGGGGGCCTCTTCAGCCCACTTAAGGGCGTACCTAAGCACGACCTTCGCGGCGTCCTCGCGCCCCTCCCCCGCCAAGTGCGAGATGGAGACTGGGGTGAACATGAGTGGGTTAACCTCGGAGCTCGATAGGCGTCTCCTGAGCTCCTCGACGTCTGGCTCTGCCGATGGGTTGAGGAGAAGGATTGTTGGCTGAGTCAGGTGGTCCTCGGGACGCTCGAGTAGCTCGGCAACGCTCACATGTGCTGGCTCGTCGACCTCGCCACATATGTCGTCGATCCATCCTTCCGTCGGTGTCACCACAATCAATCTGGGAGATTTCCCGTCCATCGGGCCTCTCCGGGCCCGGGTGTTGAAAAAGACGGCGGTCCCGCAGATGGTTATTCCTCAACGAGAATATCGTTGTAAAACACAACGCATGTTATATTTAACATCTGTAATATCCTTCAAGTTTATATCAATGGCTATAGTGCGGGATCTCCAGGTGTGGCCATGGCCTCAGTGAAGATCGCGAGAAGGGACTTCCTGAAGGTTGCGGCCGTCACAGGTGCGCTGGCCACGCTCTCCGGACCAGAAGATGTGGTGCTAAGGACTCTAAAGAAGGTAGAGGCTAAGGCGATTGAACCCCAGGAGTACACCGTTCCAGGACTCTGCAGGATGTGCGTCAACAGCTGCGGCACCTTCTTCCGCGTAAAGGACGGCAGGCTACACAAGATCGACCCCAACCCCAACAACCCTGCCAACGCGGGTAACCTGTGCGCCAGAGGCCAGGCCGGCGTCAGGAGAGTCTACAACCCCGACAGGCTCAAGAGGCCGATGATCAGGAGGGACAAGTCGCTCAGGGGCACGTGGCAGGGCTTCGAGGCGGTCGACTGGGACACGGCCCTCGACGAGGCCGCGGCGGTGCTGAAGAAATACATCGACGCCGGAGAGGCCAAGTCGATCATGGTCGGAGGGGGCTGGCTCCCCTGCGGCGTCTACAAGCCCTACGTCGTGGCGTTTGCCAAGGCCATAGGGACGCCGAACTTCGTCGGGAGTCCGCCGCCGCTGTGCTTCTTCCCGAAGGCCTTCGCCTGGACGGTCACGATAGGGGCGGGAGGCCACCCGCAAATCAGGGCTGACCACGAGTACGCCAACTACATCATTCTGCTCAGGAGGAACCTTGCGGGCAGCATCGGCGTCCCTTACGCCTGGCAATTCGCCAGGGCCAAGAAGCGGGGCGCTAAGATCGTGGTGCTCGATCCCAGAATGAGCGAGAGCGCGGCGCTGGCCGACCTGTGGGTTCCCATCAAGCCCGGAACCGACCTGGCCTTCCTCCTCGCGATGGGCCACGTTATCGTCAGCGAGGGACTCTACGACGAGGAGTTCCTGAGGAGGTACACCAACGCCCCCATGCTCCTCAAGGCGGACACCAACACCCCGGCCAAGGCCTGGGACGACCCCGACACCGGCAAGAAGAAGTATCTCGTGTACGACGAAGCCACCGGTGAGGCGAGGCCTCACGACGAGGCCCTTCGGCCCGCGCTCCTCGGCGAGTTTGACGTTGAGATTGACGGCGAGACTGTGAGGGTCAAGCCCGCCTTCCAGGCGCTCGTCGAGAGGCTCCAGCAGTTCACACCGGAGTGGGCCTCGCAGATCTGCGACGTACCCGCCGAGACCATAGTCTGGGTGGCCAGAGAGTTCGGCACCATAAAACCCGCGGTGATAGACCCCGGTTGGCACGACCCCAAGTACCAGAACTCTGTGCAGACGTGGAGGATGGTCGCCATCCTTAACGCCCTCGTCGGGAGCATCGACAAGCCCGGAGGCCTCATCTTCAATGCTGCCGGTCGCAGCGTGAAGTCCTCGCCCCTGCCCGACTCCAGAGCCGACGTTCAGTGGATGCAGAAGAGGGGGATAATCGTTTCCACCTCCCAGCCCATGATCCTTGCCTACTACGACGCCATAGTCAACGGGGATCCGTACCAGATCAAGGCCGCGGTGCTGACCGGAGGCAACTGGATCAGGACCCTGCCCGAGGACAGGAAGTGGAAGGAGGCCTTCAAGAGGCTCGAGGACGTCATAGCCATCGACGTGATGCCCAACGACACCGTCTCCTACGCGGACATCATCCTCCCGGACACAGTCTACCCAGAGAGGGATGACCCCATGTTCGGGGTCGGGTTCTCTCCGGATGCCGCGGTGGCGACCAGCGTCAAGGCCATCGACCCGATCTACGACTGCAGGCCAATGATCGACGTCCTCGTGCAGCTGGCAGACAGGCTGGGCAGGAAGGACGCCTACTTCGAGAACCTCGGCAAGATGCTCGGCGTCGACGGCGGAGCCCTCAAGTCCGCGTACGAGGCTGAAGGCATCGCGGGCATAAGGAGGGCTCAGGTGGAGGCCAAGGGACTCAGCTACGACGATCTCGTGGCGAAGGGCGCCATCGTACTCAAGACCAGGGATCAGCTCGTCGGGACAATGCCGTACAAGAGTCCTCTGGCAACCCCAAGCGGCAAGGTTGAGATCTACAGCCTCAAGATGGCCGGGATCATGGCCAAGAAGGGCTACAACGAGCACTGGGATCCCATACCGACCTGGATTCCGCCTAGGGTCATGGACGGGGCCGGCGGGAACGTGTTCTACCTCACCTACGGCAGGAGCCCGATAGCCAGTCACACCCACACCGCCGATAACGACCTGCTCGCCAGCATAGGGAGGCCCGAGCACTTCGGCGTCTGGATCAACTCCGCCAGGGCGGCCGAGTTGGGCATCAGGGATGGGGACATGGTGAAGCTGACCAGCCTGGCCACCGGCGAGTCCGTCATTGCCAAGGCGTTTGTCACCGACGGCGTGAGGCCGGACACCGTATTCACCGTCTCCGCCTGGGGAGCCGAGAGCGAGGAGCTCAAGGTAGCCAGGAGGATTGGCGGCGTGGCCCTGAACAAGCTCTGGCCGATGCATGAGGACCTGTTCACGCTACTACCCAACGCCCTGACCCAGGAGGTGCTGGTGAAGGTGGAGAAGGCGTGAGGTGGTGGATATGGCGAGGTACGGGATGATTATAGACCTCCGCAGCTGCATAGGCTGCGGGGCCTGCATAGCCGCCTGCGACCTGGAGAACGAGACCCTGTGGGAGGAGGGCAAGCGCAGGACCCACGTGCCCAGGTTCACCTTCGGCAGCTACCCCAACGTCACGGTCGTCTACATGCCGAGGCTCTGCATGCACTGCGAGAACCCACCCTGCGTGGCCGTCTGCCCCACAGGGGCCAGCCACGTCACCGCGGATGGCGTGGTTCTAGTAGACCACGAGATCTGCATAGGGTGCAAGTACTGCGTCGTGGCCTGCCCATACGATGCCAGGTACGTGGACGAGAGGATACGCTCAGTCGACAAGTGCACCTTCTGCTACACCAACAGGGTCATCAAGGGGGACGTCCCGGCCTGCGACGCCACCTGCCCCGGCAGGGTGAGGATCTTCGGCGACCTCGACGACCCCAACAGCGAGGCAGGCAGACTCGCCGCCAGCGGGCTCGCCAAGCCGCTGAGGCCCGACCTCGGAACCAACCCGAAGGTGCTCTACATCCCGAAGGTCAAGTCCCTGTAAGGTGATGGTTTATGGAGCCGGTAGTTCAACACGTTTGGGGCTGGCTGATCGCCCTCTACCTGTTCCTAGGAGGTATGGGCGGAGCCACTATGATCGTCGCCCACTACTTCTACGCCTCCAAGAGGGAGAAGTCCCTGGCAGCCCCCGGAGCGCTGGCGTCGCTGATCATGGTCGTCCTGGGCGCGCTGTTCCTCATCCTCGACCTAGAGAAGCCCGAGAAGTTCTACCTGGCCGTGATCAAGTTCCAGACCTCGTCGTGGGTCTTCAGGGGGACCATGATACTGAGCGGGTTCATCGTGTTCGGCGCGCTTTACACGGCTGGCCTGCTCCCCTGGTTCGAGTGGGTGCCCTGGGCGAAGAATGAGAAGGCCATGGATGCCCTCGGGCTAATCGCCTCTGCGTTCGGACTGCTCGTCACGACCTACACCGGAATCCTCCTCGGCGTGCTCAAGGCGGTGCCCTTCTGGCACTCCCCGGCCCTGCCCGCCCTCTTCGTCGCCAGCGGGCTGGCGACCGGGATAGCGGCCATGGGGGTCATCAACGCGGTTCAGGGGCTGAGGAGGCCCGTCGAGGAGAGGACGAGGTTCGTCGGGTACTGCACCACGCTCTCCAAGTGGGCTGCCATAGTGGTCGGAGCAGAGATGTTCATCTTGGCGCTCTACTACTACGTGAACATGTTCGGCCCGGCGGAGGCCTCCCTCGCGGTGAACATGATGCTCTTTGGCGAGCTCAGGAGGTCGTTCCTTGCGTACCTCGACTTCGTCCTGCTGGGCGCGGCGCTGCTCTCCATGCTCTACCACGTGAGGAAGGCCGACCTAATTGCTGGAAGGGATCAGAGCGTCGTGAAGGGCTGCATACTGCCGCTATCAGGCGCCATCCTGATAATACTCGGCGGACTCCTGCTCAGGAGGACCATTCTCGAGGCTGGGGTCATGACCCAGTTCATGCCGTGAGGGCCCTCCCTCTCCCCTTTTTTGGACTATCATACTCCTCGGGACTCTTCTCGCCCTCTAGGTCCCTTACCCGTGCGTCCTAGCGGGGAAGAGTTCACCCGAGTTCCGAGATTTCGGCTTCGTCCCTGATGTACGCCTCTAGGGCGAGAGCCACTTCTCGGTAGAACTCAACCCTAGACTCCGCCCTGACGCATTCCGAGAACGCCGGCAGCCAGCGTCTCAAGTGCCCAATCAGTTTTCGCAGATCTCTCTCGGCCCTCTCGGCCTCCTCAGGATCGCCTTCTTGAATACCGAGCTTTATCTGCTCAAGGAGATAGGCGGCGAGCTCTAGCTCGACCGCCACGTGCTCAGGGAGGTCCTTGAAGTCGTCCGAGATGCCGAGGCCCCAGCTCCTCAGGATCGCGAGAACCTCCAAGACCTCGTCCGACAGAACCTCCCTCTCCCTCGAGACGTACACCGACTCGTAGGGCGGACAGGGCAGTTTGGGGTGAGCCGAGATGAAGAGCCGAGTGTACTCTTTTCGAAGATCCGCGGCCTCCCAGCCTCTGGAGAAGACGTCTAATAACCGCCCAAGCTCCTTAACTGACTTGTAGCCTAATTCTTTGAGCTCACCTAGACAACTGCTGAGGGCCTTCTCCGCCCAACCTCCGAAGAGGAGGTCCTCGACTTCTTCCTCTGGGTACTGAAGCGTGAGCGACAGGACAGAGTACGCCGTGGCCCTTGCTGCCAGGAAAGTGGGGTCTGACACGCCCATACCCCTCACTCAGCCTGCGCCCCGAATCGCGGCCAGTTTTAAAGGGTCGGCGTTGGGAGTCCTAACCCCCGTAGGAAAAACCCTTATCCAATTCGCTCCGGAGATCCACCCGGCGAGATGGATCTCACCGTAAGGGATCAGGAATACCTCGAAGCCATGCTGTTCCTCATGCAAAGGAAGGGCACCATCCGCGTAGGGGACCTCGCCAAAGAACTGGGTGTAAAGCCGGCGAGCGTCGTCGACGCCCTGGAGAGGCTCGCAGACAAGGGCCTCGTCGCTTACAGGAAGAGAGGTGAGATCTCGCTCACCAACTCGGGTCTGAAGATGGCGAGGGAGATAGCAAAGCGGCACGAGATCCTCAAGAGGTTCTTCGTCGAGGTGCTGGGGATCAGCGAGAAGATAGCCGAGAGGGACGCGTGCTACCTAGAGCACGGAATCCACGCGGAGACCCTCGAGAGAATTCTGCTCTTCTTGGAATTCATCTCCAGGTGCCCAAAAGATCAGCCAAACTTCCTGCGTCACTTTCAAAACTTCGTTGAAACTGGGGAGTGTCCAGAAGAGTGCAGGAAGGAGTAAGTCGGCTAGGTAACCTCATCGAAAAAACTAAATATTATTTAGGCTAACCTAATACGACTCAACATGAGATTCGGGAGGGGGGCGGAGGGCAAGGGTTATCTCAGGGCGGTCGAAGATCCCGCCAACACGATCAGCGAGGTGGAACCGTTGTCAGGGCGGCCGCTGGTACCGCTGTCCAACCTGGCGCCTGGGACCCGGGCAGTCGTCAGGGAGATCAGAGCAGGCAGGGGACTGACCAGACGATTGATGGAGATGGGGCTCCTGCCCGGGAGCGAGGTAACCGTCCTCTTCAACTCAGCAGGCCCCCTCCTGATCTCCGTCCGGGGGGTGACCCTCTCCCTCGGCCGGGGGATCGCCTCCAAGATCTTCGTCCAGCCCGCATGAGTCAGGGGGGTATGCATTGAGGGGCTCAGAGCCGGGTCGAGAGGTTGTAGTCGCCCTAGTGGCCAACCCTAACGTCGGAAAGAGCACCCTGTTCAACGCGCTGACCGGAGAGACCGCCCACGTGGCGAACTGGCCAGGAGTGACCGTGGGCGTTAACCAGGGCTACGTCGAGCACCACGGTGTCCGGCTGAAGATCGTAGACCTCCCGGGAACCTACGGACTCTCGGCGGGGGCTAAGCAGGTCGCCGAGGCGATAACTGGCGAGTTCATCATCAGGCACCGGCCAGACGTTGTAGTCGTCTTGGCGGACGCCACCGCGCTCGAGAGAACCCTCTACATGGTCATACTGGTGTTGGAGTTGACCGGCCGGGTCGTGCTCGCCGTCAACATGATGGATGTCGCCCAGAAGAGGGCCATTCACGTCGATCTGGACGGCTTGGAGGGAGAACTCGGCATACCTGTCGTTGGGATCTCCGCGCTGAGGGGCCTCGGGCTGGGCGTCCTCCTTGATAGGGTGCTCGACGTGGCCCAGGGGAGGGCTGGGAGGAGACCCCTCCGCGTGGACTACGGGGCCCTCGAGCCGTACATAGCCAAGATGGAGAGGCTCATCAGGGGCTGCGAGGCGCTGTCGGGCTATCCCCCCAGGTGGGCGGCAGTCAAGCTCCTAGAGGGGGACGAGGGGGTCATCGAGACCCTCCGAAGGGCCGACCCCACGCTCCTGAGGCGGGCGCTTGATCTCAGAGAGCGCGCGGAGAGTGAGCTGAGGTCCCCACCGGAGGAGATTATGGTTCAGGCGAGGTACTCCCTGGTCTCTAAGGTTCTGGAGGGGAAGGTAAAAGTCACCAAGCTGGCCTCGCTCGGACTCGCGGAGCGGCTGGACAGGATCGCCCTCCACCCCGTTGTGGGGCCGGTCTTCTCGCTGATGGTCCTCTTCTCATCGTTCATCGCGGTGTTTGCCGTGAACACCGGGAGCCCGGTCGATACGTTGCTAGATTACTTGGGCTTTCACAGGGCGGCCCAGCTGGTCGGGGAGTATAGCCTCGTGTCCCTGATAAGCGGGATCTTCGACTCACTGGCGGGCCTGCTCGAGCAAGTCCTTCAAGGGGCTGGCAGTCCGGCCTGGCTCACGTCTCTGCTATCCGAGGGGGTCGTGTCCGGGCTCGGTCTCGTGCTGAGCTTCCTTCCCCTGGTGTTCACGGTATTCCTTCTCTTAGGCGTGCTTCAGGACAGTGGAGTGATGTCCAGGGTTGCGGTAAGCCTGGACAGGTTCTTCAGGAAGTTTGGGGTCAGCGGCAGGGCGGTATTTCCCGCGGTCCTCGGGTTCGGATGCAACGTGCCCGCCATCCTAGCGACGAGGGCGATGGACGACGACAGGGAGAGGATAGTGACCGCGCTGGCGGTCCCCATGATACCCTGTCAGGCGAGGCTGATAGTTACCGTGGCCCTGGCGGCCTCGATCGCCCAGACCCCCGCAGGTCAGGCGGCCGTCCTAGTGGGGCTCTACATCGTCCAGGTGGTGCTATACCTCCTGACCGCTCTGGTGACGAACAGGATCATCTTCAAGACATCCGTGGCCCCCGACCTCCTCCTCGAGGTTCCACCCTACCACACGCCGAGCCTCAAGGTGGCGTGGTGGTACGCTAGGACCAACTCCCTTCACTTCCTGAAGAAGGCTGGCACGATAATTTTCGCGGCCAACCTCACGTTCTGGGCCCTGCTCCACGTGAGCCCCTCTGGTTTCGTTGAGGGGGCAGAGATCTCCGGAGTCAGCCTAGGCGCGCTGTTGGGGCGGGCCCTTGAGCCAATCGGCTCCCTGTTTGGCCTCGGAGACTGGCGGATAGTCCTCGCGCTGATCTCGGGCTTCATAGCGAGGGAGGCCGTCCTGACGACCCTGGCCGCGGTCACTGGAGTCGGAGACCCGCTGCAGGCTGTAGCGGCTCTGGGCCTGACGCCCGCCCAGGCCCTGTCTCTGGCGGTTCTGAGCATGGCGTACACGCCGTGCGCCGCTACCCTCGCAGTGATAAAGCAGGAAGTTAGGCTGATAGGCCTGCTCATCAAGCAACTGATCTACCAGCTCGCCGTCGCGGTGGCACTGGCCACGGTGATCTACTGGGGGGCCGTCCTGCTCGGGTTATCGTGAGGTGGTGCGAGGCCTGAGCTTCATGACTATGTAGACGACTGTCACTATCCCGATGACGATGGACACAGGCTCGACGATGGTCCTGACCTTGCCCCAGTTATCTTCCAGAATTACCCCACCCCAGACCAGCGCCGCGTTCCAGGGGACGGAGCCCGCAAGCGTGGTGAGCACGAGGGTCACCGGGCTCACCCCGGCCATTCCGGCGGGCAGGGAGATGACGGTCCTGATGACTGGGGCCATCCTCCCGAGGAAGAGGGCGACCGTCCCCCTCTTCTGGAAGAAGGTCTCAGCGAGATGGAGGTGATCCTCCTCGATCCACGGGAGCCTTAGGACCGCCCTTCGGCCCCACCTGCGGCCCACGTAGTAGGCCGCGACCGATCCTATGAGGTTGCCGGCGACCCCGGCCGCGATCGCACCCGTAAAGCTCATCTCTCCCCTCGCCACGAGGAACCCTGCAAAGGGCATGACGACCTCGCTGGGCACCGGCATTAGGGCACTTTCCAGCGCCATGAGGGCCACTATAGCTGGGTATGACCCCCTCGCTATTGCACTAACTATGGCCTCCACTGCCCTATCTAGCAGGGTCTCGATCATCCACCGTGCTCCCCCTCAACCGCCCGTCAGACGATCAGCCCTCTTTCTCGCCTCTTCAAGGACCTCCTGATAGAGGTTGCGGCCCGTCGAGTCTATCGTCACGGTCAGCGGGCCGAAGTCCTCAACCTCCACGACCCACATGGCCTCCGGCACCCCTAGGTCAAGCCAATGGACGTCGACAACTCTTCTGACGCTGGCGACTGCAAGGGCGCTCACGCCGCCTGGGTGCTGGGCGTAGACCGCTCCGAACCTCTTCAGGGCCTCGGTGGTCTTCTGGAACATCCCCCCCTTGCCCACGACCATCCTAACTCCGAACCTCTCGATGAACTCGGCCTCAAGGTCCTCCATGCGGGCGCTGGTGGTTGGACCGAACCCGTAGACCCTCCACTCGTCCCCCTCTCTCCTCACTATCGGGCCGCAGTGGTAGACGACGCCGCCCTCGAGGTTGACGGGGATTTCCTCACCCCTCCGGGCCAGCTCCAGGGCCCTCCTGTGCGCTTGGTCCCTAGCCGTGACTATGATTCCCGAGAAGTAGACGACGTCTCCGGTCCTGAGCCTCCTAGCCTCCTCCTCGGAGATGGGAGTCCTGAGACGATACTCCCCCATTCGCATCCCCCCGTCATGGCTCTAGGATCTCGTAGGATCCGTCGGGCCTGAATTCCACAAGCGCCCTCCTGGCCGCCCAGCATATCATCGACACGCCTACCGGCAGGCTCGCCGGGTGCCTGTGAAGCCACTCTACGTTGACCCCCAGTGCGTAGGTCCTCCCGCCGAGCCCCATGGGACCCATCCCCAGGGAGTTTATCTCCTCCAAGAGCCTCTCTTCCAGCTCTGCTGCCGTGGGATCCGGGTTCTTGGTGCCGAGGGGCCTTATCGTGGCTCTCTTAGCGGCCTTCAGCGCGGCGTCGGCGCCCCCGCCTACGCCGACCCCCACAATCACCGGGGGGCATGGCTTCGGGCCGGCCCTCAGTGCGGCGTCTATGACCGCTCTCTCTATCCCTGCGATCCCTTTCGAGGGGCTGAGCATGTAGAGGGCCGAGACGTTCTCGCTGCCGCCTCCCTTGGCCAGGTACCTCACCCTCAGGCCATCCCCCTCCACAACCTCCCAGTGTATTATGGGCACTCCCCACCCGGTGTTGTCGCCGGAGTTTTCGTTCGTCCACGGGTTCACGGCGTTCGGCCTCAGGGGTACCTCCCTAGTCGCCCTTCTCACGGCCGAGACTATTGCATCCCGTACTCCTGCTTTCAGGGGGAAGTCCTCTCCGAGTTCCACGTAGAAGGTCGGCGTACCCGTGTCTTGGCATATCGGGAGGCCCCTCTCCTCGGCCGCCCTCAGGTTCCCCAGTATGGCCTCCAAGATGGACCTGGCCATAGGCGAGGTCTCTCGCTCCAAGGCGGCCTTTAGGGCCTCCTGTACGTCGGAGGGGAGCCTTATGGCTGCCCTCCGGATCGCCTGATAGATCCCCTCCTCAACCGCGTTGGCGAGCAGGTATCTTCACCTCGACAGGTGAGAGGCCAGCAGCCTGCCGAGCTTGGTGATCCCCTGCCTTATCTCCTGCGGCGTCAGGTAGCTGTAGCCCAGCCTCATCCCGTGCTTCCTAGGTCTCAGGGGCTCCAAGCTGTTGGTCTCCGGCTCGTATGAGTACCCGAAGGGCGGGTAGAATGCCGATCCGGGCACGTAAGAGACGTCGTTCTTGAGGGCGACCTCGTTGAGGAACCAGTCGGAGTCGAAGTCCCTCTCGTCGGCGGACCACCAGATGAAGAAGCCGCCCGTGGGAGTTGTCCTGTGCCCCGGCGGGAAGCTCTCGTCTATCGACTCCTCCATAGCCTCGCACCTCTCCCTGTAGCCCTCCCTGACCCTCAGGATGTGCTCGTCGAAGTACTTCTCGTAGTACATGAGGGCGAGCTTCTGCATCAGCGTGGGCGTGCAGAGGTCCATGTACCCCTTCGCCTTCACCACCTGCTCCTTGAGCTTTGGCGGCATGTAGCTGTAGCCCACCCTGAACACGGCCACCTCCTTGCTGGTGCTCCTCTGGTAGATGACGTACTCGTTGTTCTTGTCGTAGTACTTGATGGGCCTGTGGGGCTCTCCTCTGAACTGAATCTCCCTGTAGGCGGCGTCCTCGAGTATGAAGGTTCCAATGCTCGCCGCCAGGTCGAAGAACGCCTTTCTGCGGCTCTCTGGCATCGTGGTGCCGGTGGGGTTGTCCGAGTCGGGGACCAGGTAGATCAGTTTTGGCTTCGAGCCCAGCTCTCTCTCCGCCAATCTAATGGCCGCCTCGACGTACTCGGGGACGACGCCGTCGGCGTCGGCTGGCACGGTCACAATCCTGGCCTGGAACTTGGCCGCGACGTTCACAAACCCCAGGTAGGCTGGCCTCTGCGTGATTATGACGTCGCCTGGATCAATCAAAGAGTCCAAGATCGCGTAGAGGGCCTGTTGAGAGCCGGTGGTTATGATGATGTCCCTCCAGCCCTCTTCTGGATCAATCTCCAGCCCGTCCCTGGCCCTGAGCATCTTCCTGGCGAGCAGCTCCCTCAGCTCGGGAAGGCCCTCAGAGGGCCCGTAGTTGAAGTGCTCTATTATCTCCCTCTGCTCGCCTCGTAGGAGGAGATCCATCTCCTCTAAGCCCAGCTCGACCAACAGACGCGGGAACACCCCGGTAGGGAGGACTCCCGGCTTGCCGCCGGCGAAGTAATACCTCACCTTGACCCTAAGAAGCCTCCTTATCTCCGACTCTGGGATTAGGCGGGTCCAGGTGGCGAAGTCGAAGGCAACAGGCAGCTCCTCGCCTGCCAAAACTCACACCCGTCAAGACGCCGCCTATACTGTTAATGATTTAAACCCTATCCATGCGGCGAGGCGCCGCCGAACGGTCTATCTGCTGAGAGGGGCCTTAGCGGAACTCGGCGAACGGCCGAAAAAAGTGAAGATGGGGTCCGGGCCCGCTTACCAGCGAGGCCTCCGGTAGGGGCTTCCACCCCTGCCGTAACCCCTGCCCCCTCGCCTCCGTGGGCGCCAGCCCTCCGGCGCATCGGGGGACTCGTCCGGGATCTGATCCGCGGGCACGACCTCGGAGTCCTCGAGGGTCCTGATCGCACCCCTCTGCCCGACGTTCAACTGAACCTTGCCCCTGAAGGCCGTCGTGAATCCGTTCTGGACCTCTATCACCTGACCCTCTGAGATCGATCCGGCGTGCTCGCCCCAGAGGGTGAGCTTTATCCGGCCGGTCTCGTCACCGATGACGGCCTCCGACAAGGTTCTAAAACCAGACCTGGTCTCTACATCTCTCGTCTCGCCGACCTCCAGGACCCGGCCCTTGACGTTCACGCCATCCTCACCGGGCCTGAGATCGGATATCTTCTTCTCCATCTGACTCGCACTTCCTCGGTTCGTTGGAAGACCCAGCTCTCAATGAAATTTAAACGTGCGCGGGGGTTTGGTCTCGACGCGATGATCAGCTGCCTGTTGGAGGCCGAGGGAGGACTGATCACCTTGCTCGACTTGGGCCCCTCGGAGATACTCCTCCTCATGATAATCGCTCTGATATTGTTTGGTCCCAGTAAGCTTCCGGAACTGGGAAGGAGCCTGGGTGAGGCCCTGAGAGAGTTCAGAGAGGCCTCTCAGGGGAGATCACCTCCCCAGATCCAGAAGACGCCGCCGGCTCGCGGAGAGAAGACCGTCAGAGATCTAGCGAGGGATCTAGGCATAGACCCGGCCGGAAAGACCGACGAGGAACTCGAGGCGCTCATTCGAGAGATGATCAGGGGTTCCTCTTAGGCTCAAGCTTGGTGGCGAGCAGGGCGGCGAGGCCGTACAGGACGAAGAACGGCAGAATCAGCATCATCATGCTCACAGGAGTAGGGTCAGGCGTCAGGATCGCGGCGGCCGCCGAGATTATGAAGAACACGGTCCTCCACTTCTTCTTCAGGGTCTCGGACCTCACGAATCCCATCTTGGCGGCCAGTGCTACTGCCAGCGGGAAGGTGAAGAACAGGCCGGAGGAGACCATGCCGAGCAGGACGAAGTTGAAGAATTGTTTAACCGAGAACGTGAGCTCCACGCCGGAACCCAGGTTTATCCAGGCCAGTATCGCAAACGTGGCTGGTATGATCAGATAGTACGCGTAGAAGGCTCCCAGCAAGAAGAGGACAGCGAATGCAAGCGAAAAACCTATCAGGAGCTTTTTCTCCCTTGGAAAGAGGGCCGGCTTGAGGTAGGCGTAGATCTGATAGCCCACATAGGGCGAGGTGATCAAGAGACCGACTAGGATCGCCAGATATATCATGACCTCTATCCCGTCGAGCCATCCGTAGGCGATCAGCTTGATGTTGACCTCCTGGGCACCTAGGAGGGCTCCAAACCTGTTGGCGAACTTGTTCGTGGATTCTAGGAGGTGGTCCCGCATGTAGAAAAATATGCTCAAGACGAGTGGGGTGTACCCGCCGCCCCCCGGGTTGCTCCCGAAGACTAGAGAGGATGGAATCGCGGTGACCGCGATGGATGCGCCGATCACCGCGAAAAGCACCCTCCTCAGCCTGACCAGCAGCTCGACGATGTGCTCCTGGATGGGCCGAGGGACATCCTCAGGCGGCTGGGACAACCCCCACCTCACCCCCTCATTCAGGGCCCCCAAACTTACAGTTATTGGGAGAGGCCTCAAACCCCGGGAGACCTCTTCAGGACGACTCCCTCGCTGCAGAGGCTCTCGAGGAACTTTTCAATGTCCTTAACGGCCTGAGCCTCGTCGTCGAACTCCCACTCCTCAGAGAGGAGATCCACTATTCCCTCTGGGGATAACCAGTCCCCGGAGATCAGGCTGAGCACGACGGCGGCCTCCTCATTCAGCTCGTAGAGATTGCCGCTCTCTTCATCCACTAAGAAGCTCCCCTCGACGTAGGCCCCTTCTCGAAGTCTGTACTCCAGGCGCTATCACCTTCTCCCCGCCATCGCTCGATTCCGCTTATAACGCTTGAGTCAAGATCCGAATCTCCTGTACAGCAGCGCGACGGGATCGCCAACCATCACCGAGAGGACGTAACCCACCAGGATCAAGGGGAGAAGAGGGTATGCTGGCACGTACCACTTGCACTCCTCCTTGGGCTCGGTCGGCTCCAGCGGCGCCAGTAGCCGAGAGAAGTCGAATCTTCTCCGTCCAGATTTTCTGATTTCGGCTGGCACTGCCCCCAGGCTGGGTCTGGGAGAGAGCAGAGCGAGGGCCATTATCTTTCGGTGCAGGGGTTCGTCAAATCCCTCTAGAAGAGAGGGGTCTCTCCAAACCCTGTAGAGGTTCACGGTAAGCTGCCCCAGGGGGATGAGCACTAGGGAGGCCTTTGAGTAGATGAAGGAGGAGAGGGCTGGCGGTATAAGTAGGCCGTTTGCAACGGGCTGAACAACCTCTATCGTGAGATAAGCCAGTACGTCAGCCTCGCCCATTAGTCTCAGCTTCCATGAGACCAAGAGAAGAAGTCCGAGAGGAGCGAACCCGAGTAGCTGTGAAGCAAGCTCGCTAGGGGCCAGTATTCCACTCCAGAGGCAGTATCCGTTCAGCGCGATTCCGGTGACGCAGGCAAATATCCACAGCCTGTCGTCTATCATCCTCCCCTTGAGGTCCTGGATCGAAGCCGCCGCGAGCGTGATTACTAGGATGGCCGAGGAGACGTCCTGAGCGCGCACTACCAGGGGTAATCTAAGCACAGGTTTTTAACTGGCTCTGGTGAGCGATCCTTTGACCGAGTGAGGGTGAGGTTAGTCCAAAGTGGTCAGGAGGCCCGGGATCTCAAGGGTTGCCATAACGGCGGTGCTGCTGGTGCTGGGAATAGTGGCCGCCACGATGGTTTTCAGTCTAACGCGGGGGGCCCTCCTACACTTTGTTGGTCTCGCCGAGAGCAGGACTCCTAAAGCTACCCTTGAGATAATCCCCCCGGGCCTCAACGAGTCGGGGGGGCGAGTAAAGGTCTACCTCAGAAACCTGGGGCCGGACAACCTGCCGGTCGAGGGCCCAGAGGCCTGGACAGTGGTCATCGACGGGAGCGTGTATTCAGTCCTCCGAATCGAAGATGCTAATGGCATGGCGTTGTCATCCTCTGACGAGATCGGAGTTGGTCAGATATTCACGGTGGTTCTTAACGACCCGGTTGACCTCACCTCCCCTCACGACGTCGCTGTTTACGGGCCCTTCTCCACGAGGGCAAGGGCAGGATACTCTCCTTAGAGATCGTGCTGCGGACGCAAAGTTTCAATGGGGTCCAGTGCCTTAGCTTGAATAACAAGCTGAACGCTTCGTCGCCAACCTGTTGCGTAAAGATTTCTGAAGGAATCTTTCCACCAAAGGTTATTTAGGAGTGTTGCCCAACACTATATGATGAAGGGTTGGGAGGTGGAGGCGTTGAGAAATAGGGCTAGGCAGGGAGCGGGCGGCGTGGTGTTGATAGCCTTTGCGCTAGCGCTGCTAGTCGTCCTCTCCACCGAGCTTATGATCCCCGCGCCGGTGAAGGCAGACGCAACGTTCAGAGAAAAGTTTCAGGACCTGCGCGACTATGTCACGGGGGTAACGGCCGCAGCGCAAGCACTACCACCAGAAAAGAGAGTGGATTACATCATGAGCTCGCTAGACTCATACTCGCAGGAGATGGCTGAGAGCGGCTTGGTCATCACATTCTACTACGACGACAGCACGGGCGAGATCTGGTACTATGCAGAGCATGGGGAGAACTACGCCGTCGGAAGGGTACCCATCGTAGTATCGGTGGGAGAGTATGGGGGGTCTGGAGCTGGAGAAGGGGGGTCTGGTGGCAGTGGAGGATCCGGAGGCAGCGATGAGTCGCCCTGTGTCCTGAGCGACACCTGCCCCGTGGAATTCAGCATAGAGAGCGCATCCCTGGGGTCTCTCAGCGTAACAGGGACAATAAGATTCGTCGCGGGGAATTCTTTCTGGATCTACAGAGTGGGGAGCGGCTGGAGGCGGAAGAGCTGGAAGCTCTACCACGTAATGCCCGGACAGGCTGTTGAGATCACGCTCGCCGAGAACGTTGGGGCGACATACGTATCCGTGGACGACGACAGAGTCATAGTCGGCTCGGCCGGCTACACTACAGTCGTCGCGTCATTGAAGGTGGACGGAGAGGAGGTGCTGAGCGAGGCCCCGATCGCAATACTGCTGGACGCAAGAGCTGAAGACGGTTCCGTTAGTGCCAACCTCAGGTTGTACTACCGGGCAGATTTTGGCACCATGGAAGCCAGCCTTACCGACGGGAGCGGCGATTGGACTTACTCCGGCGACGCCTCTGGCATGGAAATAGTTGTCGATGGGATCTCAAGGGGAACCGTGGTCTACGCCGGCGATCCTGCCTGGGGAGGCGCTCTGAGGGCTGAGGGATGCGCTTCGAGCGCCAAGGTAGGTGACAGAACGTTTCCAGCGGAGTCCTGCGAGGGTGACGGGCAGTCAGCTGGACTTAGCGGGCCACCAATAGAGTGGAGGGTCCCGTGCTGCAGGCATGGGTATGGTTCCCATCATTGCAAGTGCGCATGTGAGGAGTTTAACAAGACCCTGGTGATACACGTCCCGCCGGGCGCGAATTTCAAGGTCACCAGGGCGGTGTTCATCAAAAGCAACATAGACGAAGACATCACGGTGAGGGTGGAGGGAGGCCCCGAGCTGGTGGGCGCCCACGTAGTCGTGATGCAGCCACACCAGGTGCGCTGGTTTGAGGGGAACGAGTTTGAGTTCGAACTGAAGGGACACAGCAGGGCCGTGGTTGCATTCTTCGTGTTCAGCAAGTCCGACATAGAGGGCCTAGCCCACTCCTACGTGTATGTCTACCCAGTGGACGGAGAGTTCGCGGGCATAAGGGACACGCTCACCATATCTTGGGAAACCGAGTGTGGAGGCTGCAGAGGCTAAGTTATGGTGAGAAGAAGCGGCTAAGCCTTTTTTCTCCCCTGCTAACTTATTTTTGGGCCTTTCCCCTTCACTTGGCAGCCCGGGGCGCGCGCCCTTAATAGGCCAGATGCCCCCTTTTCACGTGGTGGATACCTGGTGCCCTCTAGGAGGGGCGCGGGTGGTGTGCTGCTCATCGCCTTTGCCCTTGCTCTCTTGGTCATTCTGACAGTTGAGCTGATTCAAGTTAACCCGGTCTCGGCGGATGAAGAGTTCCACGCCGCGTTCAGAGACCTACGGGACTACGTTGCTGGTGTGATAGCCGCATCGCAGGCACTCCCGCCTGAAGAGGTAGTGAACTACGTTAACTCTTCGTTGAAAACTTATGAGGAGGAAATGGCAGAGAGGGGCCTCGTCTTCACCTTCTACTACGACTCGGGGGACGGCATGATATGGTACTACCTCATGCACGGCGACAACTACGCGGTTGGCGCCGTGCCTCTCGCGGCCCGGGAAACGGGCGGCTCGGGGGAAGGGGGGAGTGGTGGCTCGGGGGGAGGTGGGGAGGGAGGGCCGGCGCATCTGCCAGTCGAGTTCAGCGTCCACAACCTGTCCCTGGAGGTGCCTAAGGGATGTAAGTTCAGGCTGACCAGGGCGGTCTTCATCAAGAGCTACCTGAACGAGAGCGCGCTGGTCAGGGTTGAGGGTGGAGAGGAGGTCATAGGGATGAAGATCGTCGTCCTCAAGCCTCACGAGGTGCTGAAGGTGAAGGGGAACGTGGCCGAGTTCCAGCTAGATGCCGGGGCCAGGGCCGTCGTGACGTTCTTCGTCTTCAGCACGGAGAGTCTCGGTGACTACTCCTACCTCTACGTTTACTCGATTAACCCGGACCTCAGCGATCAGAAGGATGTGCTCGTGATAGAGTGGCGACGCTGAGGGCGACTCTGGCAAAGGTAAAGCAGCAAGCTGGACGTTTGAAGAGTTAAGCGAGAAAGTCGGCGCATCGCTTGCGCGATACCACCGAAGGTTGGGAATCGTTTTTATTTAGACCGTGTAATCCCAAGTTACTTGGTGATCTGTCATGAGAGCCGGAATATCGAGGGTAGCAGTCGAGGTTATACTGCTAGTGCTCGCGGTGGCCCTCGCGCTGCTGATATTCTCTCCGGTTGGGAGCTTCATCTTCTCGGCGCTGGGCAGGACTCAGCTAGCAGGCGGAGCAACTACGCTTGAGTTGATTTCAGTAAACGTGTTCTCTAATAATACGCTCAAGGTTGTGATAAAGAACCAAGGGCCCGGCAGCCTTACGGATTGCTATGATCCGGGCAACTGGACGGTCGTTGTAAAGCCTTCCGGTGGTGGTGAGTATCCCTTCACTCCTGATAGTGTCTCGGGGGATTCCGGCAATGACGAGGATCTTTCAGTGAGCGAGTCATGGACCTTGACCGTGGATGACGTTAGTTCCTCAGGCGTCACGCCTACTGATACTTTCACGGTGATAGTATTCGGGCCTGAGGGTACTAGGGCTGAATATATCTACAGACCATAAGCTTGAAGTCTTTAAACCCTTTTCTTTCTTACATCTCTACTCACTTTACATAACCATTTTTTAACGTGTCATTGTCTCATTTTTTAAAAAACCATGGGGTTTCTTAAGTTAAGTTCTCTTGTAAAATGCTCAGATGCAGCTGAATTTGTTTATAAGCATGATTTGTGTATTAATAATTCATAATATTAATAAGGATTATGGGGCCTAATGTTCAGCAGCAGGTCCCCTCGATGAACTTAGGGGAGAGTTATAACTACCCTCACAGCAACTTGTACGTTGATCTGCAGTGGAGGCCTCAATCGAGGCGGCTGTAGGAATCTTTCTAGGCCTCGTGATCATCCTAGTGGCATATATCCTCTTCTTCCCCATGATTGAAGAGAGGCAGAGGCAGGCCGCCTTCATCCAGGCCAGGAACATGGCCTTGGAGCTGCACGAGGCTATAGAGAGCGTTGCGTCCGCTGGAAGGGGGACCCAGACCACGGTAAGATTTGAGGTGCCGCCTGACGTGGTTATCCACGCGGGACCCGGCTCAGAGTTGAACAAGAGTATCTGGATTAGGCTAAAGAATCCACCAGGATTCACTGGATCTGTCACCATAGCGAGCGGCGCCGTTACCGTGGTCAATCAGACTGTGGCTGACTCTGAGATAGTATTCAAGATAGCGACCATCACCGATTGGAATCTGACACTCTACGGGACGGTTCCTTCAGGCTCGGAGGTCCCGCTGGTTATATCCAACGTGGGTAACAAGACCATAGTCATCAGGGCCAGCTTGGGGGGATGAATCCTTGAGAAAGGCTCTCGTGTTCCTGGCCTCCGTGATCCCGGTACTCATATTCGGGGGATTCGCCATATCCAGCCTGAGGTCTCAGTACGTCTCCAATCCCCAGGCGCTGGAGTCGGCCCTGGAATTCGCCACGGTACAGCTGTTTGAGAGTCCCGGGGACTGGAGTGCAGACCCGCCTGTGGCTGGTCTGGCCCTCACTGAGGGTCCTGAGAACTTCACGCTCATCTGGCCCTACGTGATAGACCCGGAGAAGTTGGAAAATATCTCTAACTTGGACTACGAGGACTTGAGGCGCTCTCTGGTCGCTGCTGGTCTCGACGTGCGAGTGGCCTTCTACGCCTACAACGAGACCTCAAGGTCCTTCGAGGAAGACCCCTCGCTGACGATAGGTACCCCCGTCCTGAAGGAGAGCGCCCTCACTAGGGTTGTCTTCGTCTACCTCGCTGGCGACGCTGACGTTGGATATACAACACTCACCGAGGGATTCTACAAGGCTGCCATAACAGTCACCGGGTGATCCCAATGGACGTGGAGCCTCTGGAAGCGATCGTGGGAATCGTCCTGATATCAATCGCGCTAATGGCGGCCCTCTCGCTGAGGCCTCAGCTCACGCTGAAGACGGAGTTCTCTAGGGAAGCGGCGGCTAGGAGCCTGGCCTCCGTCTACGCGTACTACTACGTCCACAAGTACGCATACGGTCCGGTGAACGGAACGGAGCTCAACGCTACGCTGGCCAACTGGACCCTTGCAGCGTCTCGGGACCTGGGACGGAACCTCACGGTGGAGCTCCTAATTAGTAACGGGACCGATGTTGTGGGGAACGTGACAGTTTTTCGACAGGAGATCAGTGGAGACAGGTCGATTGTGGAGAAGCCCGCGCCGGTCTTCCTCCCGCCTAACGGGACGAGGGCTGGGTACATAGTCCCGGCGAGGGACGTGTATAGGTACGCCACGCAGGACCTTAAGATGGACTTCATGAGGGCCTACGCGGTATTCGTCGACCTTCCGACTGGTACGCCGCTGGAGGCTCGGAACGTGTCGGTCGAGGTTACGCTGCCCCACAGAGACTGCCCTATCGGGGCGCAGAACTGCACTGGCTGCCCGCCGTCATTTACTCTAGGAGGAGACGCGGATGAACGCAACTTCACATACTCTTATGAGGGGAGGCTAGACCCGATAGAGTACTGCTGGTTTTCCAATGGCACAGTGTACGTCACGTCGCCCTACGTGGGAGGCCCTTCCGATACCGCTGAGTTCACCTTCACCTACGACCCGGGGGTGGGCGGGCTGAACATCGTTGTCAGGGTCGAATCTGAGATGAGAGAAAAGCTCACGCTGCCAAACAGGCCTTGGGTTAACGTCAGCTCACACTTACTCCTGGTTGGCGATGTCCTCCGCGTCGACTACGGCAGCGCGGGGAACCTGACGATATACCGCCTCACCGACGGAAAGTTGTTGCTATTCGTGCCCTTCGTGTCTAGCTACGAGTGGAATCTAACGAACCCATTAGAGGTCGTCCCAGGTCCTTGCGCAGTTCACATGATCCACACGGATGACGAGTACAACTCGTCCAACGCGTTCATAATCACCCCTTACCTTCTGATAGTGAGAGTCGTTGCTTCGGGAGGTGTGTGATTGGAGCAGGCCATAACCTGGGGTGCACTAATCCTGATAGCCCTTATTCTGGCCGCATACTTACTGGCGCTCAGGCCTGCGGTTGTCTCTGTCAAGCTGGAGCGGGAAGCAAGAGAGTTGGCAACGCAGATCGCCTCAGAAATATCATTTGTAGCGAAAGCCTACGAGGCAGGGGTTAGATCTCAAGTCGCGGTAATAGAGGTTCCGGAAGCTCCGAACAAGTACTACGAGATGCATGTGGATGAGAACAGGTCCGTCATTGAGGTATGGGTTGTAGGAGAGACTATAACAGGTGATGTCAGGGTAAAGGCTGAAGCCTCTTACTATTCCCCAATTCCCGTAGCGTCTCCCCCAAAGCTGTATGGAGGGAAGATCTACGTTGTGCTGACCTACGACGATACGTCCGGTTTCACCATCAAGGTCGCAAACATCGTCGGAGAGCTACCGACGGGCGGCTGACCAGGCCAGTAGGAGAAATCCAGAGGTGAGGAAGTGAAAAAAGTAAGGTCGCGCTCATCAGCGTCGAGGGATTTCAGGTGTTTGGGCGCGGGAAGAAGAAGGAAGACCCACTGAAGTTTGTGGACAGGTGGGGGGAACACTACTCGCTCCTTGATGGACTGGACGACGTGTTGGAGATCGAGGAGGGACTGGTCTGGCGAGGAATTCTCGAGGACAAGTACGTGATCATAGAACCACCAGAACCTCCTGCAGACCTCCTAGAAGAGGCGAAAGAGTTCGTACTGTCCAGGATAACCCTCGACGAGATGGAAAAGCTGGAGGGGTTGTACCGAGAGGCAGCATCCAGGGCCATGCAGCTCAAGCTGAAGAAGGGGAAGCCTGTCGACGAGAGGTCGGAGAAGGCGCTCAAAGCGTTCACCTACTACCTTAGAAGGGACATTCAGGGACTCGGAAAGCTCGATCCCATATTGAGAGACCCGGAGGTGGAGGACCTCACGCTCCCAGCGAGGGGGTCTAGGAATATCTATGTGTTCCTCTCGGGTCGGCCCAGCTGGCTGGAGAGCAACGTAGAGCTGTCTGAGGAGGAAGCAAGGTTCGTCGTTCTTAAGCTGGCCGAGATGGTCGGTAGACAGGTCTCCCTCGCGAGACCTAGGCTGGAAGGAAGGCTCCCAGATGGAAGCAGAGTACACGCCCTCTTTGGCCCTGCAGCCAGCGAGGGAGGGACTACCTTGACTATTAGGAAGTTCGTGAGGCGCCCGGGGATAGAGGAGCTGATAATCTACGGCACCATCACGGTGGAGGCCGCCGCCTACCTCTGGATGGTCGCGGAGCACGGCATGTCGGGTTTCATAGTAGGAGAGACAGGGAGTGGAAAGACAACTTTCCTAAACGCCCTGCTCTCGCTGCTTCCCAAGGATAAGCACATCGTGACCGTGGAGGACACACCCGAGATTTACCTCCCCGAGCACGGTAACTGGACTTCCCTCGTGGGCCAGCCGCCGGGCGTTGCGGCGGCGGGGCTCACTATAGCAGACCTCATGAGAGACGTTCTTAGGATGCGGCCCGACTACGTGGTTGTCGGAGAGAGCAGAGGCGCGGAGACCAGGCTCCTCGTCCAGTTCATCCACCTAGGCCACACGGCGCTGACCACCTTTCACTCCAACACCCTAGAGGGGGTGCTCGCCAGGCTGACGAGCGACCCCATTAACCTCCCGGAGGAGAGGGTGGCAGACTTCAGGGTGGCCGTCCTCCTCAGGAGGGAGGGCAAGAAGAGGAGAGTCGTGAGGATAGCCGAGATCCTCTACGAGGACGGCGAGCTGAAGTTGAACGACGTGTTCACCCTGAAGTACGACGAGCTGGTTGGTGACCCGCTGAGGAACAGCGTACTCTTCAGGGAGATAGCGAAGAAGGAGGGGCGCCCGCTCAACGACGTAATAGACGAGTACCTGAGGAGGGTCGACGAGCTGGCAGCGAGGGTCTCCAAGTTCAGGGCGAAGATGGCCCTGGCCAGGTGATAGTCCTTGGTCTCAAACGAACTGCTGGTAAAGGCCGGGATGTACGACGTCAGGCCGGAAGACTTTAGGAAGCGCTTGATCCTCATAGCCATAGCCTCCGTGGCTC
Source organism: Thermoproteota archaeon (assembly GCA_027491555.1). The sequence continues at coordinate 89,663 of JAOZGN010000024.1, forward strand.
TGTCCTCGGCCGCCGCCTACCTCGGCGTGCTCAAGAAGCCCTACTACGCCGCTCCCCTAGCGATCATACCGCCGGTCATCTACCTGACTACGCCCTTCTTGGGGGTCCTCATCCTGGGAAGCAGCGTTGAAGAGGACTTTTGGGCCTATCTAGCATCTCTCTGGATCCTGCAGAGGGTTGGGAGGGCTCTCAGCGACTGCTTCAGGGTGGCGGCCAACATAGCCCCACGAAAGGAGGCCGCCGAGTACTTCAGGAGGGTGGCGAGCAGGATAGCGGCCGCCGGCTCCCTGTCGGGCCTGGAGATCAACAGACGGCTCTCTCCCAGCCAGGCCTGGTCGAGGGTCTACGCGAGGCTCCACGACTACCTAGCCACGAGGGGAGAGGCCGTAAGCGAGATGCTGAAGGTCGAACTGGAGGACTCCATCAACAGGACCCTGATAGCCCTCAGGGAGAGGACCGAGAGGCTAATGATGGTTCTCATCATCTACACGCTGACCGCCACGATATTCCCCTTCGTGATGATCATGATCTTCTCCTTCCAAGCCCTGGCCCAGGAGGGGGCCGTCAGCTCGGGTCCGCTGGTGGCCACGATAGCAACCACAGTGGTTCCTTCTCCAATATTCGTGTTCCTCTTCAAGGTTTTTAGCACCAGGCTCTTCTACTTCAAACAGGACACCGTTGTCCACGCGTGGGCCAGGTCGCTCGGCGTGGCCGCCATAGTGTTCTCGGCCATGACCTACATCGAGGCCAGGGGGATGAGCCCCCTCCCCGTGGAACTCGGAACCACGAGGATCGCCATGCTCGCCGTGGGAGTGGGGGGCATTATCGGCTGGCTCACCATAAGGAGGGAGGAGTGGGTCCTGAGGGGCCAGGCCTTCGACTTCCCAATGCTGCTCCAAGACATATTCGCAGAACTCAGGGGTGGTAGGCCCTTCTCAGAAGCCGTCCTGTCAGCAAAGGCCCCCTACAAGCCACTCAGGGAGCTCGTCTCCAAGATGAAGGCCTGGGCGAAGCTCAGGCTCCCGTACATGGTCATCCTGGAGAGCGTCGCGCGGGAGGTCAGGTACAGCGTCTCGCGCCTGATCAGCCTCTTGATAATCAACGCGCTCAACGCAGGCGCGGACCTGGAGGAGACGTTTGAGACCATCTCGGAGTTCACCGGGCGCATCAGGGAGCTTTGGATGGACACCGAGGGTCAGAAGATGGCAAACTATCTGACGGCGCTGCTGGCGTTCTTCTTGGTGGTGGGGTCGTACGTGCTGATGTTCAGGATACTGAACGTGGAGGCTATCTCTAAGGTGGCTTCCGAAACCGTCCGGAGCGCCATCCTGTTCC
>JAOZGN010000028.1 GCA_027491555.1 Thermoproteota archaeon
GATGTCGGCCGTGTGCCTGGCGGCCTGCTCTCCGAGGAGCCACCACCTGCGGGAGTTCAGGTCGTCCCTCCCCAGCAGCCTGAGGCTCTGGACCAGCATGCCGTACTCGAAGTCGTACTGCAGGTTCATCTGCCCGGTCCCGCCGTCCTCGTCCACGACCCTGACGTCTCCAAAGTGCATCCACCCGTAGAAGTCCACGCTCTCGCGGGCGTCGAACAGGTTGGCCGCGTACGGCCCGGCGGTCCCGTTCACCGCCGCCAGGTTGTTCAGCTCGTAGTGCCTGAGCCAGGGGTCGAGGGGGCTGTACGGCGGCCACCTCTCGTAAAGCCCGTAGTCCAGGTACAGCTCCGCTGGGGCCCTCGCCTGCGTGGGGTCCATCAGGCCCACCACCTCCCGGGCGTGCGCCTCCTCAAACCGGCCGGGGTGGAAGAGGAGGACGAGCTCGTGGGTCTTTCGCTCCCCGGCCCTGTGCTCGAAGGGCGCCGAGAACTGTGTCGGCATGAGGCCCACCCTGACCTGCCCGGAGGAGACGAGCTCGATCGAGCTCGGGTAGCTCTCCCAGAAGTACCTCTTGCCGACCGTCAGGCCGAAGTTCTCGAATGAGAGGTCGGCCCAGCCCTCCGACCTGTTCCCACGGTGCAGATCCCTCTCCCCCACCCTCACCACGTACCCCCTGAAGCTGACCCCGGGCCACCTGTCCCAGTCCGGCCCGCCGCTCGAGTCCTGGTAGAGCAGCGCGGCGCCTGTCAGGTCGCCCCGCAGGATCCGTCCGTCCGCGGGGACGGCGTAGGATGGGTCAGGCCCGCGGGTGAGGTTCAGCCTCAGCTCCACCCCCTCGAACCTCACCGAGTTCGGGGACCCCAGCCTGAGGCAGTTAGGCTGCCCCGAGCCGTCGTTAAGACAGGGGAGCATGTTCTCCTCCGCGTAGTAGACTCTGAGGCAGCTCTTCCAGGCGAAGGCGTGGATCCTGAGCGTGTAGTTCAGGAGGGTGCCGCCCGCCGGGCTGACGTGCGATCCCCTGACCAGGATCGAGACCCTCAGCGGCCCGGCCTCCTCCACCTCAACCACCCTTCCCCCGAGGCCGGCCAGGTACTCCCCTCCGTCCTCCCCGACCACGACCACGTCTCCCCCTTCGGCCACTTCAGCCTCGGGGAAGCCGTCCCCGTCGAGGTCGAGGCGGAAGGGTCCGAGCAGGGGGGAGCCGCTCCTCCCCACCTCGAAGCTCAGCGGGCCGGTGCGGACGATCAGGGCGTCGCCCAGGTCCTCGACCTCCAGGGGGGTGTCTACCCCCCGTGGTTGGGCGCCGGCCTCGAGGTAGTAGGTGGACTCTCCTCCAGCCTCGACGTCGGCCTGGAGGTCCACGAGGACCCACCTCAGGCTCCCGTCGCTCCACCTAGCCAGCACGGTGAACTGGGCCGGAACCTCGAGCGCCGATCCGTCCAGCAGCCGCAACTCACCCACGTCCCAGGCCACCCCGGGCGGGAGGGGGACGCCCGACGACACGGGCTCTCCCCGCCTGTCCCATGAGAGCCAGTTCCTCACGGTCAGGGGGATCGCGTGGCCGGGGCCCGAAACCTGCTTGGATGTCGGGCCGACGCACGCGGCCCCGGCGCGCGGGGGCGGCGATCCCCCCGGTGAGGCCTGGGGGACCAGGAGGAGGATCAGGGCGCCGGAGGAGAGGAGGCGGGACCTCACCTCACCATCCCACACGCGCCGGGGGGGGGTCGGGACCTTGATAGCGTTTAGGACCGGGGGTATAGACCAGAAGTCGGGGGGCGCCGACGGGGCCTCGAATCGGGTTTTAAGTGTCCGCGCGGCGCGGCCCCCGTGGGCGGAAGGAGAGTCCTAGCCCTGCTGGCCGCGGCGCTGGCAGTCACCTCAGCCGCGGCGCTGGCGCGGCTCAGGATCGCGGGCCCTCGACGGGAGAGGGACGGCTTCTTCGGGATCACCGGGGTCGTCCGAGATCTCTCGCATCTCCGGGAGCTCGGGGTCGACGTGCACAGCTTCGGCTTCTTCGTGGGAGCGGACCCGGGATACGTCGGCTCCCCTCAGGAGAGGAGGAACACCAGGGTGATGAGGTGGGTGGTGGGGAACGGCTCCGAGCCGCTCGCGGCCTTCTGGGTCCCAGAGGTCAGGGACCCGGACGCCACGTTCCGGGCGGTCGAGGGGATAGTCAGGTACTACACGGAGGGGGAGGGGGCGGCCCGCGTCGGCAGGCGGGTGACGCTGTGGATGGTGGGGAACGAGGAGAACGGGGGGTGGGGGACGTCCTGCGGGCCCGAGGAGTTCGCCCGGAGGTTCGAGGTCTACGCCTCCGCCATAAAGGAGGCCTGCCCAGACTGCACCGTGGTGATGGGGGGCCTACTGGACGAGTCCTCGCTGGGCCCGTACCTGAGGGCATTCCTGGACACCGGCGCCGGTCGGCTGGTCGACGCCTTCAACTTCCACTACTACGGGCTCGCCGCCCCATCGGAGCGGCTCCCCGGGGCCCAGACGTACCTCTCTGGCGTGCGGATATACAGGGAGGTCAAGGAGATCCTGTCTGAGTACGGGCTGGGCGACAGGCAGGTCTGGGTGCAGGAGACCTCGACCTTCTCCGGGTGCGTAGGGGAGATCTGCCAGACCGAGGTGGAGCAGGCCGCGGACCTGGTCAAGAGGTTCGTGACCCTCAGGGCCGCGGGGGCGGAGAGGGTCTTCTGGTGCTACGTCGAGGAGCCGAGCTACGAGGGCACCGGCCGGGGTTTCTTCGACCAGTCTGGGCTGATCTACGACGGCAGGGGCCCGTGGGACAGGGGGGCGGGGGTGAAGAAGAGGGGGTTCTACGCGTACAGGACCACCTCCAGGCTCCTCGGGTCAGCGAGGCTCGAGTTCTCCATAAATGACTCTCTGACCTATCTCTTCAAGTTTTCCACCCCAAAGGGGCCCGTCTCGGTTGTCTGGCAAGACTGGTGGGTCGTAAGGGGTCCCGGCCAGGGCGGCCCCCTCGTCCTGGAGGGTGATGGGACCCTCGAGGCCCTCGACCTGTCTGGCGAGGAGATCGCGCTCGGCTCCGGGAGCCTCGAACTCTTCCTGGGTAAGGAACCGGTCTTCGTTCTAGGGGAGGTGAGCGGGTTCAGGTACTCCGGCGGGTAGGTCGGCCCCGCGATCCTGCGAGGCGCGCCCACAGCTATATATAGTTGATGGGAATTCATCTCACAGTATGGGAGTCAATGTGGTTGAGATGGACGACAGGGGCAGGATCACCCTCCCGGCCAGGCTAAGGAGGGAGCTGGGGGCCAAGAGGTTCCTCGTCCTGAGGAGCGGGAGGGAGGTCAGGCTGATCCCCCTGAGGGACCCGCTGGACCTCAAGGGATCGGTCAAGATACCCTGGAGCGCGGAGGAGCTCGAGGAGGCGGGTGAGGAGTCTGCCGCGCAGAGGGCTGAGTGGTAAGGTGCTCTTGGACGCCGACGTGTTCATCTCCTTCCTGAGGGGAGACGAGCTCGCAGACGCCGCAGAGGTGGTGGTTCGGTCTCTCTCGTCGGGTGAGGCCACGGGGCTCGTCTCCTCGATCATGTACGACGAGCTTATCAGCGCGCTCAGGTCGAAGGGAGCCTCTCTCGACCTCATTGAGGAGGTCCTGGCTGGGGTGGCGGCCATCCCCCACACTCCGCTCCCCGTCACCCCGGAGGTGGCCCTGCTGGCCCTGCGGCTGTACCGGGAGCACGGCGGCCCCAGGAGGCTGCACTACTTCGACTCCTTCCACGTGGCCACGGCCTCCCTCGAGGGAGTTCCGATTGTCACGAGCGACAGGTACATCCTGAGGCACGCGGACTCGCTCGGTGTCGAAGTCGTTGACCTCAGAGACCTCCCGCCCGAGAGATTAGGGGGTGTGCCAGCGATCCCTCGGTAAACCCATCATTACAACCAAGAGTTCTCACCATAGGGTGGCGAAGGAGGCGATAATGAGGAAGCTGGCTGAGTTCGGGCTCGAGAGGCTTGAGCGGAGGGCTGAGGCTGAGGGACGTTCTGGAGAAGCTGGACGCCCAGAGGGTCGTCGCGCACATATGGGAGGACAGGGAGTCGAGGTGAGGATGATGGTTGACGCCAGCTCGATAATCCGGGCTGTGAAGGAGGGCGGAATGCGGAGGCTCCCAGGGGGCAACGATCCCCCTGGCTATGTTTGAGGTGGGGAACGCCATCTGGAAGGACGTCCGCCTCCGCGGGCCGTACTCCGCCGAGGACGGGGCGAGGCTCTTGGAGGCCATCCCCGGGCTCGTGATCTGATGGAGGTCGTTGAGCCGGACTACTCACCGGCCCTGAGGCTGGCGGTGGAGAGGGATCACCTTCTACGACGCCTCGTACGTGGCCCTCCACCACCTGCCAGGGCCCCGCCGGCAATCCGGGAGATGGCGCGGATACCGAGGAAGGGAGGGGGTCACCACAACGGATCTGGACAGCACTAGTGCGACTAGTTTAGGGAGGAGATGGACGATCTCAGGCCGGGGTTCGACCGCGGGCTGGCCAGGGGATGAATAGAGGATGTGGATTTGACCTTCGCCTGGAGAGAGTGCCGCACGGCTAGCGCGGAGGAGCCCACGCGTCGTTGTTCTTGGCCAGAGGGGTGAAGCGGTGAGACCGCCTCGCTGAACCGCGAGCTCAATCCTGCGCACCTTCTGGGATTGGAGGGATCTGGGAGGGCCGTCGTTCCCGTGCTTTTGGACGTGGTACTGGGAGCGGGTATCGAAGTTCAGGCGAGGAGCTGTCCATTCCGGATGGCGAGTTGAGGGTCTTGGCAGAGCTTCTCAGAGATCTGGCCTCTCTAGGCGAGTAGCGACCCCAGTTGGGGGCCCCAATGATTTCAGTCCTTCGCTCAATCGCTTGACCCACCAGCCGGCCAGTTCTCCATATTTCTTAGATGTGGTAGAAATATATCTCAATGCCATCACTGAGATATTAGGTGAGCTTTGCGTGGGGACCATAGTCAGGATGGATCGGCAGGGCAGGGTGCTGATCCCCGCGAAGGTGAGGAGACGGGTCGGATCGAGGCTGTTCGTGTTGGAGGAGACTGGGGGCGTGATAGTGCTCAGGCCCATTAAGGCGGTGAGGCCGTCAGACCTGTTTGACGCCATTGAGATTGACGTTGATCGGTTCACCGACTCACACGAGCTGAGGAGGGCCATCCATGAGCGAGGTAACGTTCATTGACTCAAGCGTCTTTCTCCACGCCTACCTAAGACCCAGGAGGGAGATGAGACCAGAAGAGGTCAAGGTCAAGGAGGAGGCGAAGGGGATACTCCTCAGGGTTGAGGCTGGCGAGCGGGTCGCCACCACCGTCGTGCACCTTAGCGAGATAGCCAACATAGTCGAGTCAAGGGTCGGCCTCGCCGAGAGCGTGGGCCTGATGGCCTGGCTTCTGTCAGCGGGGAACGTCGAGGTCCTCCCCGTGAGCCGGAGCGACTACGCGGCGGCCGTGTCCGTGGCCAAGCGGCGTGGTGTTAGCGTTAACGACGCCCTTGCATACGTGAAGATGCTTGAGCTGGGTATCAGGAGGGCGTACAGCTTTGATCGCCACTTCAGGAGGTTCGAGGACATTGAAGTTCAACCCTGAGGGCCCCCGCTGATCGGCCCCGCCGCGTCAGACCCTCCTCTCTACCGCCGGCGCCTCCCAGCACACTCAGCCCGCTTGAAATGGAGTTGAGGGGGGCAAGGGGACCAGCGACCGTTTAATACCTCTCCCGCGTCTCAGCCGCCTGAGCGTCCGCATGTCGGAGTGGATCTCGAGGGGGAAGGTCTTCCTCTCTGAGGCGCGAGAGAACTTGGGTGAGGGGCACTACTGGCTTGCCTGCTTCAACGCTCACCAGGCCGCCGAGTTTCACCTGAGGGGCCTCCTCGTCTCTCTCACCGGGATCTACCCCTTCTCTCACGACCTAGTCGAGCTTCTGCGCGCCGCCGAGTCGCTTGATCTCTCGGCGCCTCCCGAGGTCTTGGAGGCCGCGGACGCCCTCACGCCCCACTACACCATGGCCAGGTACCCCGGGCGGACCCCGGGGCGGTACGATCGGGAGAGGGCAGAGAGGTGCATCTCTTATGCCGAGAGGATCGTCGAGTGGGTTGAGAAGGCTCTTGAGGAGCGAGGCCGATAGGCTCAGGCGCCAGCCCCTCCTCTTCAGGGAGTTCGTCGAGAGGCTCAGGCGCCGACGTCCACGCTCGACGATCCTCCTGTTCGGCTCGAGGGCGAGGGGGGAGGCGCGGGCGGCGAGTGACTACGACGTGGCGATAATTCTACCGGACCCGGACCCCCTGGAGGAGGCGATCTGGGCTAGGAAGGCGAGGCCGAGGGGTCTGAGGGTCGACATAGTCGTGCTGGATGTCCGCCAGCTGGAGGACCCGGTGTACGCGCGGATGCTGGACGGGGCCGTAGTTCTACACGATGGGCTCAACCTGTTCGGGAAGGGCCGCAAGCGCGGCTAGGGGGACTCTGCTCCGGCCTCCAAGGCTCTATGCCTATGACGTTCCCCTCCTCGTCCAAATCCATGAGGAGATCGTCCGCAGCCTCGGCGGTCTCCGCGGCCCTGGCGCTCGGCCTCACATCGACGTAGAGGATATCGTGTTCCCTGTCGTAGCGGACGACTACTTTACCCTGATCCATATCCCTCTCTTCTCCCTGCTCCCAGCGAGCCTTAAACCCTTTGAGGTAGTAAAAGCCGTCACAACTTCGACCTCTCCTGCCTGCCCTCTAGTATATCACGACAGGGCACCTTCGCCCGGCCGACTTGACGGCGACTAGACAGCCCGTCCTGACATCCACGTACACCTCATCCGGCGATCTCACCGCGCCCTCCAAGTCGGACCTCTCGATCCTCCTACGCGCGGTAGCCTCGAGGGCGTGCCTTGACGGCGCGACTCGAAGTCGCCCCTGACGATCGCCGGAAGGAGGATCCACATCCAATCTGGGTATGCGAAGGATTCGCCCGGGAATTAAGCTCTACGCGCCGCCGCGTCACCGGCGACGCGGCGGCCCCCTGCCGCTGCATCGAAAAACGCCATCCCTGAAGCTGTGGCGACGCAGGCTGCAGCGCAGGCAACGTAGGCGCCGAGGAACTTCGGCCGCCCCGAGAGAGGGGACGCCCCCTCGGCGGCACGAGACGTGATAGGTCAGGCGGGGATATAAATCTCCTGGATGGCTACGTAGCGTGGAGTCGCCCCGCCGCGCAGCGCACGCAACGCGACGGCAACCTATTTTAGAGCATTACCTCGAGTGATACTTGGTATAACTCATGGTAAGACTCAAGGTGAAGGTCGGACCCAAGGGCCAGATAATCATTCCCAAGGTGCTGAGGAAGAAGTACGGGATAAAGGAGCACGGCCAGGTCTTATTGGAGATAAGAGAAGACGAGATAGCCATCAGAGGCCCAAGGAGCATTGAGGAGACCCTGAGGTGGATCAGAGAGAGGAGGGGGAAGGTGGGGGGAAGCGAGGCCAGGCTGGGTGACCTGGCCGACGTGGATCTGGAGGGGGAGTTCGAGGATTGAGGGTGCTGGTCGACGCCAGCCTCATCGTGTACCTCAACGTGAGGATGCCTGACGACGAGGCCAAGCTCGTCGAAGATTTCTGGGAGGGGCTGCTCAGGAGCCACGAGCTCTTCACCAATCTGCTGGCGCTGGACGAGGCCATATACGTCTCGGAGAGGAAGTACGGCGTCCCCTACGGTGAGACCCTCGAGCTCATCGACAGAGCGGTGCTTCCCCACGTCGATGTGCTTCCGCTGAGCCTGGAGACCTACCTGGAAGCCAGGAAGTACATGGTCAAGTATGGCCTGAAGCCCTCCGACTCGATCCACGCGGCGACCGTGGAGGTATTTGGGCTGCAGGCTATAGCTAGCGAGGACAGGGATTTCGACAAGACCGACATCAAGAGGCTATGGTTCTGAATTTTAGCCTCGAAGGTATGGCAGGGTAATGCGGAGGGCGTCTAGGGGAGGATCGTCATAACCGACCTGGACGAGCACAGGTACGGGTGGTTCAGGGAGGAGATGGACGATGTCTGGCTGGAACTCGACCGCCGGCTAGTCGGGAGATGGCTGGAGGAGGCGGGGCTGGGGGAGGTTGAGACGACCTGCGTGGGGGAGGGTGCTGCGGCGGAGCGCGGAGGGGCCCGCGTGATCGTGTTCCTGGCCAGGGGAGTCAGGCGGTGAAAGGAACTGTCGAACTTGCGGAGCGCTCGGCAGAGCTTTGACCCCATCAGGCCCGGGAACTACCTGAAGAAGGCTCCGAAGCGTGGCGGGAGAAGGTCAAACCGAAGAGTTGAGGTGTGCGCCGCATATAATTTGATGGAGTCAGCGGGGAACTCCGTTGGCCCACCTCTTCGTCGACGAGTCCGGCGACCTGGGCTTCAGGCGAATGAGGCACAGGGGCAGCCGGTACTTTGCAGTGGGGTGGGTCTTCACGGGCTCTGCAGCGAGGCTCAGAAAGGAGATGCAGAGGATCAGGGAGACTCTGAGGGGAAAGGGATACGCAGAGCCCGAGATAAAGTTCTCATGGAGGAACAGGGCCAAGTTCGACGTCGCCCAGTACGTCCTCCGCAGAGTCGTTGAGAACGAGAGGTTGGAAAGTTTGGTCCTCGGTGGGCTCGTGCTCGACAAGGATACGGTCAACGGGGACCTGAGGTCCAAGGCGGGTATCCTGAGGAACTACCTGCTGGCGCACCACGTCCTGTGGAGCGTCCTCAAAGATGCGGGGATAGTCGTGAAGGGGACCCTCACGATAGTGTACGACAGGTCCATGGGCGAGGAGTCAATATGGGAGTTCAACGACTACCTCTGGAGGAAGCTGAGGTTCACCGAGGAGGCCCTCCACCGACCGCTCGTGAGGCTGAGGATCAAACACGTCGACTCGAGGGCAGATTTGGGGGTTCAACTAGCCGACCTCGTTGCGGGAGCCCTGAGGGCCGCCTGGGAGCTGGGTGACGACTCTTATCTTTCCGTGATCCGCCCCAAGGTCGGGGCCATCAGAGAACTCTTCAAGAAATAGCGGGTGAGCGGACGCCCGGCATCCCAAGCCGGGCTACCCCAGCCATCATCTGCCGGGCGCCCCAGCTGGCGCTGGGTACCCGCATGGTTCAGGAATATAGAGAGAGATAAAAATTTGTGAAAGGAAATCACTTGACTCACAAGCGATTCTTTTGAGTCAATGTCGAGCGAATCTCACGAGCGGATCTCGATTTCGCCCAAGCCCATATGAGATTCCTAGTCGCTGGAGCTCGCCCCTCGCTGGAGGAAATCCTCGAGCGCTTGGGGTATCTTCGGGCCTGGGCAATCCCCTCAAGGGGCTCGCCCCTCACACCAACCTAGGCTTTGGACTCTTCAACGGGGCTTTGAGAGCGCTCAATCAGCTCTCTCCTAAATCGAGGAAACGGGCTATCGCTCAGAAGGTAAACGACTCGGTCCTGGGTCTCAAGCGCCCGTCAGGGAAGGCCATGATCCACCCTCACTTAGTTGGGCCTGTCCCTCCACCGAGCCGCGTCCGATGCCTTGGTCCCTCCTGAATCCCCTATCGAGAGCCACGGGGTGGTCCCCTCGAGGCGCTCAGGGGTCGAAGGCGACTACGGCGGCCTGCAGGGCGATGGACGGCTGGGAACCCTTGACGGTCGCCTAACCCGTAAGTATTGGATCGGCGAACTGGTGGCCGACGGCACCGGATCCGCGAGGAGGGCTTGACGGGCCGAGTGAGCCTTTATATCCTCATCAGGGTTCCGATCAGATGGCATGGAATCCCTCATGGCCGAGATCAGGGCCATAAGAAGCATGCTCGAGTACGTAATGGAGTACGTGATAGGCGTCGAGGAGCCCGAGGAGTGGGAGAAGAGGCTGATCGAGGAGGCCCTCCGGGACGAGACCCTGGGCAGGTTGAGCTGTGGGCGGCTTTAGGCTCGAAGTCAAGGGAAGGGCCCTGAAGGGCATAGAAGAGTTCAGGGAGTACAGGGAGAAGGCTCACAGAGCTGTTCGAGGTTCTCAGGCGGAACCCGGTTCCGTTCAGAGAGTTCGACGTGGTGAAGCTGACTGGGGAAGCTCAGGGTCATCTACAAGGTCGACTGGAGCCAGAGGGTAATCACAATACTCGTGGTGGCCGAGAGAGGCAGGGCCTACGATAGGGTATAAACCACTCGTCCATCCATCGCCACGCCCTTGCCCGCCAGCTCGTCCCCCTTCAGCACGCGCTTCCAGACCGTCTGGGTGCGCCGCGGGCGATCGCCTCGTCGTCCGCTCCCCCGAGTCCGACTTCACCTGGACGCTCGGCGCCACATCCCAACTCCCGGAGGAAGCTGACCAGAGACGTGGGCAGGTTCTCGTCGATCAGAAACCTGAGCTCACTCAAGGGCCACCGTTACCTCCGCCCCTGCGAGCTCGGCGGCGTACCTCAGGGCGGCCCTGACATCTTCAAGGGTGAGCTCGGGGTACTCCCTCAGCATCTCCTCAGGCGTCAGACCCTCCGCCACCAGCCTGACTATCAGCGCGACCGGAATCCTCGTCCCCCTTATCACGGGCTGTCCGCCAAGCTTCTTCGGGTTGACCTCGATCCTCTCCATGTCCCTCAGAGGAGCGAACGCCCCCTGCCTGTTAAGGTTGCACGAGGACTCCCGCTGCCAAGGTGAAGCGCGACGCCCCCAAATTTCACGTTCCAAGAACGACAGTCCAGTATAGTTAGAGAAGCGAGAGCCTCACTGCAGTTCTCTGATGATGACCTTTTACGATAACCTTAACCTTAACGTGATGACCTCACGACCTGGCCGCCTCCGCAAAGCAACGAGGGCGGATGCCCCCGCCCGAGCGCGGGTCGAAGAAGCGCCGAAGGCCCTCATACTCCTACTTTACTCCTCCTAGTCCACCCCGCGAGCACGTCGGCGAGCCGTATCCCCGGAACCCCCTCGCTGCTCCTCGCCACGACTCGTACTTTGATCCCCGTGAGCCTCCTGACGCCTTCGGCCGAGCCTTGGCGACCTCGTCGGCGTGGGGCGTAACATCCATCACGACCCGGACAGAGCCACCCCCCCAAGGGGGGTCAGACAGGGCGACCACCGTGGCCTCGACGGCCAGCTGAGCCCTCACCATGGACCAGTCAACGGGGACATCAGGGTTCTGAGGGAGTACGGGGATGAGTAGCCTGTGGAAGCTCCGGTTGGTCCCGTCCGGTGAGGGAATCCTCGCCTCGCGACCCTCGAATCGCGGGAGGAGGCTCTCGGTCCTCATGATTTATTTTCAGTTGGCTCTCAAGCAAGTGGAAGTTGAACGCCAGGCTTCGAGTGAGCAGGTTCAAGTCCATCCGAGAGGCGGACCTGGAGCTCAGGAGGATAAACATCGTGATAGGCCCGCCGGAGTCGGGTAAGTCGAACCTCCTGGAGGCCGCAGCCTCCTTCACCCTGCTGGGCCAGCTCGAGAATTACAGGAAGTCTGGCCTAGTTAAGAGTTTCGAGAAAGGCGGGGAGGTGGAGCTGAGAAACCTGAGCTCGATTCTGAGGAATCTCCTCAGGTTTAATAGGATCGAGGACCCATTCTTCATGTTCTCAGTCGACGAGCCGGCCTCGATAAGGCTCGACGTCGACGGCGCCCTGAAGGTCGAGTACTCCTACGATCCAGAGGTCCTCTGGATCTCCTACGGGCCCATCCGCGACAAAACTGAGAGGGTATTTTCGGTCAGGAAACGGAGAGGAACGCTTTCCGTCAGCCTCGGCAGATACGCACTCTTAACGGCCGACGAGCTTCTTAAGACCCTGTCGAGGGTCAAGTTCTACAGGTTCTCCGGTCCGAAGAGGTCCGTCAGCTGGGGCAAGGAGCTCCTGCCCCCGGCCGGTGAGAACCTCATTCACCTGCTGAGCATCAGGGGAAGTTTGAGGGAGGTCGTGTCGTCGATCCTGTCCGACGTTGGGCTGAAGCTCAGCCTGGAGAGGCCGACGGGGCGGGTCAAGTTCGTCAGACAGCTGGAGACGGGCGAGCTGCTCGAGGTGCCCTGGCACCTGCTCTCGGACACCGTCAGGAGGATGATCTTCTTCCTGGCTGCCATGGAGACGAACGAGGACTCCTTCATACTGCTGGAGGAGCCAGAGGCCCACGCCTTCCCCTACTACACGAAGTTCTTGGCCGAGAGGCTGGCGATGGACAGGTCCAACTCCTACCTGATAACCACGCACAACCCGTACTTCCTCGAGACCCTCGTGGACAAGGTCCCCGACGAAGACCTGACCGTGTACCTGGCCAGGAGAGAGGGGGGCGCGAGCAGGTACTCGCGCGTGGAGGTCTCCGAGATCAGGGACATGATAGTGGAGGGGGCCGACGTCTTCTTGGAGCTGGGGGCTCGATGATCTGGGTGGAGTGCTACCCGGACAAGGTGCTCCTCTCTGCCTTGGGGTTTGAGGCGAGGCACCCGAAGCACGGAGGTAAAGGGAGGGCAATAGGGAGGGCGCGGAGGGGCGGCCTCTGCCTCGTCGACCTAGACCACGAGGGATCCATGCCCAGCCTCTGCGTCAAGGACGAGGAGAGGTCGAGGCCTGAAAGCGGCGTATGGGTCTTCAGGTGCGGCCACGGCTGGGTCGTTGCCCTGGAGAAAAACCTAGAGGAGTTCCTGGTGGCGTCGGCCCGGGAGTCTGGAATCAGGCTGGAGGATTACGACCTGAGCAGCAACCCGAAGAGGCTCCACGGCCAGATCAGCACGGTGCACCCTCCCACCGGGTACAGGAGATGCTTGGAGGATCTATTGAAGAGGGGCGGCGGGAGGTTAAGGGTCCTCGCAGAGGTCTTGAGGGATCTGGCCGGAATGTAGTCGCCTGGCGATCTGGGAGAGGTTCAGGGCGGCGGGCGCGCCGGCTCGGTGGCCCTCCAACCTTTTTATGGCCCCTCGGGAGATGGGATGGGGAATGGGAGTGGGAGAACGTGTGAAGATCGACGAGAGGTGGAGGATCGTCATCCCAAAGAAGTTCAGGGGAGGGTTGAGGACGGGCGACTCCCTGATAGTTGAGAGGAGGGGGGACGTTCTCCTGGTGAGGAAGGAGGGCAGGGAAGAGCTGGTCAGGAGGTTCAAGGAGATAAGACTCAAGGTGGGGGAGGGCAGGGGGAGTTGGGACGCCGAGACGGGAAAGCACAGATACGGCGGTGTTAGAGAGGGAGGATAGTGGACCCGACGTCCTGTCCTACGCCCTGCTGGAGGACCACATAGCGACGCCCTACGCCGAGCCCATCATTCTGAGGGGCCTCAGAAGGGAACTGGAGTTGAACGTGGCGGGTACTACGATGCTGGAGACTTACAACACCCTGTATTGGTACTACCGGGTGAGACCGAGGCGGAGGATCCTGGAAAAGCTGGAGGTGATCGCAGAGGGCTTGAACGTCGTGAACGTGCAGGTGGACCTCGGAGTGAGAATGGCCAGGGAGGAGAACGTCCCGCTGGGCGACGGTTTACTCGTGGCCACGGCCGTGGAGCATGGGATTCCCGTGGTAGTATCCAACGACAGGCACGTCAGGAGACTCGCTGCCAAGTATGGCCTCATTTTCGAGGATCCGATCCCGGAATCGGTGAGGGGATCCATGGGGGCGCCGTGAGATGAGGTCACCCTGGGGGTTTAACTTCAACTCCAAGTGATACAACCGATCGGAGGTTTCGCTGGCCGGGCGCGTGCGAAGCTCGCGCGCGACCCAGTCCTCAGGGAGATTGACGGGATCGTGGGGGAATCGGGGGTCTTCGACCGGCCGCCGTCTCCTTCAGAGGTGGTGGAGCCGCGATCCGAATCTCCTGCGCCTTTGCCGCTTGGAACTCCGGAATTCTTGAGGGTAGACTACCCAAGGCCACGAGAGAGGCAAACAGAGCCCTCAAGAGAAGCGCTAATCGCCTCAGCCTCGCGCTGCGGTCGGATGGGAGGTTCCTCTTTCTGGGGATCTCGAGAAAGAGGATATCGAGAGGGTGGTACAAGACCTAAAGAATGAGGGAAAATGGGTTTGGGGTATTAGTCTCCCCACACCACGGCACGCACTGGCACGACAGCCTCCTCAGCCTTCGCACCGGGTAAACCCTGGTGTCGGTGGGGCCTCTCCTCTGCAGGGGCGTCAAGAGGGAATTCGCTAAGATCCCACGCGCGGTCCTCACAACCTACATCTCGGGCGACCTTGGAGTCCCGATCGGCCTACTCGACCGGGTTCTCTCGTCAAGGTGTCTGAAGAGAGAGTTTCGAGCCTACTTGATATTCCTCGCGCTGCTGAGCGGCTCTGTTCCCTGCAAGCTGGTGCGAGAGGTAGCGCTCTCTCCACAGACCTTCAGCCCGCTCACGGCCCATCTTGGATCACCCGCCCGGCCTCTGCATCTCCACCCTGACGCTCCACTCCCGAACGTTCGCACACAAGATCTTCAGGTAGACCTCCTCCGCGTCGTCGTACACGTAGAATACGCCGCTCCCGGTGTCAGCGTCCATCGAGTACACCAGATCCCCTCTGGAGTCGTAGACTGTTATCGAGAAGATCGAGTACTGGTTCTCGGGCGTTACTCGCCACTTCACCCTCCAGATCCGCGGGGTCTCAAACTTCTCCGTAGTCTTGTCGTTGGATCCGCTCCAGCTCTTGATCAGCTCCCAGCTGGCGTTCTTGAACACAGAGCCGAACGGCTCCTCGTCCTCCGGGAGCTCCTCCTCCACCTCCACGTGCCACTGGCAGTTCGCCGATGAGATGTCGAGGTAGTACATACCCGGCTCGTGGAAGTAGATGGTGTCCTCCCCCGGGTTGTCGATCATGTAGAGCTCGTAGGGGTAGACCAAGGGCGGCACTATCCTGTAGACGGCGATGCTGAGGATCGCGAACTCAGATCCCTGCATGCCCCACCTCACCCTCCACGAGTCGGAGGTGATCAGGAAGGCCTCCGTCGCCACGTCCTTGCCAGCCAGGCCGTCCCACCTCAGCACGCGCTTCCAGACCATCTGGGGCGGCTGAGTGGTAGGCGGGCTCGTCGTGGGAGGGGCGGTGCTCGGCGGAGCCGTGGGTGCCCGGGTGGTCGGAGGTGGGGTCGGCTCTGGGGACGTCTCGGGCGGGAGCGTGGTATGCGCTGGAGGGGCTGCCGTACCGGCGCCCTCTCCGCTCCCTCCCCCGCCGCCGAAGATCCCGGCGACCACCACCGCCCCCAGGAACATCAGAAAAAGGAGCAACGTGACCTGTCCAAATCTACCCATGAGGCACACCTGTCCCTGAAGAGAGGCGAGGGTCGTGGGCGACGTGGCTTAAAAGTCCGTCGCGCAGAATTTTCACGGGAGCCAGTTCCGCTGAAATACCTTCACGCAGGCAAAGTGAAGCGGCAGACCCCACCCTGTCGGAGGCCGCCCCACCGGGGCGTCGGACCCATCACCGAAGGGGTCACGGGATCACCTTGCACAGCTATCTTTCAGTAGAACTTTTAACCAAACTGGACCGTGCGGGCTCGATGGTCGACTGCAAGCGAATTCCGGGGCACCCCGTAGCCGTCTGCTCCATGCCTTACTCCACTATGATAGCCGAGTTGGCAGCAGAGTTCGACGCCGCGCTGGTGCTCGCAGAGGAGGACGAACTCAGGGGAAATTACGATCTGAGCGAGTGGGGCCGCCACGGGGTAGAGTACCTGCACCACTCGATCCCCGACTTCAGCTCGCCCGACCTACTGGAACTTCACGGGCTGGCCCGCTGGGTGGCGTCTGGGGTGTCCCAGGGGAAGAGAGTGCTCATCCACTGTCTCGGCGGATCGGGGAGGAGCGGTACGGTGGCCGCGGCGTACCTGATCGCCAGCGGGGTGAGCTTTGAGGACGCCGTCGAGGCCGCGAGGTCCGCAAGAGTGGGGGCGATCGAAACCAACAGCCAGATGGCGATCCTCGAGGCTTACGACCTACTGCTGAGATCCCTGCCAGAACCGAAGCTCTCGAGCGTGGTATGCCATGGTAGGAAGTACAATTTCGGCAGGGGGAGGAAACACGCGGCGAAGGTCGCCCAGCTGGCGATGAAGCTCTGGAAGCTGACCTCGAGGGAACTTGGCGTCAAGCCCGAGATGCCGCCCGCGCCGCTGACCGCAGGATCGATCCTGCACGACATTGGAGTTTGCGCGGCTGGGGAGGACAGACACCACGAGAGTAGCTACCGAGAGATCCTGGAGAGTGACGAGCTGAGGTCAGCGCTCGGTGAGGTGGACCTCACGCTGACAGCTCTTGTGGCCCTCTTTCACAGGAAGAAGGGAGATCCGAGGAGCGACGAGAGGGTGCCGGATGATTGGATGGATCTAGTGGCCAAGATGGCCGCTGTCGTCAGGGTGGCGGACGCGCTGGACAGGACCCTGTGTCAGCTGGTGGACGGTGTGGGGCTGGACTGTCGGGGAGGCGAGTGTGTCTTAACGGTGTACTACAGCAAGAGGGAGCCAGAGGTGGAGCTGGCGAAGGCTAGGGAGAAGAGTAGACTGTTCGAGGAAGTCTTCGGGGTCAGGCTCAGCTTCAGGTCCGCTTACAAGCCGCGGGCCGACAGGTGGGCCTAGGAGGAGGCGTTGGCGGAACCCTCCTCGCGCGCGAGGGGGTGACCGCCTCACCCGATCAACTCACCCACCCTCTCCGCTCACTATCCTCTCGTAGAGGTCCTCGCTTATCCAGAAGCCCGATTTCAGGAGTCTGTCCAACTCCCTCCGAAGATCCTCGATCATTCCCTCCCGCCTGGCCCTCATCAAGATGCCGACGGTGCCCGTGACCTTGAGACCCAGGCTCCTCGCCACCCTCCTGGCCTCACGCTCGTCGAGGAGAACCAGATCGGCCCCCTCCTCTAGGGCAAGCACGATGGCCTCCGCCTCGCCCTCGTCCAGCTCCCTCGCCAGGACCTTCCTCAGCCTCTCGTCCCGAATCTTCAAAACCCTGATCCAGCGAGCCTCGGCTATCCTCCTGGCGTCTTCCCTCTCGCCTCCCTCGATCACGCACTCCCTGTAGACGGCCTCCGGCACGAGCACCTCCCCAAAGAGCAGCCTGAGCAGCTCCAGCCTGCCTATCTTGGCCAAGTGAATGAGTGGAGAGGAGTCGCTAACGACCCTCGGCGAACGCGAGGTCCTCCTCAAGCTCCTCCCCCGAGTAGTGTCTCTCGACGCCCCTCCTGGCGAGCTCCTCTATGAACTCCCACTTCGTCATGCCGGCCAGCTTCCTCGCCTTTCCCAGCGGGAGGATCCCCCTCTGGTAGAGGGCGACGGCCAGCTCGACCTTCAGGAGGCGCTCCCTGTCCCCCTCGGGCAGCCTCATGGCGGCCAGCACGTCGTCAGGAATAGTTATCATCGATCTTCACCCCCTCACGGCCCTGATAAACTTTAGTCCGACGGGGTCGGGGGAGATCGTCCGCAGAGCGATCGCCGCATCAGGAGGAGCGCCGGCATGCGTGGCGCTCAGGTCAGGGATTGATCTGGAGGGTTCACGCGCTAAACCCCCTGCGTAGGGCTGAGAAACCTACATCGTGCTCTAGCTGAGTACAGGTCGAGAGGTGAGCTAAACTTCGGCGACCTGGCTGCACTCAACCGTCGCCCCAACATCCATCTGTAAAGGACTAGTCCCTCAATTCAACTTCGTCGCTATGGTGTATAAGATTACTACAGATCAAGATATATGGAAAGTATTTAATTAAATCAACTGGTGTAATATTCGACAGATAATCTACTAAGTACAATATCTTTCACCATAGTACACGTTTGATAGTGTTAAACTATTAAAATAGATTAAAAATTGTCTTTATTGTTAACTTTAAGTCGAGGAGAAGGAAAAGACTTTTATAGAAGTTCTTCGCGGGGTTCTCAGGTGACGTCACATGGGTTGCACCTCGGATTCCGGACCCCTAGATCTCGAAGGCGCCCAGAGGCTCGCCCTCCTCCTGTCGCTGGAGGGCCTGAGGCTCGACCTGGAGTCCGCCGGAGTCCTCGAGGAGGAAGACCTGATGAGTCTGTCCTCGGCGGCGGAGGAGTGGGAGGCCGCGGCCCTGGGTCACGACGGGGTGAGCGACGAGGCCGGACCCCACTCCGGGAGGGCCGCGGTGATCGCCAGGAGGAGGGCGTACGAGGTCCTCAGGAGGGCCTTCATGAGCCTCCTGACGGAGGTTGTTGAGGCCAGGCCCGTCGGGGAGGGCGCCATCCTCAAGGTGAGGGTCAGGTGCCCGTTCTGCGGCTACGAGATCGGCCCGCTCACCGTCCTGGAGGCTGCGGGACATGAGCCCAGGTCGAGATCTCGGTCGGGGCCAGGGCTCGGGAGGCCCCACGACGAGGTGATCCTGGCCCCGCTCGCCAGGCACCTGAGGTCGGCGCACGCCCTCGATAGGGTGCCGGAGGTCGTGAGTGGGGGCGGAGAGAGGCCGTGGATCTCGGCCCGGCTGACCCGATACAGGTGCAAGCTGTGCGGCGGGGAGAGGACTGGGCTCATGTCCGCCCTGGTCCACGTGATTGAGCACGCCTGGTGGGTGCAGGAGCTGGAGGCGGAATCTTCATTCAAGGGAAATAATCCCCTGGAGGTGTGATTGAGATGGGAGAAAGCGGGCGTGCTGAGATTCAAGGAAGACCAACAAGATTGGAGCTAAGCCAGATTCAGAGGGACTTGAGATACGCCCTCGAGAGCGGGGAAGGCCACTTGGCCACCGACGCGATTCCTAGGCTAATAGAAGCTAATCACAGATGTGTTGCACGCGAGATAACTTACTGGGAGCTGGAATCCGAATTTATGAAGGTCCTGGCCCGGCATTTCCATTCTGAAAATCCGGACGACGATCCGTACCTTGGAACTAAGATTTACTGCCCCTTCTGCGACTGGAAGAGCAGACTCATATTTCAGGAGGAAGCGGACCGTCCGAACGATCAGAATTTGCTCAGTGCACTCTTCAACCACCTCAAGGCTAAGCATCACTTCACCAAGATCATCAGAAGGAAGGAAAGGCCGACGGAATACTGGAAGCTGACGACCTACGAGTGCGCGCTCTGCGCAACCGAGCTCAAGGGAGTGATCTCGGCGCTGATCCACTTCATCGAACACGTATGGCTCGGAGAGGGCGACTACATGCGGCTTGATGTCCCTCTTCGTCAGCAAGCTCCCTAGGCTCTCGAGCTCATTAGGCGCGCCCCTCTAAGCCGCGGCTGCGGAGAGCCGCGGCGGCGTCACCTGGCGACAAGCTGTGGGTTCGGGGAGCCAACCGGCAAGGTCGCTAGAAAAGTAAGCAGAGCTGGAGATGGGGCACATCTGCGCTGTCCCTTTGGACTCCCCATTTCCCCAATCGCCAGGAAAAGTCAACCCCGACTGTAGCGCGGCCGTCCTTAGGGCGCGCCGCCTAATGCAATGTTATGCACTATAGCAGCGCGCTCTATAGATTGAATGCGACATAAGATACGAATTCTGGCCAAAAATTTAAATAACAGCGTGGGGGTGAATCCGGCCCGCCAGGGGCCTTCGGGAGGTGAGACGAATGGTGGAGAAGTATCCGAGTTCTGGAGGCGGTGATCCGGTTGACTTGTTTGGATGTGGATGGATTAGAGACATCCTGGAGAGACTCGGAGAAGAGCTTGAGCGGTCCAGCCCCCTTGGAGAGTACGAGTTCGCTGAGCTGATGACTGCTTACCAGCTCAACCTAGACTACCTGGAACTGAAGGAGGTGTTTATGGAGGCCTTAAGCGAGGAGGTCACTGTACAGCTGGAGGACGGCTCTTCCGTTTCCGGCCTCGTCCTTAGGTGCCCCCTCTGCTCCAAGGCGATGAAGCTCGTATACCTGACGGAGGAGGCCGAGGACTGGGCCGACTATCAGCACCTCCTATCCGATCTCAAGATGCACCTATACGAGCATCACTGGTTCGGTAATCCGCTGAGAACTGTTCAGGAGGTAGAAAAGGGGGTGAGGACGACCTACAGGTGCAATGTCTGTGGGGAAGAAGTCAGGGGAGTGATCGAGGCGGTTTGCCACATTATGGTGCACGCCTGCACTGTAGGTGATTGGGATTCGACTTCTCTGACTTAACAGACGACGAGGACGTTGAAGGTCCCGCCCCTCAAGACTTCTAGTAGGACAGGAGGGGTGACCATTGAATGTAACTGTCTATGATGGGGCAACCACCATAGGAGGGACCAAGATTCACCTGCAGGAGGGAGAGGATGGTCTCTTCTTCGGTTTCGGCAAGAAGACCTCCAGCTTCTTTATATCGCAGAACCCCCCAAAGGTCAGTTCAGGTGAATATTCCCGATTTCAAATAGAGCTTCCAGTTTCTTGACAAAAAATCGCTAACAATATCCTCATCTATACCTTTTTCGACCAGGAAATTTTCTAATTCCTTTCTGCTGACCCTTATGCTCAGTATTTCTTCTACAGATCTTACCTCTATATCCTTTATTCTCTTTAGTAGCTCATCAGAACTAATCAGTTTCAGTCGATCCTCTTTTTTGGACATGACATAGGCATACAAGCAGCTATCATCAACAAAGACCATATGCGTGGTAAAGTTGAAAGTTCGGGGTGGGAAGTCTGCCACCCTTGCAAAGCAGGTACGGTTTAGAAAATTAGGTGATGAAGAAGGCATACTTTGTCCATCCAACATGGGAAAAGCATAGTAAACAGAATCTTGACCCAAGATAAGCGATGAAACTAGAAGTTTCAGATGCTGATCTCTCAACCTATTGTTATTGATCTCAAAAGCCCAAATTCCTCTCCTAATATCGCTGCGTTCTGGGATGAATTTTTTGTACTGTAGAGCAAGGACGAATCCAATGCTGTTCGGCAAATTTATAGAGCTATCTAATCCCGTTATAGCCTCATATCTAAGGGTGAAGCCGTATAAGAAGGCTTGAGTAAAAGGACCACCTAGTTGTCTAATGAAATTGATTAAATTTTCGTCTACATTGAGTTCTAGCGTCTTTTCGGAAACTGAAAGTACATTACTCGAGAACATCTTAAAGTTTGTCCTAAAAAACAATATAAATCTAACGAAAATAGGATTGATTAACGTTCCACATGCCGGGTCAAGAGACCCTGATGAGGGCTTGCCAAAGGATGATTACGGGCCCTTGCAAAGGAGCTGCGTTGATTATGGGTTTTGTAGTAAGGGGCTACTCGCTCAATACTTACGTTATTCTGGAGCTCAGGGGACTTGCGTAACTGGCTTGTAAAGTAAAGGATTTTTTATATATAAAATCTATTCTTAATCAGCGAGATTATCTGGCATCTCTCAAGGGTGAATGCTTGCACTCATCATCTTGGATATTAAAAAAGCTAACTCGCACTCATTTATCCGAGAAATCAGCGGCATTAAAGACTGGATAACGAAAATAATGTCTCATTAATGATCATATTCGTGTCAAAACTCCACCCATTAGAGTCTCTTCGCCCGATGGCCACAATTTCCACATAGAGGGAGATCGGAGGAGGACATCGGTTGGAGGCCTGCATGGAAGCTTATGAATGTTTCCAGAGGCTCCTGCGGAAGGGGCTAGCGTGTTAAAAGCCGAAGACCCCCAAATTTAGCGTTACCCGAGAAAAATTGGAAATCTGGGTAGGTAGC
Organism: Thermoproteota archaeon; assembly: GCA_027491555.1. Next base: position 21,511 of record JAOZGN010000028.1, read on the forward strand.
TTCAGGCATACTCGAAACGGAATCCATTTAACCCTCTTTCAGCAACCTTATCCCGAGCACATCTCGAACTGCATCAGATATCAGCCTCCGCCGCTCCCTCAGGAACTCCTCGTATTTCTCGACGGTCCACAGACTCCCATCCAGTGGTACGAAGTGAGTCCTCAGCAACTCGGGGTCGGCGTCGGATAGCTGCCCAAGGTACTCGGCCGGATATCTCCTCCCTATGCGCTCGTTGGCCCTTCGAGAGATCAGGGTGATGTTGGAAAAGTCGTCCCACAGGTCCTTCAGTCCACTCCTGTCCAAGAGATCCTTCGGAAATATGTGATGAACGTGCAACTCGCTCTGCGCAAGATCCGAGATTTTGAACGGGTTGAGCCTAGAATTCAGGTCCCAGTCCCTGGAGCCAGCCCTGTGGTAAAGCGCCAACAGCAGGGTGAGGTGATACCTCTCATACTCCCCCTCTAGCGCCGAGATGGGGAGCGCCTGACCTCCCAGGTTCTTCAACAGACCGCCGACGCCCTCTCCCCGTCTTATAGCGCTGATGTCTTCGTTGAGTTCGCTCTCGAGCCTTCCCGTGTACCTCTTCTTCGCGGAGGCCAGAATGAGCCAGCGAGTTACCTCCTGCCTTAGGTCCTCCCTCAGCACGCCGCCTCGCGACAGAGCCTCCCTGTGGAGGAGGTAGGCGATGGGGACCAGCAGGTACTTGGACTGGAGGAACCTGGAGCCCCTCACGCCCATCTCGCTGGACAACAGTCTCACGGCCTCGAAGGCCGCTTTATCTGTGCTGTTTAAGGCCTCTAGGAGTGACTGCCCGCCCATGCCGCTCAGGACCTCCCTCGCCTGATTGAACTTTGTGGTGCCGGTGGAGATGGCCAAGTACAGTCTTATGATGGTCGGCTCATCGACATCGAAGCCCTCTCCCTCAAGCCTCTGCAATATCTCGCCGAATCTCCCCCTGAACGATTCTCCCAGATCTCTCCTCGTTCGTCCAGTTAGCAGGGCCAAGGCGAGGTCAGGCATCTTTATTCTTGTTCCCTTGGAGTTCAAGTTCACAAATATTTTCGATATTTTCTCGAACGTCACGAGGAAGTTTCCATCGTACTCCAGCCTGGCCCTAACCAGAGGCACGTCGTACGTCGAGAACCGCTCTCGCAGCCTCCTAAGCCCCTTCAGAACGGCTCTGTTTCTAGAAATCGACTCACCTCCCAAAGCCCTCGCCTTCTCCTCCACCACCTCGTATTCGTCCTCTGAGCTCAACACCTCGGAGACGTTGAACCAGAAAGGATCTCTCTGGAAGCCCCTGCCCCTCGCAAGCTCGAATCTCTCCTGAACTGGATTGAAAAACAGATTGATCCTTCGCTGACGTCGCCCCACAGTAACATGACCCCTCTTGAGGAGCAACAGGGAGGTGAGCCTCTGCTGACCGTCGATGACCATGTACCTGCCGTTGTCAGTCCTCAGATCATCGGTAAGAGGCCTGATGAGATCTCCGTACTCCTCGGTGAAGTCGTTGGGCATTTCCCAGTAGATAATCGCGCCTATGGGAAAATCGCTGTATACTGAGGCCGCCAGATCCCGAACCTGCGGATTCCTCCACACAAAGGACCTCTGTATCTCCGGGACCACATAGAACCCGGCCTCAATCTGCCTGAGGAGTTCACTCAGGTTAACCATGGGCAGCACCAGCCTAGGATGCGAGATTGAGCCCTAAGTCTTTACCAAAAAGCTATCCCGGGGTCGACCCGAGTTAATGTCCTGAAGGCCACCAGCCAGACGTGCATATGAGCGAATGATTGAGACTGATGAATGATATTATTAGAAGCAAAGCCCGGTACTGACTGATACACATGCCCAACTACTGGATCTTCGTCACCAACGGCCCCAACTGGGAGGTCGTGCGGAAGAAGCTGATCTGGGGCCTGCCGAAGGGTAGGGAGAACGCGATCAGGCGGGTGAGGAAGGGGGACCTGGCGTTCATCTACGTCATGTCCGAGAAGAGGGGGGATGAGGTCGTACCGCCGAGGATAGCGGGGCTGTTCGAGGTTGCCTCTGAACCCTTCACGAGTTCAGAGCCGGTGTTCAAGGGAGGCGCGTATCCAAACAGAGTGAGGCTGAGGCCCGTGCTGGTGCCTGATAGGCCGGTTGAGTTCAAGCCCCTGATACCCAAGCTGAGCTTCATCAGGAACAAGAGGTTCTGGACCGGGCACCTGAGGAGTGAAATGGCTAAGATATCGAAGGAGGGCTATGATCTGCTGAGGAGGGAACTGGGGTGCTACAGAGGGAGTTAAATAATTGAGAGTCGGAATAAGGTAAATCTGATGAGCCTACTACGCGCCAATAGAGCGCTTAGGAGCCTAACCTCATGGAGCGGGTCTAGCGAGCAAGATCTCTACTTTTACGTAAAAGAGTTTTTCAGATATGTTTTAGGTTATCCAGAAGATCACATTATAATATGCGAGCCTGGGAGAACGGGGATACCTGATATATCCCTTTGTTCTAAAGACGTTAAACCCAAAGACGGGATCTATTGGGTGGTTGGGGAGGTAAAGAAAACTGCTGGAGTGTTCCGAGATCGAGCATACCGAGAGGAGCGTTGGAAAGTTCAATTGAGTCGATATATAACGCCCGACACCGTCTACGCCCTTCTAATTGACCCCATCACCATAGCAGTTCTTCTCCCCGACGGGAGGGAAGTGAAGGTAGTTGAACTAGACCAAGTTGATGTTTCAAACCTAAGGAGTGTAACTGATCCCAATAGTCTCGCATTTCTAGCGTATGATGAATCCATAAGTGAGAGGTCCTTGAGCGTCTTCAAGGAGGGTGAAGCTCCTAGTAGGTACATAGACGTAACTACGGAAGAGGGGCGAAAGAAGTTCTATCAGGCTCTGCGGGTTTCAGCGCGCGAGCTTATAGACTACAGCGTGCGACGGCTTAAGAACCTACTAAGAGACTACGATGAATACACAAATCGGCTAAAGGAGCTTGAGGAGAGCCCGTTCTCAACGGATGCAGAAGCCCTGGAGGCAGCTAAGAAGAAGCTGCGAAAAGAACACAGCAAGTCGATCAGGCTAGTAGAGGAGATACTTCCTGCCTTTGAGCAGCAAATTGGAAGGGCAGTTCCGGGTAGGGGGAGGAAAGCTCTGAATTTCTTGATAGAAGTTTACGCAACAGAGGGCTCTTCTTTGCTACTTGCGAGGATTCTGTTCATTCGATTCTTCGAAGATCACGGCTTAGTAACTCGGAAGATATCAAATGGCGGAGTTAGAGCGTTCCGTGAATTTTACAAATACATAAAGGATGACTATAGATTTTTACTAACGTCAGCTTACAGGGATCTGGAGTCATTATACAGTAAGCTTTTCGAGCCCAGCATATTCGACTTTGCTCATGAAGGAGATGGCGAGTTATCTAAGATCCTTTTGCGGATTTTCTACAGACTCAACGCCTTTGACTTCACGAAAATCTCCGGAGATGTACTCGGCAACTTATATGAGCGATTCTTGGATGTTGACAAGCGGAAGAAGATAGGCGAATATTATACTCCTTTGCCAGTTGCAAAGTATGTTTTGGATAGAATAGGCTTCTTCGAGGATCCCGGGCCTCTGTTAGATCCAGGATGTGGGTCGGGGACTTTCCTGATCGCAGCAATGACAGGTCTTATTGAGAGACTCCGGGCCAAGGGCGTTAAGTTAGACGCAGCGATTAGGATGGCTGTAGAGCTAATTCACGGACTCGACATCAACGTATTCGCAGCGTTCATAGCACAGATGCAATTAATCTGGCACTTGTTCCCATACCTCATGGAGGCTGGTTTAAGGGAAATTCCAGAACTTAAGGTCTATGGCGGCGTCAATTCTCTGATATACCTACCTCACCATACGCTCACAGCTTACGCTCTTAATACGATTGAAGACGCAATTAAGGTTCGAGACAGCCGCTACAAGTATGTAGTTGGAAATCCGCCTTACATAAGGAATGAACGGCTTAAGGATAGAGGCCCGTGGCGCGAGTATTACCACGAGGTAGACTTTCGAAATAGTGATGTGGCTTTCTTTTTTGTCGCTCGTGCAATTGAAGGAGGGAAGAAACCGTCAAAAAAGAGGCGGCTAGCGGATAGAATGCCACCCTGGCTTGAAGAGGGTGGTAGAATGTGCTTTGTTCTCCCAAGAGGTATATGTGACTCCAAAGCTGCCGAACCACTCAGGAAGAAGTTACTCAAATACAGGATACTCGAGGTTACGGATTTGGAGGATGTGGCAATACATCTATTTCCATCTCCTCAGGCTTCGGGTCGAGCCACTACAGCTCCGGTACTGTTATTTATTGAGAGAACAAGTGCAAATGAAGATCATCTTGTGGACATAGTGAATGTTCCTGAGAAAGCCCTGAAACAAACAGGTTTTGATCCTGAACACTTTGAGAGAAGTAAAGTACCTCAGAAAATGTTCCATCGGAATAAGATAAACCCCCTTGGACAAATTCTAACCAAGCTAAGGGATGGAGACATACCGGTGCTAAATAAGCTAATGGCTCACTCAAAGTTAGGAGAATTCACTCAAAAGCCTACACCCACACATGGAATCAAAGTTGGAAGGAAAGGGCGTTTATCGCATACAAGTGGGGAGGGTTTGCTTCCATTTGGAAAGGGACTTAACATATACACCTTCTATTTGGATAGGCGGGTCAGCAGATGGGTCGACATCACGAAGGTCGAAAACGCTTCTATATGGGCTTATGATGTCGGGGCACATGCTTTTGCAATTTCTAAGATAGCCCTTGCTCCCCAGTGTGTCTATTTCGACCCAAGGGGTTTCGCTCTAAATGATTCAACAATAGTATTTGTCCCTAAGCCCGAATTCTGTGATTTTCCATGGGACGTTCTTGTTAACTCATCAATCAATAGATTTGTTCATCTTCTAACACTCAGAACAGGGCTTGTCGGTGTTGGCACTCCAGTAGGGAAAAATAGACGTGCATCTTGGTGCGCTCACTATCCCCGCGTCGTTGCAGCCTTCCCCGTGCCCGAGAAGTTACTGGAAAGCCCAGGAGAGCTGATTCCTATATCATTAGAGCTTCGCAGTCTGGCCGAAAAGATAGCGAGGCGTTGGGAAATGGTGGATGAAACAATCGATAACGCCCCTAAGAAACCCTTGGCCCTCTTCGACGTTAGGTTTACCGGCTGGGAAGACCTTGAGGAGGGGGTCGAGCTAAGGTTAGAAGAAGAGAATGGTAAGTGGCTCCTGAGGCCTTACGTTAACAGACAAGCACTCCTCATGCAGATTGAGGGGCCCTACGAGGTTCTTAATGTCGTTAAATACATGATAGAGACGAGAGGTGGGGCCATCAGAGCAGAGGATCTCCAGAGCCTGGGGTTACCCGAGGATGTAGCCAGCATCTCCGAGCTAATTGACAATGCTAGAGACCCTGAATCTCCGGATATTAAAGAATTCAAGGCCCTCCATGCAAGGGCGGACGAGATAATTGCGCAGGCCTTTGATCTGAGTGAGCGAGAGCTAGGCTACATACTAGACCGCCTCTCAAGGCCCCCCCTGGACGTGCTTCAGCCTCGCTGGCCCTGGACCCCTGTGGAGAGGAGGGAAATCAAGGAGTATGAGGCCGACCGCTTTGCCTAGCGCACGCTCTCCAATTGGGGGGAATCGAGAAAAGCTTGCTTAAACCTGACCAGAACTAGAGAGGATCTCCACATATTCCTTATCTGTTAGCTTCTTCCCAGCCACGGTAATGAATCTCTTCGGCTTATATGGTTTCTTGTACAGCTTCAAGTCCTTTAGAGGTATCACGAGTATCTTCGAGGCCCTCTTCTTCCTCCTTAGGTACTCTCTCAGCTCTTCAGGATCTAGAAAGATCCTCTTTCCGTACTTCTTCAGGGCCCTCTCGGTTTGCCTCCCGCATCGCGCGCAGGCTCTCTATGTCCAGCCTGATCCTGCGGAGGTTGTTGTGGACCCTCACCTTCACCTCGATGGCCGCCACGAAGGCCTCTACCGGGTATGAGAGCACTCTCCAGTATTTCACCCCCTCCACCCACTCGAGCGCCTTCTCCCAGGGCTCGTCGGAGTCGTCGATGATCGCCACATCAATGGCGTGGCCGAAAGGCCCCCTCCTCTCCATCTGAAGCCTGACCCACGCTCCGTCTCTTATCACAGCGTCGTTCCAGCGCGGCCTCAGCCCGCAGTGAACCCTGAGGCTCCACCCCCTGACCCGGCGCTTTAGCTCGGAGGCAAGTTCCACGACGAGGTCAGATTCCGTCAGGTACCCTCTAGGGTTCGCGGAGTACCTCCTTGCCACGCTCTCTATGGCCGCGGCGATCGCGGAGTCTAGCTCATCCCTCGACATTCCCGAGCCCACCTCGCCTACTGACTACTTATCCGCCGAGGTTCTCAGCTCACCCTCAGCGTCTCCACGATCAGCGCGCAGTCCTCCCCCGGTATCCTCACCATGGCCCTCCTGAAGTGCCCGCTCCACTTCTGCTTGTTCTTGATGAAGCTCAGCCTGGGCACGAGCGGCTTGAAGGGGACGGGCCTCTCCGGCACCACCAGGGGCTTCACCCTCACCCTGTGGGGGTAGAGGTCGCCCCTGAAGACCCTGCTGGCGTCCCGGAACGCCCTGGATGTCGCCTGAAACGCTCCCCCTATGGCTGTCTCTAGTACCTCGCCCCTCTCGCCCCTCTCCTGCATCAGGTAGAAGAGCAGGGTGTCCCCCGGCTCCACCTGCTCTATCACGTTCTTGTACCTGTCGGCCACGCCCCAGACGCCCTCCCTCTTGACCACCTCGAAATTGGCCCTGTTGGTGACGCAGATCCAGCAGTTCAAGCTTTCAATCACCAGTCTGAATGTGCGTGGCAAACTCAAATCTTTTTCGATCGTCTGGCGGGGAACCGAGAACTCGACCGCGCTGGCCGAGCTCTGCGTGCGCGGCCTGCTCGAAGGGCGCCGAGGGTGGTGGGAGATCCCTCGAGTCGGCGATGACTGGAGCGGCTACCGGCCCCTCATGACCCTGGCCGCCCTCTCGAGGTAGTAGGGGATCCAGCGGGGATCTACGAGCAGCGTGTAGTCTCCATTCTCCTCGCGCCTGACGATCCCCAGCTTGCCGAGGAAGTCCAGCGCTACCTCTATTTCTCCCTCTTCGTACTCCCTCCCCAGGGCCCAGTAGAGGTCGCTCACGCGCGTTCTCTCTCCTTCCCTCTGCAGGTCCCAGATCTGCCTGCACGCCTCCGCCGCCAGCGAGGTTAACCTGGCAAAGCGGGACGCCTTCTCCTCCAGCGGAGACAGGTCGCTCTGGGTGACGGTCCCCCCACTCTCGGCGATTATGGGAATGAGGTCTCCGGGCCCTATCGGACCCTTGGCTGCGAGTTCAAGTATGGATGCGAGCGTCGAGGTCTCAAGCAGGACTATCCCCTCCTCCCTGGCGACCCTCTGGAGCCTCCCCCGAGCGAACCTCGGGCCCACAACCAGCGCTGCGTCGGCCCCGTACCTCCTCCGGAAGTCCCTCAGGGCCCAGGGATTTACCCTGCTCTCGGAGACGTGGCCTCCTTCTTCGGCGGTCTTTGCGTCGAGGACCGCGCTGAACCCCCCACCGAGCCAGGGAGCGCGGAGAACGGCGTCAGGTTCCCCAGGAGCGCCAAGAACCTCCATGTCAAATCCCAGCAGTTCAAACGCCTTTGCAACGGCCTCTTCGAACTCTTCAGGCCGCGTTGTCTCGTGCTGAGTCCTCAGAATCCTTTCTCTGATCGAGCCCCACTCGACCCCTTCCATGCCTCTCTCCTCCTGCGGAGGAGCTAGGCCAACGAGTTCCCTTCCGAACTCGGTGAGCCTATATCCGTCACCCTCTCTCGTGACTGCCCCGACGGAGGCGAGCCACCCGAGCCTGTAGAGCGTTTGATTGCGACTTCTCCACTCCGCGTTAACCTCCCTCCTGAGCAACTCGTGCAGCTCGTTCAGAGAGAGCGGTTCGCGCTCGCTGAGGGTCGACAGTAGGAAGTCAAAGCCCGCGTAGCGCTCGTTCAGGATTTCATAAACCCTCCTGCACAGCTCGGCCCTCGACCCCACTAGGAGGATTTCTTCTCCCCGTGAGGTGAGCCTGTAACGTTCACCAGCCCTCTCAATTAACCCCAGCTGCTTGACGACCCTCATGTAGCCGAAGACCGCCTCAGTTCCGGTCAACTCTTCAGCCCTCAGGTGGAACTCGTCGATCATCCACCTGGCCAGCTCCTCTTCTCTGGGCTCCCTCTCGGCGACGAATCTGAGTATTCTAAGCAGGCTGTGGAGATACCGACCAGTCCCGCCGGGGAGTGGCCATATGCCTAGGTACCTGCCGGGTCCCTTCGACATTTCCCGAAAAACCGTGCTCACTGACAGAATTTAAGACCAGTCGAAATTACCTGACGGAGGACTTGGCTTGAGCCAACTTGAACCCATAGACTAGGAGGATGCTCTGTGGTGCCGAATAGGTCGGCGCAACGGTGCCGGGGATTTGGAGCCTCAGCTTCTCGTACTTACCCGACCGCCTGGCTTTTTCAGAAATAGCCTCTATTTTGAAAAAACCCGAATAAACATTTAATGATTTCGAGACCCACAACTAGGGGGTCGCCGGGCGAGAACCCTGCCCCCGGAGCGGTGTTTTCCATGCCAGTTAGGAGGACTCTCCTCCTCGATAGCGAAGCTCTTTCTAGATTGGAGGAATTTCAGGAGTTAACAGGCATGACCACGAACGATGCTGCCAATTTTTTGCTCAAGATTGCCGCAAGTATCCGCTCGGATGGCAAGAAGGGGGGTGCTAGGAAGACAAAGAGGGGGAAGAAAGGAAAGAGGACCAAGATAAGCGTCCGTTTAGAGGACGAGTTAGCGGAAATCAAGTCGCCATCGGCTACCTTAGCGGCGGCGCTCCTGGCGGTCGATCCCCTGGTAAAGGCGATCCTCCCAAAGCGAGGGGTGGAGGAAGGCGGCTTACCCTCCGATCTCCTGGGGATGCTCGAGAAGGAGGCAGAAGCGCTGATATCCAACCTAACTGTCTTCAAGGCACTCATCTCTGAGAAGCGGGAGGGCGGGGTCGCAGGGCCGGAAGAGGAGGCAGTGTTGATTAGGGAGCTGCTGTACCTCCTGGCTGAGGAACTCGACAAGATTAGAGAGAGACCGGAGTACATCAAGGCCTACAGGCGCGTGGTTCCCCCAGAGGACGTGGGTTATGTGACTACCCTGATGTCCGCCCTCTACAGCGACGACAGGTTGAGGAGATGGGTGCTGACGACGGACTATAGGAGGAGAGGCGACGGGAGGTGAACAATTCCAATTTGATGGATCTGGCCGATGGTGGGGCTGGTATTAGGAGTGGAGAGAAGGGAAAGCTGGATATTGGAGACAGGGATTACGTAATAAGAATGCTGGGTACGGTGGGATCGCGTGATCCATACCGCCCAATTAGGGAGTTTGTGGAAAATTCCTTGGACGCGGGAGCGACGCAGATCCGGGTGGCCTTGAGAAATGGGCTGCTGGAGGTGTCGGATAATGGTCATGGCATGAGCTTGGAGAAGCTTAGGGCAGTACCAATATCAATCGGCAGGTCAGAAAAGAGGATCAGAAGGCTGGGAACTATGGGAGAGAAGGCCATTGGGCTCCTCTCCTTTGGGAGCTACGGAGATGTCCTCACAATAACATCCACAGACGACCCGAACGCGGACCCCAACACCCTCAGGGTCTACTGGAAGGACCTGAGTTACGAGATTATTGAGGAGCACGGCAACCTCTTCTGGGACACGGGAACGACCGTGCTCGTCAAACTGAGGCCGGAGGTCTGGAGGAGGCTGGAGACAAAGATGGCCAAGACGATCGCAACCTACCTGGCGCGGGAGTTCTTCGTAAGGCTGAATGAGGATGTTAAGATCTTGGTTATAGATGCCAAAGGTAGGAGCGTTGAGGTAGAGAGGAGTCTACTGCCCAGGGGCTACAAGATACTGGAAGAGAAGTTTTCCAGCCAATTCGGAGAGATGAGCGTCAGAATCTACTTGAAGGGGGAGGGAGGAGTCGTACTGTTCAGGAGAGGCTCCCACATAATGAAGGTGAGCGAGATAGAGGGCTTCGAGGATTCGGCTTGGGCCGACCCCGAAATATCGGGAGAAGTTGTTTTTGATTCTCTTAACCTCACAGCGGATAAGAAGACGCCCCTCCGTGACGATGCCTACCTATGGATGGTAGACAAGCTCTCTGAGCTCGAGGAGAAGGTCGCTGAGAAGTTAAAGGAATTTCGCAGCAGGGAGAGGCGAATCAAGAAAGATAGGGCGATAAGAGAACTCGCCAAGAAGGTGAACACGGTACTCAAGCAGATGGAACACGAACTTCCGAAGGTGATGGTGGCCGCCGGCGGTGGTGGGGAGTCGGCAACTGCGCGCGAACTCCCCGGCTCAGCGGCCAGTAGGATAGGAACTAGGTCTCCGATGAGGAAAACCGGAAAGACCCCCGTAATCCCTGGTAGAGGGGATAGGAAGGCGAAATATGGCAGAGGCATCGCCTTTAGAGAGGAGGATTTTGGCGTACCCTTTCCGAGAAGCAAGTTTGAAAGGGAGCTGGGAGTTATAGTGGTAAACACGAGGCATGAGGATTACGTTGATCGTGTGCTTAACAGAAAGGACGAGAAGTACTGGATAGACTACTTTTACAAGCTAACTGCCAAGGAACTTCTGGCAGCTAGGCTGGGAACTGACGGAGCGGAGCTTGAGTGGCTTGTAGAGTTTTCTCTGAGGATGGAAGAGGAACCCCCAAGGTTGGGGGTGTCCCTCAACGGGAGAAGAAGGAGTTAGACCGAGAGCGGGGTGGCCCTTTGGCGGGTATTCTCTGGGCGTCCAGCAAGAATCTCCTCGATCCTCCTCGCCGCGACCTCGTTGGCCTCCCCCTCCACCTCGCGCCCCATCTCCTCCAGGTCTATCCCCCTCTCCCTGACCTCCCTGGCGATCGCCTCGAGGACCCTCCTGACGTCGAGCTTCCTGAGCACTATCGTGTCCCCGCCAACCTCCACGAGGAGCAGCCTGCTGCCCTTGGACAGGCCCAGCCTCTCCCTGACGCCCTTCGGGATGACGACCCTGCCCCTCTCGTCCACCACCACGACCTCGATCATGATTCCCACAATTCCCATGCAACCCATGGCTATTTATGCTTGCGTACCCTCGCCTCACGTTCAAGGTGGAAGCGGGCTCGAGGGGGAAAATCCTCACCCCCGCTGGCTTAATGTTAGAAGTCTTGGGATCAACGCGGCCGTCCGTGCCTGAATTCAATTCCGTCTGGGAAGGCCGCCTTCACGTCATCAAAGAACTCGTTCATGCGGCTGTACATATCATAGAGCTTCTGACAGGGAAATTCAGGGCAGTAGGTGCATATCCTCAGTCCTCTACCCTTTGCGCAGTCCCTGACGCTGCATTTTTCCCTTGACCAACAGCCCCCGCAGGCGAACTCCTCGCTCCCAAGGAGGTAAAATGGGCACCACCCGCAGTAGAGCCCGCAGGGGGCTATGAGCTCCTCCTTAACCGCTACTCCTTTCATCCCTACTCCTTCAGTTGCGGCTCTATTAACCTCTTGCACTGGTTCGTGAGGTGCGCGGGCTCCGGCGCGAGTTGCCGCGCGCGAAAAGGGCTCTTCAACTGCCGAGGTAAATGGGGGAGCTGATTCCAGGCTGGCCGCACGCCAAGATGCTTGTGGACGCTTTGAGAATCCAGCTCGGCGGGTAGTCCATAATGACGGTAGTTTCGGGGGCCTCCCCAGCCACGCCTTCCTCACCTCATCTCTACCGGGGGCATCGTTCCCGCAGCTCCACGTTGATTGGAAGCCTAGGCCTGTAGTCCACTCGACCGCGCGGATCCACAGGATGGCGCCAAATCTTTCGCGCGGATGTGTCCCGATGAAAAATTCTCCCAAAACATCCTTTAGCACCCCCGGCTGGGTGTCGGTGTGGGTGCGCCGGCTTCTCGCCATGCCCAGGCTGCCGGACCCGAGGCCCGGCGGCGCGTCCCAAGCTGGGTGAGCCCTCGATCGCTCAGGCCCTCGGCCGGGCCTTTCAAACCGACCGCAAATGCGGCTCTGTATCGGAGGGAGGCCTAGTTGGGCGAGTTCCTGACCGAGTTCCTGGAGGCGCTCAGGCGTCGCCTCCCCGACCTCAGGGGCGCCTTCCTCCAGACCGACCGCCCCTCGGGCGACCTCGTCGGTCGGTGGTTCCGCGAGCGCTGGCTTCCCGACCTTCCCGCAGAGGTCGTCCCGGAGAGGGTCGTAGCCGTCGACGCGAGCATGGACACCAGGCAGTACGCCGGAGGGGTGACCGTGATCTACGCCCGCGCCCTCGCCCTCGAGTTCCGCCCCCTCGACCGTTCACGGGGGGAGGCGGTCGCCGCCAGGACCTTCGATGTCGTCCCATACACCGGCCAGTACGACGAGGCCAGGAACCTATCCTCCAGGCTCGCGGAGCACTTGGAGCACCTCGCCGCCATCCAAGCCATGGAGGCCCTCGAGCCGGGCGTCCTCCTCCTGGACGGCAGCCTGGCGGGGAGGCACATAGCCTCGGTCTTCAACTTCGCCCGCCACGGGTGGTTCGCCGTGGAGTACGCCCTGGCCTACTCCGGGATGCTCGAGCTCGCGAGGCGGAGGGGCTGGCGGGTGCTGGCCGTGGCCAAGAGCAGCAGGGCGGCGCCCATGAGGGACCTGGCCCTGAGGGAGATCTTCGATGACCTCATGTCCCGCCTCTCGGCGCTGGACCCGGCCACCGAGTCCGACCTCAGGGAGGCCTGGGACCTCGCGGTGAGGGACCCTATGATCGGGGTAGAGGTCGCCCTCAATGCCGTGGAGGACAGGCCCGACCTGGCCTCGGAGCTCACCGCCCTTGCCCACCTGTTCTACGAGAAGCACCTCCGACACTCGGACGTCGACGTGATCAGGAGGTACGTGAGGGGCGAGGGCAGGACTCCAGCGATGCTCGTCGGGCCCTACACAGATCCGGTCCGCAAGCAGGTGAACTCGATGAGGGACCGCGCGGGCGAGGTCGCGCGAGAGGTCTCATCGCCGGAGATCGCCAGGAGGACTCTCGCGGGGGAGGGGGGCGAGCAGATGTTCGAGACGGCCCTGAGGGCGGTCAGGGAGGCTATCTCCCTCCCCACCCCCGTGACGGTCTACGCGAGGTTCAGGGATGGGGACGACCCCATGAAGCTGGAGTTCCCGTGCTGGGAGCTAGGCGTCGAGCTGCCGTGGCACGCGGCGCCTCCCGAGCGGCTCGCTGGGCAGGAGGGGGACGCCGTCGATCGGCTCGTGGGCGTGGCCAGGGCGGGCTACGCCGGGCCGAGGTTCCACCACGTGTGGCTCGAGAGGGTGGACAGGCGGGTGAAGCTGAGGGCCGGCACGGTCGAGGCCCTCTACGAGAGGTACCTGTGGAGGGAGCTGGGGGAGCTGATCCCTCACGCGAGGGGTGAGAGGCGTGTCGTCGGGATTTGATGAGGTCGGGACCATAGTGGGGGCCGCGAGCCCCGTCGAGCTCACGATAGCGTGCGAGGGTTCGCCTCCGGCGCTCTGGGAGTACGTGGTCTTCCCGAGCGTGGAGGAGGTGGGCTGGGAGGGGGAGCGCAGGCCCGTGCACGTGCTGGCCCAGGTGGCGATGCCCTACAGGGAGTCCCTCGTGCTGACCGAGACCACGGACCCGGAGGCGATAAGGAAGATCAGGGAGATGGGAGCGGACAACCCGCTCTCCTACGCTCAGCTCAGGGTCTTGGGCTACGTTGACCCGGAGCTCAAGGCCGTGAGGTCCCCGAGGCACGCTCCCAGGCCAGGAACCCCCGTGTACAGGGCCCCCGACGACGTCCTTCAGCAGTTCTACGAGTTCCCGGAGGACGAGAGGGTGAGGATTGGCGGCCTGGTCACGAGGCGCGGCGTGGCGGTAGACCTGAGCGTCAACGGGTTCAGGAGGCACCTTGCCGTGCTGGCGGCGACTGGGGCCGGCAAGAGCTACGCGACCGGCCTGATCGTGGAGCAGCTCCTGGAGAAGGGCGCCACGGTCGTGATCATAGACCCTCACGCCGACTACGTCTACCTTGGAGTGCGGCAGACAGAGAAGGGCTATGAAGAGATGGATCTCACTAGAAACGTGATTATCCTCAGGAACCCGGGGAGCAGCGGGGACTACAAAGGCATCGTGAGAAAGGAGAGAGTCAAGGAATACACGGTCGCGTTCTCTTCACTGGACTCTGAGATGGTCTATGAACTCGCGGGCATCAGGCCCGGGTGGACCAACGTTCGCAAGGTTGTGGAAGATGCGATGAAAGAGGTGAGGGAGGAACTTGGAGAGAGCTACACGGTTGAAGACATCGTAAAGAAGCTTAACTCGATGGCCGAGTCCGCCAATGCGAAAGACGTTGCTGCTATGAGGTCCGCGGCCGTTAGGCTTTCTACTCTGAGATATCTAAGGCTGTTTGGCCGCACAACGACCAGAGTGGTGGACATCCTGAAGGAGCCGAGGAGAGCTCTGGTTGTAGATCTCTCTGGCGCAACTGATTTCGAGATGGATGTCGCCACCCACCTGATCGTAGACTCCATATTCGAGGCTAGGATGAAGGGTGAGATCAACTACCCTGTCTTTCTCTTCGTCGAGGAGGCCCATAGAGTTATTCCAAAGGGCAAGAAGACCCTGTCGTCCTCCTCGCTGATCAAGGTAGCCAGAGAGGGCAGGAAGTTCGGCGTGTTCCTCACGATAATCTCGCAGAGGCCCAGCGCAGTCGACCCGGACGTGCTCAGCATGTGCCAGAGCATGATCGTCATGAAGACCGTGAACCCCGCGGACCAGCAGGCCATACGCCAGGCCGCGGAGAAGATGAGCGAGGACCTGCTCCGGGATCTCCCCGGACTCAACGTGGGCGAGGCCGTCGTGGTGGGGGAGATCGTGAGGGCGCCAGCCATAGTCAGGATCTCCGGGAGGAGGAGCGCCGAGGGCGGGTCGGACATAGACGTCGTTGCCGAGCTGGCCAGGGCCAGGAGGGACGCCCAGGTGACTCCGGAGGACGCTAGCCTTCCCACCGGTAGGGAGGAGTGGGAACTCTGATCGGGGGGTGAGGGCTTGAGCGTCAGGATCGTCGGGGTCGAGGCTCACCTGGACCCCTACTTCTCCTGGCTCCCTCCCAACAGGGCCAGCGATAGGCGAGCGGACTTCGTCAGGGTATTCGAGGAGGCCGTGGACTACGCGCTGAGGGAGGGGGCGCACCTGTTCCTCCTCCCCGGCGACGTGTTCGACAGGGTCAACCCTAGGAACGCGGCCCTGGCCAGGTTCGCGTCCGACCTCGTCAGGCTGAGGGAGGGGGGCGTGAGGGTATTCGCGGTGCCCGGGCACCACGACAGGCCCAAGTACGCCAGGGACCCTTCCCCTCTTAGGATCTTCCACGAGGCTGGCCTCCTGAAGCTCTTCGACCGACTGGACAGGATCGAGGGCGATTACGTCGAGGCGGACGGGCTGAGGGTCTGGGTGGGGGGTCTGGGCTACAACCCCTACCTAGATCCCGGGCAGGACCCGCTGGCGGAGGCGGCAGCCCCCGAACGGAGGCCCGACGCCGACCTGACTATCCTGATGACCCACAACACGATCAGGGGGTTCCCGGCCTACTTGCCCGGGGACCCGGTGGTCGACCCCGCGAGCATACCCAGGTGGGTTGACCTCGTCGTCGCCGGGCACCTCCACCAGCACCTGGTCAGGAGGGTGGGGGACACCACCGTATGCTACGTGGGAACCGCGGAGAGGCTCAGCTTCGCCGAGGAGGATCAGGATAAGGGGTTCACCGTCATAGAGGCCGACAGGGATGAGGTAAGGGTCGAGCAGGTCAGGACGAGCGCCAGGCCGATGAAGACGCTTCGAGTCCCGGTGCCGGAGGAGGGGGACCTCACGGAGCTGATCCTGGGCGAGCTGGAGCGGGCGGCCCAGGCCGTACCGAGAGACGCTCTGGTCAGGCTCAAACTGGAGGGCGCCATGACCCTAGAGGTGCATTCGACCTACAGGAGGTCTGAGATCGTCAGGGCCGGCAACCGGATCTTCTTCGGGGTCAACCTTGACGACGGCGACGTGGAGTACGTGGGGTCCTTCGATGCCCCACACGTGGAGCTTGAGACCCCCCTCAAGGAGCTGGAGAGGGTGTATCGGGGGAGGCTCTCCTCCGCTGAGGGGGAGGAGCGTGAGATCCTCGAGGAGGCGTATCGCAGGGCGAGGGAGGCCCTGGAGGAGGCGGGTGGGTGGTAGGGTGAGGCTGATCTCCCTGCGGGCCTGGAACTTCAAGCACCTCAGGGGCCCATCGGAGGGCGAGCCCTTCGAGGTGGAGTTCGGAGAGGGCGTCCTGGGCGTCAGGGGGCCGAACGAGAGCGGGAAGAGCAGCCTGATGCAGGCGGTCTTCTTCGCCCTCACCGGGTCCCCGCTGGAGGGCGGGAGGGAGATAGGCCAGTACGTCGGCTACGGGGCGAGCAAGGCCAGCGTCTCCCTGGACTTCGAGGTCGGCGAGAGGAGGTACCGGGTCTCTCGGACCATTCAGAGGATCCAGGGCAGCCTCGACAGGGGGAGGTCAGACGCCCGCCTGGTGGAGCTGAGACCCGACGGCTCCAGGCTCACGGTCTGCAGGGGAATCAGGGAGGTCAACGCCAGGATCAGAGAGCTGCTGGGGGGCCTGGGTCCGGAGGAGCTCAGGAGCACGGTCTTCATAATTCAGAAGGACTTGGACAGGCTGAAGGAGAAGAGGCCCCACGAGAGGAGGGAGCTGATCGACTCCCTCATAGGCAGGGAGAGCTTCGACAAGGCTAAGGAGTCCCTCGCCGAGAGGAGGAGGGAGCTGGAGGGAACCCCCCAGAGGAGGGGGCTGATAGCGGAGGCGAGGGCAGAGCTAGAACGGCTGAGAGGAGATCTGGAGCGGTTCAGGAGGGCCTCCGAGGAGCTGACGGAGGTTGTCGAGAAGATCGAGGTTCTGGAGGGGCCCGCCTGTCGGCCAGGGTCTGTTGAGGAGGCCAGGGCCGAGAGGGACGCGATCAGGAGGGATCTAGAGGCCCTGCGGGCCTACAAGAACTACCTGCAGGAGAGGTCTGAGCTCGAGCGGAGAATCCACCTCAGGGAGGAGAGGCTGAGAGGCCTCAGGGTCGAACTGGATCAGCTTGAGAGGGACGTTCAGGCTCTCGAGAAGGCCAAGCGTGACCTCCAGAGGGTCTTGGAGGAGATCGGCATATTGGACGGCCCACCCACGGATCCTCGCTCTATAGCGCACGCGTTGGCTGAAAGAGACAGGCTCGGAAAGATAGTGGCTTCCCTGAGGAGGCTGAGAGACGCCCTCCAGCGTAAGGTCCAGCTGACGGGTAGGCTGGCCGAGATAGAGGAGGCGCTGGTTGAGAGAGGGGTCGAACTCCGAGGAGTTCAATCAGAGCTCGAGAAACTTAGAGCGAAGTTGCAATCTCTCAGGGAGGAGATTCGCTCTCTCTACGAAAGGAAGCACGCCCTCAAGTTCCGGGCTGCAACACTCACCAAGGCGGCCCTCGGTCTTATGGGCCTCGGGGCCGCGGCGCTCCTCCTCTCATTCCTCACTCCCGGAGTCCCTCGCACTCCGGCGGGCGCTCTCCTCGGGATCGGCCTGGCAGTCTTCACGTACGCATCAAAGCCGAGGGAAGAATTCCGCAGGATCGAGGGGATGATCCCTGCTATGGAGGCTCAGGAGAGGTCCATCTCTGAGGAGATACGGAGGGCTCAAAGCCGCGTGGCCAAAATCTCCAGAGAGCTTGAGAGGCTGCGGCAGGAGAGGAGTTCTAGGCAGGAGGAACTCCGAGAGGTCACTGATACCATGGCGTCCCTGACCCGAGATCTGAGGTCGCAGGGCGTCGATCTGCCCCAAGACCTGGCTGACCCGGAATCTGTCGATCCGTCGATCATGAGGTGGGAAGAGATCCTGGAGGAGAAGAGGGCGGAGGCTGCCAAGAGAGAGGAGAACAAGAAACACCTCCTCGAGAAGGAGAGCGACTTGAGGGGCACCGTTGAAGAGCTGAGAGACGCCCCCGAGAGGCTCAAGGAGAAGGAGAGGGAGTTCGGTGAGGTAAAGGAGGAGCTGGAGAGCCTCACCGAGAGACTGAGGAGACTCGCCGAGCCCGAGCTTCCGGAGCACCTCAGGCCGTACTCCGACGAGCTCCTGGAGTCCTATAGGGAGAGGTTCACCTCGGCCTCCGAGGAGGTGGCGAGAAGGGAGAAGGAGCTGGAGAACCTTCGCGAGAGGAGGAGAGAACTCGAAGAAGAGCTGAAGGCCCTCGAGGGCATCGAGGAGAGGGTCAAGGATGCTGAGGACAGGCTGAAAGAACTCGAGAGGGAACTCAAGGTCGTGAGGCTCGCTATAAGTCTCCTCGAGGACTCGGCAGAGGCCACCAGGAGATCGATAAGGCCTGCCATCGAGGAGGGCATGTCCAGG
This sequence comes from Thermoproteota archaeon, assembly GCA_027491555.1. Next base: position 39,956 of record JAOZGN010000028.1, read on the forward strand.
ATACTCCCGACGATCACTAGCGGGAGGTACGGCAGGGTCAGGATAGACGAGGTCACGTTCGAGGTCAGCGTTTACGACTCCGACGCCGGGGCCTACGTGAAGCTGGACAGGTTCAGCGGGGGCACCGTCGACCAGGTCCTCCTGGCCATGAGGCTGGCCTTCACGCTCTCGGTCATCCCCAAGATGAGGGGCACGCACCCGGAGTTCCTCTTCATGGACGAGGTCCTGGCATCGAGCGACTCCGACAGGAGGCGCCAGATAATGGAGCTGGTCGCCAAGAACCTCCGGAGGAACTTCGCCCAGATAGTCGTGATTAGCCACCAGGAAGACGTGCTGAGGCAGGCCGACAGGCACCTGGTGCTCAGGGAGGGGGAGGTGGTCAACTCGAGCTAGCCTCTGGGTCCCTGAAGTTCTCTTCCGCTCCTCCCGCTCTGACATGGCGTTCGCCCCAGAGACGCTCGGATCCCGGAAGTTTTAAGGAGGGCTAAGGTGAAAGCTTGGATCCAGCCTGTGGAGGGGAAGTTGTTGAACACCGAAGAAGAGCGCCTACTGAGGAGGATTTCCGTGAACCCCAAGGTCATGGCTGGCAAGCCCGTGATCAGGGGCACCCGGATAACGGTAGAGCAGATACTGCGCCTGCTCGCGCAGGGGCTGTCTCCAGAGGAGATACTTCGAGACTTCCCCCACTTGACCGAGGAGGATCTGAGGGCCGCGCTGCTCTACGCCTCTAAGGTCTTGGAGGGTGAGGAGATATTCCCCGCCGCGGAGGCAGAGACCTGAAGTTCCTAGTCGACGAGAGCGCCGGGATCGCGCTCCACAGGGAGCTCATCTCAAGGGGTTTTGACTCCAAGTCTGTGATAGAGGAGATGAGGGGCGCGGAGGACGAGGAGGTCTCTGAGCTCTCCCGGACGGAGGGAAGGATACTCATAACCTGCGACAGGGATTTTGGGTTCCTGGCCCTCTCCTATGGGCTGCCTGGACTCATCTTACTGAGGCTGAGGGACGAGAGGACGGAGAATAAGATCCGGCGGACCCTTGATGTTATAGAGAGGTTCGGCCTGGATCTCTACGGTCGGCTGATTGTGATCTCAGATGCCAGGATTAGGGTCAGGAGGCTTCGGGAGGAGGCCTTCGGCTCTAGTACCTAATCCTGCCTCTGAGAGCCTCACATCGGTTGGCCGTAGCGTGGGGACTTCGCCCCTACCAACGGGGTTTTCGACGTCGTGGAAATCTGGTTTTCGCCCAGATAGTCGTGATAAGCCACCAAGAGGACGTGCTGAGGCAGGCCGACAGGCACCTGGTGCTCAGGGAGGGGGAGGTGGTCAGGTCAGGCTGAGCCCGTGCGTGCCTCCCTCTGATGAGCTCGGCGACCTCCCTCCCCTCGCTTGCCTTGCGCGAGTTGCGATACCGCGCCGCGCTTGATAGGAGGCTAACCTCGTGAGCTGGCTAGATCCCCAACCTCAATAGAGAAGTTTTAATCGCCGCCTCTCCAAATAGCTTGGTGGTCTAGAGAACCGTGAAGGTGAACGAGGCGGTTATAGAACTAATCAAGGACAGGCTCAGGGAGATAGCGGAGAGGCTAAGGGAGCTGAAGTCTCGAATTCAGTACTTTGAGCGGAAGCACGCAATGTCGAGCAGAGAGTTCCTCAGGAGGTACAGGTCGGGGGAGCTGGGCGACGATCAAGACTTCATGGAGTGGGAGGCGTGCCTCACGCTGGTTGAGGAGCTAGATAGGGAGAGGAAGGCGCTGAGAGGGGCGCTGGAGTGAGCATCAACGAGGTAGCGTCCTACTTGGAGCGGTTGGTCAGGTCAGCCTCAAACTCACCCTACGTCGAGGGAGTGGAGGTCATCTCGCGATTCATCGACAGGCGAGGGGGATACTTGAGGTTCCGGGCCGACTTCATCGACGGTTCTCGACTCTTCGCCTTTGAGTTTGTGGACGCCCGCCTTAGGAGGCTGAG
>JAOZGN010000036.1 GCA_027491555.1 Thermoproteota archaeon
GAGATCTCCCCGGTCGGGTCGGAGGTGAGGAGATCCTCGTACGAGGTCGACCTCAGCAGGGCGGGGGAGAGCCTGACCGGCCTTTTGGACAGCTCCAGCTCGCCCCTGAGGGCCCTCAGGAGCACGCTGGTCAGGGAGTCGTCCGCGACCCCGACGAAGAACCTGGCCTCGGAGCCCCTGCGCAGGACGACGTAGCCCCTGGGGCCCACCCTGACCTCTCGGGGCACCGTGATGCGACCCACCGAGTAGGGAGGGGCGCCCTCGCCCCCCTCCTTCAGACGGTCGGAGAGCTCGGGATCAGCAAGTGTTAGGGCGTTCAGGAGGAGGCTCTGGGCCGCCCTGCCGCTCGACTCCAGGAACAGGGGGATGTCGTCGAGCGCCTCGACGGTGACCTGAATGAGCGCGGGCATACCTTTCTCACCTCCAGCGCTTCCTTCTCCCTCTCTTGGCCCTCTTACCTTCCGTGAGCCTCCTCCTCTCGATCGCGGCGTCTACGTCGGACAGCCAGGACATCACCAATGGCTTGACCCTATCGAGAGCCACGCTGAAGACGGTGACGCTCCCCCTCCTCCCGGTTCGGCTGGGCCCCTCAACTGGGTAGCCCTCAACCAGCCCCTCGGCCTCCAGCCTCTCCAGGGCCCTAGATATGGTCTTCTGCGGCACCCCCAGAATGACCTCCAGCTCTGGGCGCGAGAACCCACTCGAGTCGATCCTGTCCCTCATCTTCTTCAGGAGCCTGGCCCTCTTGAGGTGGCTGAGCTCTCTCCCAGCGAGGAACAGCAACTCCACTACATCCTCAGGTCTCAGCCCTCTCAGGTCAGCCGCCTTCTTGAAGCACAGGAGAGCCAGGACCTCCCCCTCCAAGTCTCGTAGGAGCGTTGGCTTCCCTTCCACGTGCACCTCTACCCCGAGGCACCTCCCGGCCGAGACTATCCTAGCGAGGGCCGAGTACTGCTCAGGAGTGAGGACGCGGGTCAGCGTCAGCCCCAGGTTGCGGTGCACCTCTCTCAGACCCATGAACTCGGCCAGCCTCCCGTAGGTGGAGTAGAACGGGCTGTCCCAGACCAGCCGGTCGCTCGACCAGAGGTCCGGGTGGAGGTACAGGAGGATGGTCCTCATGGTCTCCTCGTTGAGCATCCGACCGGCCTCGCTCGCGGCGGCGTCCAGCGCCAGGGCCAGGTCGATCGCGGCGTATATGTACCGCCTCATGACCTTCCTGCTCCGCCTTATGTCGCGCCTCCCCTTGGAGGAGACGGAGAGCCTCGCGACGATCCCCGTACCGGTCAAGAAGTACTGGTCCCCGTACTTCCCGACCTGAAGGTGCTTTTGGGGACTCAGGTAGGCCGGGAAAACCGGCCTGGTGGAGAGGGGGTCCGCGAGCGCGTGGAGGAGGTCCACGGGGAGGCCATCCAGAGGGCCTCCCCTGATCACGTGTACGAACGCGAACCTCTTAGACTTCGAGAGGGTCTCGACCTTGTCAAGGTCGACCCTTGGCGCGACGCCTCCCTTGAAGGCCCTTCGAAGGGATTCGGCCTCGAGACAATCGTCAAGCCTCCGGCGAAGGGACCTGGCGATCTCTGACCAAGCCCGGGCGAAATCCCGCAGATCGCCCACCGGCTTGGCGACGAGGTGGAGCCGCGCGGAGGCGAGACCAAAGCCGTAGACAGAGACCCTGATCTCCGGCCGGTTCAGGATCCTCAGGCCGGCCGGCGAAAGGTTGAACTCCGGCTTCTCTATCGCGAAGACCCTGGATAGGGTGGGCGCCATCCCAAGGGCCTTCAACTTACTTTGGGCGCCTTTGGTGGCCTTCTTGAGGAAGGCTGGACCGCCCTTCGCCTCTGCGAACCTGGGTGGCCTACTGAGCACAGCGACTCGCGTTAGAGTTAGGACCGCCAGTCTCAAGTCCTCCGATCTCTCTTCTCCCGTGATTTGACTATCCATAGTGAGCGTGAGAGGGGACATCCTTGAGAGGCACCTTCGCGTAATGTCTGCACCTCCAGACTTAACGGTTCTCGCGGTTTATCTCACGAGAACTCAGTTGGGTGAAATTTAGAGGCGCCTTGGTAGTTCGGCCCAATGGGAATCCAGTCCTCTGTTTTTCCCTCTGAACTCATCTGAACTCTCTCCTCTGAACCCATCTCTCGTCATCGAGGTCGACTACGGCGTGCCTGATGTCTAGGCCATTTGCCGATTTCATGAGGCTACCACTAACTGTTTTAACCTGACCTATGATTCCAAAAGATTAAGCCCTATATACGCGCGCGACCTGCTCGGCGAGCGTCGAGGCGCGTGTGGGGACAGCGTGAAGGTTCAACGGGCTCCCTCCAAGTGCAGATCGCGGAGGTCAGCTCTAGATCAAATTAAATCTGCGGGGTCACCCGTCCCGGGGATCGAGCTTGGATCCCCTTCTGGCCGATCACGAGCGAAACCTTAAGGCAGGTCGACCTCACTCCGGGTTGTGGGATCGCTCGGAGGCAGACCTAGGGGCGTGGTGATAGCCCCGCTTGGGCTGAGTCCGCCCGTGATAACGGAGTTCGTCGAGCATCTCGTTAGGAAGGGAGAGCCACCTGAGGAGGTCCTCGTGATAAGGACCGCCGATCCACAGGTTGATGTGGGGTTCAGGGTCCTAGTCGCCGCCATCAGGCTGAGGTACCCGTCCATCGGGGTCATGGACGGCGTCGTGAGGGTGGACGATGTGGACTCCCAGGAGGGGATGAGGGAGTTCCTAGCGGAGACCGCCAGCGTACTGTCGGCCGCTCAGGGGAGGTGGCCCCTCCGACTGCTGGTCTCTGGGGGCAGGAAGTCCATGACCGTGGCCCTCACCGCACTCGCACCCTTCCTCCTAGCGGAGGGGGTCTACCACGTAGTGGTGCCCCACATCAGAGTGGCTAGCAGCCGCCTAGAGGCGGTGAGGGAGATCATGAGGGAGGTGGCAGGCTCCCCAGACCCTGTGGCAGCCTACGAGGAGAAAATGGAGGAGCTTGATCCGGTGTTCTGGCCTCCGCCATCTGAGTACAGGGTGGTCAGGCTGCCAGTAATTCCGTACCCGCCCGATGTCGCGCAGGCTGTGGCGAGGGTGCTCTCAGAGGGAGGCTGGAGGCGCGAGGTCGGGGGCGGGCTGGCGGTCGCCCTAGACGCCGCAGGCCTGGTGAGCATCCTCGAGAGAGGGAGGATCGTGCCGACCGAGCTGGGCGAGGCCGTGGGGAGGGCCATTAGGCGGATGCTCAGCCTCTGAACTCTCGCTATGGGCTTGAAGTCAAATTAGGTACGCTATCATCAGAACTGGCCTGTTGGTTTATCCTTTTTTCAAGCATCTTCCTGTATAACTTTGTCCTTTCCTCTCTGAAAAAGAATTTATGTAAATCGGCCTTAAAAATGATCTGATGGTCCAAAGAATGGCCATAATCCAAAAGGAATTCCTCCACTATGTTAGGGTGCCTCCCGAGAGGGTATATGAACATAACAGCCATATCCTCAGCAAACTCTTCAGGAACTTTTGTTAGAAACTCCATCAGCCTCCCCAATTTTCCCTTAAGATTCCTCTTACCAGATCTCGTGGTGATCTCCACCAAACAGATCAATGGTCGTTTATTGAGTCTATGTATTTGAGACCGGGTTAGGCAGCCAAGCGCCCTCTCGAGCGCATCCCCGTCTACATAGGCTATGCCGTCCACTTCTTGGTCAATCCTGCTATCAGAGCCGCCCTTCGGCGTGTGAAAGGTAATCTCTAGTGCGGGAGTTGTGGGTATACCATCATAAAGTAACGCGTTTAAAGCGGCTATCTCAAAGATCTTCTTCTCACCCAAGTAGTGGTTTATCAGGAAACCCCACCAGAACTCGTTCAGATAGTTTCCAGCTATACTCATCAAGCCGCCCCATATTCGTGTCAGTTTGTCGAGTCTCCTGAGGAGAGAGGAGGGAAGCAGGTCTAAGTACTCATTAAGCTCTGGGAGTTGAGGAAGTCCAAGCTTTAGTTCGCGCAACCAGTTTCCTTTGCCTTCTGCAAAGTTGGAGGGCTTATTCTTAAGCTTTCTTATATACTTTCTACGATAGTTTTTGTTGCTAAATTTTCTTATCACTTTTTCAAGAATGTTAAGTATATTTGTTTGTTCGAAGGTTTTCCTCAGAGATTGTGCTCTCCCGTCATCCTTCAATGAGGGATACATGAGCTCGATTAGGGTAAAAAGTTCTATTTCTGGCCCGTAGTTATAGTCATCATAAAAATGCTTGGAGTAAAATGGCCTAAACCTAAGGCTCGCTCCTTCGCCATGGCGACTGTCCGCCCACTGCTCAACCTTGAGAATCCCCTCAGCAAGCCTAGAGGCTGTTACGAACCTTTCCAAAGAGTATTGAATGAAATAATCTGAGGAGTGATCGGAGAGACCAGCAACCACGTTTTCTGTGATCGTATTTATTAAGCTTAGTAATCTCTCAATCTGAGCTGCCTTTCGATTTTCCGGAATCTCGCCTACCACTAGGTGCCCGAGTTCTTCAAGAGTGTAGGAGGCATACACGTACAGGAACCTAGCGAGAACTTCTGCAAGACTCTCCTCACTAAAACCTAGATACCCGAGATATACCCACGTTTTATTAGCTTCATCCTTTGACTTCTCATCTGCTTCTGAGCTGTACCTGTCATATCTGAAATAATTATTCAAAAAAACTTCGATTAGACCTATCCGATAGTTAGTTCCTGCTTCATGTCCTTCTGATGTTATTCTCTTCACCTCGAATTCTCTACCAAGAATTGAACGAGCGAGATCCCTAAACTCTCTGAGTAGGCCGTCGGTCAGTATGGAGTGTATTGACTGGAATCCTATGTCCGGAAAGACCTCCCTTTGGAATTCACTTAACCTCTCATCCCCCACCAAGAGCTTCAGCAGACCCAAGATCTCCCTCACTCAACCTCACTCTCCAGCTCGATCCTCACGAGACCCCTCCCTACAGATCTGCCCCCGCCGAGCTGGAATCCCATCTCCCTTGCGGCCTGCAGCGTGAGTTCAAAGAGCCACTTCACGCGTCTTGCCGTTTCTGTGCCAACGAATCCGCGCTGATCCAGCACGATGATTCCCCGGAACTCGTGCCCGGGTAGGAGAACCTCCTCGGTGAATAGCCTACGCTCCGCCGCCTTCAGCTTCCTCCTATCCAAGGCGACGCGGGTCACCGAGGCTGTCGGAAGTTCGAGAGTGGTCGGGATGGCGTCAGAGAGCCTGAGAGCCCCTGCCAGACCTGGAGCCCCAAAGAGCCTGCATATCGGGCAGATGAGCGAGGGAAACTCGCCGTTCACGGCCTCCACGTCTCTGTCGGTGAAGCCCTCGCTGGGGAGCCGACTCTTGATCTCCCTTAGGACGGGCTCCATCAAGTCGTGTCTGATCAGCCCTCCTTCCCGCTCGTGGGCTGCCATCAGTTCCAGCCAGATATCTCCCCTGTCCCGGGACTTCATCCCAATGGAGCGACCCAGGGATTCAGCCATCCCCCTGAGGGCGCCCTTGATTGTCGTGGCGGGGATTATAGGCACCCTGATTACGCCCGTCTGGGTAGAGATGGGGACCCTGAGCATCTCCCTGACGAACCCCCTCCCGCCCACTCCCACGGACAGGGGGGTCTCTAGGGTCAGCCGAAACCTGTAGACCTCTACACCATCAACCGTAGAGGGGGTCATCGTACCACCACCCTAGGGGATGAATCACGTTTAGTCCAACGTGGGCTAGGGAGTCCCAGCCCAGGATTGAGGCTACCGCCATCGCTCTCGCCAGGGTATCCCCGTCGGCATCAGTCTCCAGCACCATCACGCTTCCCACACGGCAGCAGGCGAGTTCCGGCCTTGGCATCCCCGTGAGGAGGGAGAAGGACCTGAATGTGCCGCGCCCTCCGACGACGAGTGGGCGGCCGTCCTCGCCCCTGGCTACCCTCACGCTGACGCCGTCCAGCCCGAGCCTTTGCGTGTCCATCCTCCCTGGAACTGGGGAGGAAAGGGACCAGACCTCCCACCTGGCGGCGGGAGACCTCGCGTAGGCCGCCAGCCTCGAGACCCCACCTGAGTAGGCCACCCACTCCGCCACCTCAGCCGCCAGCTTCGACTTCGCTACCTCCATGTCCATCTCCCTCAGGACCACCGCCGCGCATCTGCCGAAACCCCTGCTCACTCCCCTACCCACGTAGAGCAACCTCTCCCCCTTCAGGTAGTCCACAACCTCGTCTCGACAAGTGGCGAGGAACCTAAAGGCCTGACCTGGCAGGAGAACCTCATAGCTATAGAGCATCCCCTTCTCGGCGGACCTCCTCCTTTTGCTCACCCCGACCGATGTCAGGATGTCCCTCCTCACATCGACTGGTCTCACCGATCCATCGGGGTTCGGAAGCACGGGAGTGCCTGCCGCCAGCTTGGCGCTGCCCGGTATGTCCCTCATGATGCTGCAGAGAGACTCGGGTCTCTGTTCAATGACTGGCTGGAGCATCTCTCCCACGCTCCGAGCTTGCGTGAGGTTCTTGACGCCGTCGCGGCCTAAGATGTCGACAAGCCTTCCCTCCGCCTTGCAGCGGTAGACAAAGGGGGTCGCGGGTCTCGAGGTCTTGCCGTCCGCCACCGGGTAGGCGGGGTGGACGACGCAGGTCGGCTCTGAGGCCTCGCGGGCCGCGTCCTCTCTGCCCAAGTACCCGAATTCGACGGCTCCGGAGAGCAGGGCGCCCCGGAGTGTTGAGCCAGGGATCCACCAGGGCACGGCGGAGAAGCCGTACTTCCCGGCTCGAGCGGAGACGAGGGTCGGAGACTCAAGGCTCAGCTCAACTAGAACCACTCGCAAAGATCCCACCTCCAATCCCTAAGGGAGTTCAGGAGGGGCATTCCAACTTCTCCCAACTCACTCTCGTTCGGTTCGGGTGAGATCGAGACCTTTAGGTCGACTAAGGCGCCCTTGCCGATTCCCACCAGCCTGAGGGAGTCTAGGGCTGCGAGAATCAGCTTCAGGTGATCGGCTTCCCTCACGAGGATCTCTCCCTCGAATGTAGTACAGAGCGGAACTACCTCGATGGTGAACAGCTTCCCCTCCTGCACGCGGCCCCTCCTCGGGTCGATTGAGGTCCTGGTTAGCGTCACCACCGGCACGTCGGTCGTCGGGATCAGGTCTGTGACCCTTATGGCGGAGGCTGACCGGAGTGGGTGCCCAGGTATGCCAAAGATCCTGCAGACGTCGCAGACCCCACTCTCTGCGTGGGCCCTCAAGATCGCCTCCGGCTCGATCTCTCCGCAAGATCTCATCCCCACGGCGGGCGCGGCCATGTGGGCAGCCGTCCTGAGCGCCCCCTTGAATGAGGTGCCCGGTATGACGACCCTCCCGTCAAACCTGAGTGTGGCCACATCGGTCGTTCCAGAGACCGAGTAGGAGGCACCCACCGTGAGCAGAGTGAGGTTACGCAGAGTGACTTGGACCCTCCACATCACCCAGCACCTCCCATGAGGATCTTGCACGCCTTGCTCAGATCGTCGAGAGGCGCGGGCTTGAACCATTCTGAGAGTACTGAGAACAGCCCTCGCATTAGCCTCCTCCTCTCCTCGTCCTCCTCACGTGAGATCTGCCTGACCAGGTACAGTCTGACGAGCTGGAGGTAGCCATCGTCGCCTGGACTGAGCGAGAAGAGTCCTGGAGCCTCCTGAATCTCTCTCAGGACATCCCTGATCAACTTGGCCCTGCTCGCACCCTCGCCGGATTTCTCTACTTGAAACACCTCATAGGCCGACTTGAAGGCGCTCTCCAAGAAGGACTCCAGCCCGGAGTCCGATGAGTCGCTCAGGCTGATCCCAAGAGTGAACTCCAAGAGCCTCAACCCGTTTCTCCTAACCTCGTGGTCGACCTGGGACTGTGGTCCGCTGCGCCTCAGGGATCTCATGACATCGCACTCCAGCTTCTCGGGGAGTTCCCTCAGACTGAGGACCCATGGCTGCCCAGAGAGCCCGAGACCGACGGCCTCCTCGAGCCTAGTCTCCACGACGCCGCCCGTGAGCGCGCCCCTCTCGACCACATCGAAGGCAAGGGCCCCGTCGTAGCACGGTAGCCTCCCCACGGACTTTGCTACCTCCAGGAGTCTGTCCACCGCGGACAGGAGCATCCACACGTTCTGCTTCACGGGGGCGACTAATATCCCCACGCTCAGGGTGGCCCCGTATGATCTGCAGCTCTTTGAGTCGAAGTGGTGCCCCATCTCCCTCGCGAACTCGAGGATGAGCGTTGTCGCGAGCGGGAGGGCTGCCCACGAGGGGGCGAATATTAGGCAGTCGTCCCCTCCCATGTACTGGAGGCCCAGGAGGAGCCTGGCCGCCTCCCTGTAGGGGATGAAATCACCCGCTCCTTCGTTCCTGGCGGACATCACACCCCTGACCACGTACCTCTCGAATGCCCTCCTGAATGCCTTCTTCAGGGCGAGGTCTATCCTCGCGCTCCTCTCAAGTGCGTCGCTGATGCTGAATGATTTGGCCATGAAGGCGCCCATGAGGTTGCCGTCGATTTTCAGGAGAGCCAGGTTGAGTCGACGGACTGGCTCCCCGTTTCTCTCCTTGAACTCCTCTGGGTCATGCCCAGCGATTATTTCTAGGATCCTGTCGCAGACCCTGACTGAGACCCCCCTTCCGCTCTGATAGAGTTCTCCGTCCCAGCGCAGGCCTCCAAAGACCTGCTCTATGGTCAGGTCCCTCCTCCCTGGGTGGGGCTTCGCGCTGGTCCACTTCCCCTTGAGGTGTCCAAGCTCCACGAAGAAGCGAAACCTCGCGAGGCAGACCTTGCAGACATCCCTCACCTCGTCACCAACCTCGTACTGCTCTGTTGCTGCTCTCTTGCCGCAGAACTCGCAGGGCTTCTCCAGACCAGTCAGCCCGTCCTTTGGGTAGTCACTCACGGAGAGCTTCTCCTTGAGGAGCTTGTCCTCGAGCTTTGAGTGGACGCTCCTGTAGTCTGGCTCGAAGGAGGTTCTCACTATTCGCACCTCTAGGCTCCCGAGGTCCCCTAGCCCCTCCGACGAGAACGCCTTCCTTAGAATCTCCTCGACATCCTCGGCTAGGTCCTCGGGTACCGCGGCGAGGATATTCCCTCCGGCCGAGTAGAGGAACCCCTCGGCCGGGAACCAGACATTCCTCTTTCTCAGAATCTCAGCTTGGAGGAACCTGAGGGCGTTGAACGAAACCGCGAGGTCCACTATGTAGCTGGAGGCGGACACCACTGACAGCTTCTCAGACTCCCAAACGAACTCCTGAATGCCCGCCACGTCCAAGAGCAAGAAGTGCACGTGAGAGAGGGGGTTGGGCCTACCCTCAGGCGTGAGTGGAAGTGGTTCTGCGAGTCTCTGGGCGCAGGCCTCCGTGGCCTCCCTAATTACGTCCGGTGGGACTGTCTCCCACAGGGTCCAAGCCTCAGGTCCGCCTCTGCGGTAGAGAGAGTCGAAGACCTCATCGCGACTCTTCCTGAGGGCCTTGGCTATTATTGGAGTGGCCGCTTCCTCGACGACCGCATCCAGCCTATCGATGGCTGCAGATGCCCTGTCCGCATCCCTTATGGCCGTCACGAGAGGTCTCAGCTCTCGATCGAGCCTAGTATCGCTCTCCGGCGCGTGGTGCAGTTCGATCAACCGCTTCACTCTCTCCATATCCTCGGCCGGGATGAGGCCCTTCAGCAGGTCTGACGTGATATCGACCCCCGCTCTGCTGTGGCGCCTCGGCTCAATAGGCTTTCCAACATCGTGGAGCAAGGCGGCGAGCCTCAGTATTGCGAGATCCCTCCTGCTCCCCAAACCCCTCTGAACTCCAGCGGCCCACGCGAGTGCGGAGACCGTCAGCAGGTGTATCAGGAGGCTGCTGCAGTTGTACCCAGGGCGGGTGTCCGCTGGGATGGAGACGAAGATCCTCTCGGCCCCTCTTGCGGCGGACTCGAGTTTCTCGAGGAGGCGCCTCAGCTCAGGATCTTCCAACGCGCCGTAGAGACCACTCGTCACATCATAGAGTGAACCTGAGAGCGTCGCGAGGATTGCCGGGTTGACTGACAGGATCCTCCAGGTCACGTAGGCCTTGAAGGGTGACAGCGAGAGTCCTGGTATGGGCTCCAGTAGGAGCGGGGCCTTGAGATAGATGGCCACCAGGTCCGCCAGGAGTTCAAGGCGGGTCTCTCCCTTCGGCTCCCCCGCCAGCCTAAGGGCAGCGACGAGGAACTCTCGCATGCTTAAGAGGTATTCGCGGAACTCCTCGACCGGAGCCTCGACGCTGAAGCGGACTCCGCCACCTGGCTCCCTCAGGGGAATGGGACAGCCCTTCAGTATCGTGAATCCGCTGGCCAACGCTCACTCCCCTCCCAACAGGCTCTTCACAGTCTTGGATCCCGAGACGCTGGCCAGGGTAGGGTGCAGCCTGAGCCCAGGGTCTGTAATCCACTGGAGACACCCGCGGAGCGGCTCACCCTCGATGGAGACCTCTCTCAAGGTTACTGCAATCTCCTGGACTGGCCTGAAGTCCTCCGGCTTGGGGGTCAGCGCCCTGACTTCTCCATCCCCTTCAAGGCAGACGACCTGCGTTAGGTCGGCGGAGACTTGGATCACGAGCCTCCTATCACTCGATGCTCTCGAGGACTTCATCCTCCCTCACCTCCTTCAGCCACCTCCTGTACGCCTCGCGAGCTCTCTCAATGAGAACTCTGGCGACCTCCTGGACATCGCTGACCAAAACCCCAAGCTGGCTCAGGGCCCGGGAGGAGGCCTCGTGGAACTTCCACCTGTTGACTGCCACGCTGAGGCGTCCCACGCGCTTTCCCATTACTCCTCTGTACCTCCACCTGCCTACGAGTATCGGGCCATCCCCGATCCCCATGCCGAGCATGACGAGACCGAGTTCCTGGGGATCTAGCCCTCTGAAGGTCAGCCAACCGACGGCCCTGGCTCCCCTTGGAATGAACTCGTAGACGCCCTCTTGGGTTCTAACGGTCTCAATGGTGGTATCAAAGATCAACGGACCGAAGTACACCCTCGAGGCCAGGCCGGGGGCGCCGAAGATGTTGCAGACATCGCAAACCGTGTTGAACCTGATCGCGTTGCAGGAAGGTCCCCTATCCTCCAAGGAGGCTGGATACACCATCTGGTGACGCCAACCATGCTGCCCCCTCCGTGCCACGAATGGACGCCCGTTCACGACGGAGAAGCAGGAGGGAACCTCTCCGCGCTCGTCGGCCCTCAGCATGAACTCCACTCTGGATCTAACGATCCCCTTGAGGCTGGTTCCTGGGATGGTTGGGCTCCCGCTGAGCCTGAAGATCTGACCAGCCTGGCCTCTACCCGCGGATCGAGGGAAGAGCTTGTCTAGGTGCCCTTCAATTACCTTGACCGCCTCGCGAGCATCGCGAGTCCCTCTCAAACGATTCAAGAAGTTTCGTCTGACGCTCTCAGGGACCATCTGAACAGGGACCGGACCGCCGACGTGGATAGGCGCCTTCACCTCTGCCTCGTACACCATGATGCCCGTCAGCCCGTCGAGCGAGTTTCTGGGCTTTATTGGAGCTCTGAGAACCCTAACCCTCGACGCCAACCCTCACACCCCCAAGCCTGTCTATAGCGAGGTCCTTCAGGCTCTCCAACAGATCCAGGGTTGAGCCGTTGTAGCTCACATCCCTGTCAGCGGGATCGTACCAAGGCTTCTGGTCGTCTGTGAATCCCTTGAGCGCTCTTTGACCACCCTCTTCCCTATCGAATGCTCTCGGGGTCACGAAGTGAGTGAGGTCGGAGAGCTCGACTCGCCCGAAGCCCCGGCTCTTGAAGCCCCCGATCCTTACCATGCCCTCGGAGAGGTCGAGCAATGCCCACGCCAGGAGGCCAAGGAGATAGTTCGGGAGGTTCCTTGCCGTGAGACGGAAGCTGAAGACGCTCCCCGGCTCTACGAACTCGACTTGATAGAAGGCCCCCCTTCTCACGGCGCCACTTCTCCTGTCTATCGCGATGCCCGGCTTCACCCCAAGCGAGTAGAGGTAACTGCCGTCACCAGACTCAAGGGGGTAGGAGTCATCAACTGCAACATTTGCCATGTAGCTGGGAGCCCCAAACATCTTGCACGCGAGGCAGTACTCACGCCAGATCATCGAGAGCACCTCGCGTCTGCTCTGCTCAGACGGCCTCCTGAGGAGTCTGTCCATCCTCTCTAGGGGACTTGGGTGACCTCTCTCGGCACACGTATCCCCGGGAACTCCTCCGCAGACCCCGTGGTTCAGCAGCCTCAGGAGGGTCTCCACATGAGACCTCAGGACCCCCTTCCAAGAGGAGCCTGGGATCACTGGCAGCTCGGCATCCCTCACCTTGAGCTTTAGGACGGGGAGATCGGAGAGAGAAGAGAGTCCCTCGCCCCTGCCGGCGCCCACTCTGAGGGGCTCCTTGAGCGTCACTTTCCCAGAGATCGTGAATGTCCTAACGTGTATCGAGTGGGATATCCAAATCGGAAACTTCTCAGCCGACATCAGATCATCACCTCTGGCCCCTTGATGGTTTCAACGTCAAGAATCCTCTTCTGGAGCCCGCTATCTGTGGTTTCCACCACCTTGAGAGAAGTCTCGTCTCTCAAGAGCCTGATCAGCCCGTACCCGACGGACTTTCCGCCTCCAAGCTGAAGTCCGGTGAACAGCTTCTGCACGACGTACCTCGCGAGGTATGAGGTCGGGTCCTTTTCTGACTCCAAGTCGACATTGATGATCGTGAGTCTGAAGTTCCACCGAGCCCCTGGGGAGATCACTTGAACCTTGAAGAGTCTTCCAGGGCTCTGCCCTCCTATAGACCGCTCGATGGCCACCCTCGCGATGGTCTCCAAGGAGTAGGTGCCCTCGATTGGAGTAGAGTCAAAGAACCTAAGGTGGCTTGACAATCCGGTATTTCCGAACAACGAGCAGACGACGCAAGGATTCTCCTCCTCCGCCTTCCTCCTGCTGGAATCGTCGGTAACCTCAAAGATGTCGCAGCTCCTCCAGCTGTCCCAGCCCCTCTCTGAACCTATGTTTGGGGTCGACCGGACGAATCGCTCCGCCTCTGCGCGGAGGGCACCCTTCCAAGACGATCCGGGAATTATCGGAACGCTCCTGCCCCTAAAGGATAAGGTGAGAACTGGGTTATCCACCTGCCCAAGGGCGCTATCTCCGCCGGTACCCACTCGCAGGGGAGACTCGTTCTCGGCGATTCCCTCCAAGACGTACAACTTCTCGATCCTATCGAAGTACGGGTAGAAGCTGCCCAAGGGATCACCTCCTGGACAGGAGGTTTACGAACTCCTCGAAGCTCCTCACGTTGGCCAGATTCACCCTAAAGCCGTCTGCGGTCTCAGTCACCCACTTAACCAGGCCCAGAAGCTTACGCGCGGCTTCCTTCTTAGCCAAGGGATCTAGCTCTGAGTTCGTGAATATTTTCATGAGTTCCTCAGCGATCATTTGAGCCATTCTCTGGTCGATGACTCTCCTTCCGGCCTGCCGAAGCACGAACGCGGCCGTCAGGGCCACGGCATCCTCTCCGCTGCTCTCGGATTCGAGCACCTCTAGGAGGTTGTTTATTGCGGCGATTTTCGTCATTCCCCTGTTAGAGGCTATCTTCACGGCCAAATCTAAGAGGTCCTTCACAGGATACCCACTCCCGATAGAAACGCGGGTGTCAGAAGGAGTCATCCGTCACCCACCCAAGAGCTGAGCTGTTTCTTAGCTCGTTTGTAATATTAAAGCCACTATCCCTCAGTTTTGCAAGAAAGAAAAATCTCGTGAAAAACTCCCCCGCGGGGACTCCTGAGCCCCTGCCGCTCTTGTCTTATAAGAATTCATTACTCCCATTGCCCAGGGGGTTGTATTTCAGTTGTTTGGGATCTCCTGAAATCTATGTGCACATCTTCTAGGGATTCAGATCCGTACTCTCCCCTAAAAAGCAGTCTGGCTTTCAACCCTGCCGCCTAGCCGCATAAGACAAATAATCCGCACCCAGGTCGCCTCGAGATAGCCTATGTGGATCC
This sequence comes from Thermoproteota archaeon, assembly GCA_027491555.1. Next base: position 13,997 of record JAOZGN010000036.1, read on the forward strand.
CCGAGGCCAGCGCGTTCCGTAACCCTCCCTGCAGCTATACGGGCTCCCTCTAGCCCTTAGAGGAGTTCAACCTCCACGGCGCCGAACCCAAGCCCCCTCCAGGCGCCGACGCCGGAGAACTCCGCAGCCTGGGCCAGCGCGCCCAGCGTCTCTCCGTCCTCCTGCTCGAGCTCGGCCCACCCAACGAGCCCAGAGCCCCACCTGCCCCTCGCCACCCTGAGCCTGGCCCTGACCACCCTCACCTTAGAGGGGACCCTCAGCTCCACGCCGAGCCACCTCCTCCATATCTCGGCCGCCGACTCGAGGGCCGAGCGGAGGGGAGGGAGGTGAGCCGGGCTCCCCCCGAGGACCGCGGGGGTGGCGAACCTGATCCGGACCCTCGCGGCGGGCGCCAGGGCGTCCCTGTCGACTACCCTCCCGTGGACGGCGACGACCCTGAGCCCAGAGCCGCCGAGCCTCAGCTCGCGGCCGTAGAGCTCGTAGACCGCCGGCAGGTCGGTCGGGTCGGCGACCAGAGACGCGTAGGAGAGGGTCCACCTCCCCGAGCTCCTGTAGAGGGCGATGGAGTCCGGAGTGGGGTCCCCGTCCGGGTCGTTGAGATCTGCGTGACCGCTCAGCTCGATGCCGGCGCGTGACAGGAGCTCCTCCGCGGCACCCCTGAACTCCGGCCCGAGGGCGTAGCCCCTGAAGTCCCCCTCCAGCGTCAGCTCCAGCCTTATCGGCACCGCGGCGCCCGCGGTGACTTCCGTAATTTCGGTTGCCCCCCATACTTTCACCGACGGTCCCCTCCCGTTGCCCCCGAGAAGCCATCCAAGGGATCCTTGCTCACGAGGAACGCTTTCACCATGGCGTCTGGGCCGAGAACCAGCTCGCATCTCTCACATTTCCCGAGCATTGATGAAGGGAGGGCCTGGAACCTCCAGTCGGACCTGCTGTTGGTCATTAGACCAAGCTGTCCCGTCAGGAGTCTGCGCACCCCCCTCGCCAGCCTGGGATCGGCGGCTTCAACGGCGAAGTTCCCGTTCTCGCCGGACCTTAGGACGAGAAGGGTGTCAAGCTCTCCCCGTGTCAGCCTGACCCTCACAGGCTTGCCCACTGGGCGAATGTCCTCTACGATCACTAGGGGCCCGTCGTCCCGCTCCTCAACCCTGAATAGGAGCTTCCATAGGTCCGTGACGGAGACCCTCCACTCCGCCGCGCTCGAACTCGTCCGGAACAGGGCACGGAATGAGAGCGAGGCTCCCCTCATCAGGGAGGGGATGAGGGCGTCGACGTACGGCTGGTAGAGCGCCGCGAGCCTGGACAGTTTTTCGGCGGAGTTCACCGCGTCGGCCGGCCCGAGGGCGTTCCCGACCTGCGGCGGCAGCCCCAGCTCCTCGGCCATGTGTTGAAGCCTCTCCCACCTGCTCTCCCCAACTCCGGGCATCCTCTGGACGCCCGCGGGAGTCGGGCCCAGCAGGGCGAGGAGGGTCGAGGCGTAGGTGAGCGCCGCCCACCCGCTCCTGAGGAACTCGCCGTAGACCCGGGGGGTGGACATGAGCTCGCTCACGACCTCGGTCAGCGAGGAGTAGGGGGTCCTCGCGCCCAGCCTAGAGGTCAGCGCCTGGGCGGTTCCCTGTGAGATAACGGCCCAGGCCGGACCCGACTCCCTCCTGCACCCTCTGCCAAGCCTCTGTATGAACGTGGGGGCGTCTGAGGCTTCGAACACGACTCCAAGCGCGTGGAAGTCCACGCCTACGTCAGCAGCCCGGGTCCCCACCACGACCTCGCCACCGGTTCCCCTCTGCCCTGGAGGGACGAGGCCGTGAACCCTGGAGACCTCAACTCCGAGGGCGTCCTCCAGCCGCCTGGCCAGGGACTCCGCGAAGACCACCGAGTTCACCAGGACCAAGAGCCTGACGGCGCCTTCCGGCAGCGGCCGATCTTTCAGGGCCTCGTAGGCCCTGACGCAGAGTTTTTCCATCTTCCCGAGGTCTTCCTCCCCCCACAGGACTCTACCGCTGCCCGGGATCACCTCCAGCTCTCCAGGCATCCTCACCGGATCCCATAGAACGTTCTCGTGGAGCTCACCTTCCTCCCCCCACCAGTCCCTCCTCTCGGCCCTGACGTGCACCCACCTGATCCCCGCCGCCGTGAAGACCTCCCCGATCTCCCTGAGTCCGGACGGAGTTGCGCTCATGGCCAGAACCAGGTCGACCTTTCTCCTGAGGAGGTGGAGGGCGTGTGTGAGGTTGGCCAGGGAGAACCCGTAGTAGAGGTGGACCTCGTCCACCACTATGGCCCCCAGAGAGGAGAAGATCTCTTTGAACACGGCTTCGTGGCGGGCCAGCCTGGGAACGCCCTTCAGCAGGACGAGCAGCATCTCCGGGTTGGTTAGGAGGATCCCACCCTTCATCTCCTGGAGGATGGAGAGAAGCGTCAGCCCGTGACTCTTGAGCCCCCTGGCCCTCGCCTCCCTCTCCAGGGACTCGGACGTCACCGTCTTCACGACTCCGCCGTCTGATGAGAGTCCGGCCCTGGTCACCAGCGACGAGAGGGAACTCGCCTGGTCCTCGACGAGCTGGTTGGTCGGATATACGAAGATGGCGAACCTGCCCTCTCCTGGCCCGGCCCGCCAGGCGGCCAGGAGGGCGGCCAGCGTCTTCCCTGATCCCGTCGGCGCGTCAACGGTTACCAGCCCGCCGTCTAGGGCTGCCTGCTCCACCTCCAACTGAAACCTGCGTAGCCTGAGCGACCCTCTCCTCTCCTCCGACGACCTGACCGCGACCCCCGATACGAGGGTGGAGGGCCCGAGGGGCTCGGTTCCCGGTATCAGGTTGGCTCCCCCCTCACCCGAGCCTAACGCTCCGGTACACCTCAGGGTTTGGCATCGCAACGGTGAATCTCTGAGGCCTCCCCGACAGGGGATCCGCCGCCCTCACTTCCAGGTGGGGTCCGTCCAGCTCGGCGTTGGTCAGGAGCGGCCACGGCGGGATGGCCTCGAGGGCGCCGGAGAGAATCCTCGTCTCCCCCGGGAGGTCCAGCGGGTTGACCGGGTGGTCCGGACGATGCCTCCCCCTGACCACCCTGACCTCGCTCGCCTTCACGGCCATGAGTCTGGCCTGAGCCCCCTTCTTGCCAACCCTGACGATCGACGGCGGCCTACCCCCGAGAGCGAAGAACCTGTACAGGGTGCGCGGGGGGTAGGATACGTATGCGCCCATCCTCGGCAGGACGACCTTCCTCTTGGCGACCTTGCCGGCCACCAGCCGGAACTCCTCCGTGACCTGTAGGACCGTGTTCACAGCGTTGTAGGTTATCCTCACCGGCTCCGCGTCCGCCAGGCCAGACCCGGCCACCGCCCCCAAGAGGGTAGCCGGGGTGGCGTACACCGACACCCTCCGGAAGTCCTCGAGGTAGTGCGGCCTGTCGTCGGAGGAGACCCTGTGTATCCCCGCGGTAGGGTTCACCGCGTAGTTGAGCGCGGAGTTGTGGATGAGGGGGGCCGTCACGGCCACGCCGGAGATCTCCCTGCTGGCGAAGGCCATGAAGTCGTGTAGCTCCATCAGGACAACGTAGACCTCGCTAAAGTTCCCAGGCTGCCCCCCCTCCACGGACAAGCCTCACTCCCCCTGCTGCTGGCCTCCGCCAGATCTCCTCCCTCTCCTGCCTCCCCTCCCTGCCGAACTCATGTACTCCTCCACCTTCTCCTTGAGGGACTGTGAGGCCCTGAGCATGCCCCGGATGAACTCCGCGCTTGGCTCAAACCCCCTGACCTCCTCTACGAGACTGCGGACCTCATCAGCCGGCATCACCTTGACGGCCGATGGGAAGGCCGCGTGCTCGGAGTAGCTCCTCAGTATGCGCTCCGTCAGCTCCACCGGGTCCTCGGATCCCGAGAGCCAGTCCTCCCTCGTGGCAGCCATCTCCAAGCTGTACTCCAGGGACGTGATCACCTCCTCCATGCCGAAGGCCACGCCCAGCACGTGGTTTACCACGTCTCCCTTCACCCGGCTCTCAGCGCCGTAGCTCTTGGTTGCTAGGAGGGTCTTCAGGTACCAGATCAGCTCGGCCTCCGTCACCGAGTTCAGCGTGACGACGCTGGGGAAGTGGGCCAGCGGCTGGACGTTTTGGGTCGAGCCTAAGGCCTGCTCCGTGCTCTGGGTTATGGGGTCGACGGCGTTGAAGGTCAGGATCTCCATTATCTCCTCGTAGGGCTCGACGCTGTACGCGGTCGAGTACTCGATTCTGTGCTTGATGTTCCACCTCGCCCCCCTCCTCGTCTCGGTGCTGACGGCGCCGAACAGTACGCATCGGGGGCACTGCATGCAGAGCCTGTCTTTCAGCGCGCACCGCTGAACTTCGGGGGGCAACTCGACTCCGAGCCTCCCCGCGTAGGTCCTGAAGAGGGTTATGTAGGCCCTGCTCTCCGGCGCCTTCTGCTTGCTTGCGAGGAAGGCCACCTTAAGGGTCTCCGTCGGGTCGGCGGAAGACATGGGCAGGGCGACTGCGTTGAGCTCCCTGGTCTCCTCGGTCCTGAAGATGGAGTAGTCGTGTGTCTCCCTCATGAGGAGTATCTGAACGGTCTTGGCGCTCCTGTAGAGGGGCACCTCGTCCTCGAGGTAATCTGAATACCCGCTGAGGACGCTCAGGTATGTCATACTCACTCACCTCCGCCTTCCTCTCCCCTCTCCCCTTCGGCTCTCTTGGCCTCGGCCCTCTGCAGGGCGGCCTCCAAGGCCCTCTGATACACGCCATACCTCACCGAGGAGATCACCCGGGGCCACTCCCTCTTCGGGACCCTATCCTTAATGGAGAGGAGTTCCCGGATCCCCGATCTTATCCTGTCCAGGGCCTGCGTGGTCAGCCCCTTCCTGGAGGTCTGCTCGTGAACCCTCGCGGTGAAGCCCACCAGCTCCTCCTCCGTGTAGGCCCTCCCAGTCTCCAAGACGGAGAGGAGCTTTCCAATCGGCCCAAGCATGCTGTGCATCGTCCAGGCCGGCCTCTCCGGGACGTAGTCGGCATCCAGATACTCCGAGAAGAGCCTCACCGCCTTCGAGATCGCCCCCTCGAGCTCGTCTCTGGGGATCCTCTCCCCAGTCTCAACTACCCGGATCAAACCCCTCAACGTGGATCTACACCTCCCCACTCGCGGTATGAGCGCCCGCGAGAGCCAGGTTCCGATCACCCGAGGCTGAGCCCTCCCCGGGCTGACGGTCTAGGCCCTCCCACCAGATTCTAAGGCACCTCGCGAGTTCCCTGAGGTGGTCGCCCTTCATGTTGCCGGCGGCCCTCGCCAGAACCTGCCCGGACTCTCTCCTGGCCAGCTGGATTAGGTTGTCCCTGCCGTAGGGGACGCCCGCGAACTGGTACATCCTCGTGATGGAGTCGGCCCTGATCAGGGCGGCCAGCCTCACAAGCACCTCGTCCACCCTCTCCAGCGGCACCCAGCCCGTCTCAAGTCCCAGAGTGTCCCACAAGATCTCCCGGAGCAGGAGCTTCCCGGGCAGTTCCCCGTATCCCTTGGGCACCAGTTCGGGGCCCAAGACCTGAAGGGGTATGCTGGGGATGACGGCCGTGGCGAAGAGGGCCCTGGCTAAAAGGAGGGCGAGGAACCCCACCCTTATGAGCCGCGCGGTCTCGGGCTCGTCTCCCCCGACCCTGCCTGTGAGGACCACTAGGTAGTTGGATGAGGCGTAGCCGATGGCCCACCTCGACGCCCCTCCCTCCCTCAAAGCGTCTTTGACATCGTCGGGCAGCTCGTCCAAGGCTCCGTTCTCGAGTACCCACCTTGCGGCCTCCTCGTAAGTCTGGAAGCTCTTACCAAAGGCGAAGGAGAGGGCCGACAAGTCTGAGTAGCGGGCAGCCAGGATCTCCGCCAGCAGCCTTGCAGGCCCGCCCCTCCTGCCTGCTGCGACAAGTCTGGCGAGGCCCCTATAGACATCATCCCACGCCCCCGGCCCCTTCTGAAGGAGAACCTCGCTGAGCCTGCCCACGTCGTAGGGGGGCGCCAGCCCGGAGAGCGTCGAAAGGTAGTCCGCAGCGGCGTTCCACCAGACCTCGGAGACTGCCCAAGAGGCCTGAAGCTGTGGAATCAGTAGTATCACGGTCTCGGCGCCCCTCAGCAGGACGCTCCTCAGCTTCGACTCCAGGTCGCAGGCGCTGCAGAGGAAGACCTTCCTGTCACCCCCGATGTCCGATCCACCGGGCAGGAAGTTGTTGAACGACTCGACCCCCTCTCCGTGGAGGGACGCCACACCCCTCACGGTGGCCTCCGCCCCGCATATGACGCAGACCGCGTTGCGCTTCTCCTTCCCCTTCTGGTAGGCCTCGAACCTCCTCTTCGCCTCCGAGATCGGATCGAACCCGGAGACCGGTGGATGCACGATGTCAGAGAGCAGAGACCGCGTCTGCTGGTTGAACTCCTCAAGGATGGATGCCTCCCCCGCCAGAGGCATGAGAGCGTTTACGATCGCGTCCCTCGTGGATTGGAGAATCCTGGCCAATAGTTCCTCCGAACCCAGGTCGGAGATCTCACCGATTGACCTAATCGTCTGGGCTTGCTCTAAGAGCCTGAATAATATTTCCACCGCCTTCTCGGTCTCAGTGGTGTTGGCCAGCCCAGCAACTTCCTCGGTTAGGTCAGGAGGGGCCCCGAGCAACTCAGTCAGTCTGTCGAGGACCTCTCCCCTCTCTTCCCGACTGAGGGCCTCCAAGACGAACCTCAGGTGGATAAACATCCACTGGAGAGATCCCGTTAGCCTCGCCAAACCGGTTGCCAGCTCAGGCTTCAGCCTCCTCTCTCGCAGTAGTTCTGCGAGGCGCGGTTTGTGCTTCTCGACCTTGTTCCCCCCGAGCCTTACCGATCTCTCTTGGACTATCTCCCAGAAGCGCGTGAGTACCTTGGGCCCCACAAGGGTGAACTCAGGCACCTTGACCGCCGCGGCGGTGGGCTGGCCCAGCGCCGCCTCCGCGAGGGATCTGCCCGCCGAATCCAGGAACGAGAACAAGAGCCCGGTCATTAGGTTGACGACTTCGCCTCCGTCCACCTCGGCAGGCGGCGTGGCGGAGCCTGGAGCAGCATACACTACCCCGTCCGGGAAGTAGGCCACCGGGACGAAACCCTTCTGGGCGTGGTACTCCCTCAGGGCCGCGTGCAGGAGCTGGGTCGTGAGGCCCCTGACCAGGCTCACCCTGTGGTACGTGAGCCTTACGCCCAGCCGCTCGGCCCTGTTCAGCGAGGCCTGTGTGAGACCAAGGCCCCCTCTTAGATCCTTGACGCTGGCTATCGCGTCTGCGAGGGAGCAGAGGTCGACGAGATCCCTCTTGAAGGATCTGCTCCGCAACATGGCCCCCCTGTCCTCGCCGGATGTTGGATTCTCGCACTGAAGCGAGAGCTCTAGGGCCTCTCGAGCCTCCTCCTGGCTGAGTCCGATCGACTCGAGCATTTCTAGGGCCAATTTCCTCTCCCCAGTCGTCAGGGCATTTCTAGGCGCCTCCTCACCGCACCTCCAGCCGCGGGCCTTGGCGAAGTCGTGGACGGCCAGGGCGCCGAAGAGGATCCTGAGGTCGCGCTCGCTCAGCTGAGAGCCGGCCTCTTTGGCCACCTCGGCAAGCCTCAGACCGATCGTGGCCGCGTTGACCGAGTGAACCAGCAGGCTCTGGAACCCCAACTGTCCGCACTTGGCGGGGTTGCGGTGCCACCCCATGTCCTGGGCGCGGGAGATCAGAGAGTGCACCATTGACTCTATGGGAAGCTGACCCGGCTCCGCGGGCATAACTCAGCCTGGGCGGCCGCGTCAGTCGGGGTATATACCTCTACCGACGCATCTTTTCGCGAAGGGCCCGCACCATGAAATTTCTCCGCGCGAGCGTTATTTCGGGTGGCAGAGAAAGCAACGCGTTGAGATCCGGGAGTCGAGATCCCTCCGTCAGGCCGATCACCCCAACAGACGTGAAGCAGTACCTGTTCTGCCCGCTCATCCCCTACTACCGCCGCGTGCTCGGCCTCAGGCCGGTGATGGACTCCCAGCAGGAGGCCTCGAGGGAGGAGCACGAGCGGCTCAGGAGGATGGAGGGGAGGAGGCTCAGGCCCCTCAAGGACGAGAGGCTCAGGGGCTTCAGGCCTGTGGACTGCCCTCCCCTCTACAGCGAGAGGCTGAACGTCCACGGCGAGCTGGACCTCCTGCTCG
>JAOZGN010000035.1 GCA_027491555.1 Thermoproteota archaeon
AGGGTCGAGAACTGTATTAAATACGGCTGGCTCGATCTCGCCAATTGTTGAGGGTCCTTCGGCCCTTCGACCCTTGGAAGAGCCCGCTGTGCACCTGTCCGCCTCAGCTCACGCTCAACCCCTACACCGGCTGCGGTCACAGATGCGCCTACTGCTACATCACGGCATACGTGAGGGACGCCTTCAACCCTAGGCCCAAGAGAGACCTCATCGCCCGGCTGATCTCCGACATTAAGCGCCTGAGGCCCGGCACCCTCGTCTCCATGAGCCTCAGCTCCGACCCCTACACCCCCCCAGAGGGGGAGCTGGGGCTGACGAGGCGGGCCCTAGACCTCTTGCTCAGGGCCGGCGCTAGGGTCCTCGTGGTGACCAAGTCAAGCCTGGTGGTCAGGGACGCCGACGTTCTCTCCCGTGGGCGAGCGGCGGTCATGCTCACCGTTACGACGCCCAAAGAGGACGTGGCGTCTAGGCTGGAGCCCGGGGCCCCCCCGCCGGGCGACAGGTTCGAGGCCATGGCACACCTTACGGCGACCGGAGTCCCGGTGGGGCTCAGGCTGGACCCGATCATACCGGGCGTTAACGACTCCCCCGAGGATGTCAGGGAGATCCTGAGGTCGGCGAGGAGCGCCGGCGCCTCTCACGTCGTCTCTTCCACCTACAAGGCCAGGCCCGACAGCATGAAGCGCCTCCTTGAGGCCCTACCCGAGGCCGCAGAGGCGCTGAGATCGGCATACCGTGGAGGAGAGAGGGTTGGGGGTTACGTGTACCTCCCGAGGTCCGAGAGGGTCCGGCTGATGGAGATCGTGAGGAGGGAGGCCCTCGAGCTCGGGATGACCTTCGCCACCTGCAGAGAGGGGCTCCACCACATGAACACCCCCGGGGTCGCCTGCGACGGGTCCCACCTTACACTGGCCGCGCGGCGGCCGGGCGTGGCGGAAAAGGGATATTAGGAAGACTGTAGAGCCGACCACTTGCCGGGTGCGTCTGGGTTGGGGCTGCACGCGTTCTTCGTTTTTGACGCGTTCACCGAGTTCTTCAGCGCGCTTACAGCCCTCTTCGTGGCTTACTACTCCCTGAAGGCCTACAAGATCCTGGACGACTCCCGGATGATCTCCCTCAACCTGGGGTTCTCCGTGCTGGGCGTAGGCATGTTGATTCACGGGGCCGTCAAGGTCAGGATAGCCTTGGCCGTCCTGTCGGGAGTGGCCGTCCCGCCGGCCAGGAGGCTTCCCCTGGTCAGGCTAGGTTACACCATCGCCTTTGCCACCGAGCTGGCCGCCTACGCTCTGATATTCCTCTCGACGATGAGGAGGCCCCCGTCGACGGAGGCCGCCCTCGTCCCGCCCCTTGTGCCCCCCCTGATCGAGTACGACTTCCGCTCCGAGGGCCTGCTGGCCGCTCTGGCCTTGTTGATCGCGATCAAGGCCGGGATCAGCTATGCCCAGGGAGATTCTAGGCTCGCGGGGTTGGTGTCGCTGGGCTTCGCGCTGCTGGCTGCTGCCCACTTGCTATTGGTCTTCGGCGGACCTCTGAAGCTGGTCGCTGCGGACGTGACGAGGCTGCTCGGGTTCGCGTGCCTGCTCTGGATGGTGATCAGGGTGAGCCGGGTGGGAGCATGACGGCCAGGCAGAGGTACAGGTCCAAGATGAGGATCTGCTACGACATGCTGAGGGTCATACAGGAGGAGGGCGGAGAGGCAGGCCCCACCCGGATTCTCTACGGCGCGAACCTCTCCTACGAGAGGCTCAAGAGGTACCTCGCCGAGCTGATCGAGAAGGGCCTCATTGAGGAGGTGGAGAGAGACGGAAAGAGGATATACAGGCTGACGGACAGCGGGCGGATGTTCATCGTCCACTTCAGGAAGATGACGGAGTTCGCGAAGGCCTTCGGAATGATCCTATGATCTCGTCGCTAGGCCTCCCGACCGACCGCCCAGGTCGCCAGCGAGAGGCGCGCTGCGGTGCGCTGGTCCGAACTCCCCGTGGAGGCCAGGGGGTACGTCCTGTACCACGCCCTAGCCTCGCCGGCCCTGATCACGTGGTACGCGCTCCCCCTCTACATGATGAAGGTGGGCTACGGCGTCTTGGAGGTCGGGGCCACGTCCACGGCCGCGACCTGTTGAGCGTTCCGATCACCGTTCTGCTGGGCAGGAGGTTCACGAGGGTCGACCTGAGGCTTGGGCTGGCCGCCATAGACCTGATGGAGGCGGTATCCCTCGCCCTCTTCTCAATGGCGTACGGTCCGCTGGCCCCCCTGCTCGTTCTGGCGTGGCAGCTGGTGGACGAGGCATCCAGCGTGCTCTATTCCCTCTATCCTGCCTGCGAGAGGATCGTGTACCCGGAGGAGAAGTTGAGGGAGGCCATGCTGTGGCACATGGCGGTTCCCGAGCTGTCGGTGGTCCTCACCTACCCGGCGCTCGGCTACGTCCTGGGGCGGGTATGCGGTACCCCCTCCCGCCTAAGACAGGCCTTCGCCGGCCTTTGCGGCTACCAGCTGCTCCTGATACCCTAAACCCTCCTGGCGCTCAGGCCCGTGGTCGTAGAGGGTAAGAGAGATGGCCGGGGGGAGGGGAAGGGGAGGGTGAGGGGGAGCGTGGGGATCTGTGGAGGAGGTATGGGGTCTACGTGGTCCCCGACGTCCTCTTCGTCCTGAGCTGAGGCCTGGCCCGAGCTTGGCCATGGTCTACCTTGATATGGAGAGTTTTGCGCGCGTGGCGGTCATAACTTGACTGAGGAGGGTTCATCAACTCTGGAGAGCGTGAGCGGCTGGTCGACTGGCGTGCGGGGGCCTCGAAGGTTGCTTCCTGTGTAAATCCCTGCCCTACCCACCTTTTCGCAATTCAGTGGACCCATGTAGAAGCCTTCGCTGTACAGAGGTCTCGCCCGTTACCAAAGGCAATTTTAGTCTGAAAAGCCCTTGCCGGACTGTGTAGGGCGGTCGGGACTCGGCAAAGTCATCAGAGATCAGCCGGTTGATCCCTCCTCATCCCGCCCAGCTGAAATGGTGGCCTGACTATTTTTCCTTATCTTGTGGGGGTACCCCTCGGCTCTAACCTCCCCCGCCAGTCCTCCGGCTGATCCGCTCGGCCTCCCTGAGCGCTCGATCGTAAACGTCGGCCGTGAGCCAGAAACCCGCTCGGCTAAGGTTCCCGAGGTTTGTCCTAAACTGGGAGAGGTCGATTAGGCCAGCTTCCAGCAGATCAAGCAGGAGCCTCACCGTCCGCACGACCCTGACTCCCACCGCCCTGGCCACGAGGTATGCCGGTCTGTCGTCCGCTAGGAGCGGAAGCCCCTTATCCAGCGCTAATGAGATGGCCTCCGCCTCCCCCGGGTGAATGTTCTCTCCGGCGGAGGGAACCGAGATCGGTTCGGCTCGCTCGACCGCCACCCCGCCAGCCTCGATCAGCGCTCTTACGGCTTGAGCCTCCGGATGGCCTGTCTCTTCGCCCCTCACCACCACCTCGCGGTACACGGCCTCCGGAATCAGAATCCGGCCGAACAACCTCACCGCGAGGTCGAGCTTCCCGAGCCTGACCAGGTATATCAGCGGGGTCGAGTTTGAGACCGCCACCCGAGATCCTCCTCCAAGTCCTCCAAGGTGTATTGGGCGGGGATCCGCCTCACCCTCAGCTCGTCTAGGAACTCGTAGAGGGTCAGACCGGCCATCTCCGCGGCCTTCCAAGCAGAGACCCTCCCATCCGAGTAGAGTCTAATGGCCCTCTGAAGCTTCCACTGCCTCAGGCCCATCGAAATCAGCTTGCGAAGGGCCGTTGCCCTGTCGAGCTTCTCCTCCCTCTCCATCTCCTCCAGATCCTTCAGGGTGTCCTCTTCGACCCTGGTGGCCACCTGCCTCAGGGGCACGCGCGCTCGCGGGTGTGTTGATTTATAACTTTTGGGAACGACAACCTCCGGCCGACTCCGACCTGACGGTGAGTGGATCCGAGGGGAGGGGCGGTCGTGACTCGGCGAAGACATCGGCCTTCATCTCGTTGATCCCTCGTCGCATCGCCCCCAAGAAATCTCTGAGTGGGTCTGTTTTTGAGTTCCATTCTCTGGGCGTCTAGGGAATCTCCTTTAGCGTTCGCAGTGCAGGCGCTCCTTCAACTCTTGAGCGCTCCAGACCCTCCAGCTGGATACGCACCCGCCCCCTGAAGTGGGTGTAAAGGCAACCGGTTGCCTGCGATAGCGTTGGCCGCCGCAGTTGCCCTTCACTCAGGCCCCCGCCTGTCGGGTCCTGAGAGCAGGCCCGGAATAACTCTGATTGGGGGCGTCCATCCGATCGACTAATGAGTGGGCCCCCCTACCTCCGGCGCATGCCTAAAGAGGCTGCGGTGGCCATTGTAATCGCCGAGGTACGCGGATCTCCGTCCGTCCTCCTCGTCAGAAGGGCCAAGATGGGGGGCGATCCCTGGTCTGGAGACGTGGCGCTTCCGGGAGGGAGAAAGAAGGGCTCCGACCCAAGTCTGCTGGACACGGCTATCAGGGAGTGCGCGGAGGAGACGGGAGTCGATCTTTCGGGGCTGAGGCCCGTGATTACTCTCGGCCCCTTCAGGTCTCAAGCGGATCCCGAGATGCTGGTGTGGGCGTTTGCCTTCACGCCCCCTGGGGCTCCGAAGGTCGCGCCCGGAGAGGAAGTTGAGGAGGCGTTCTGGGTGCCCCTTGCAGAGTTGAACGAGTCCAAGGGGGTGGCAAAGGTGAAGGGGAGGACCGTCGAGGCCTACTTATGGCGCGGGAGGGTGATATGGGGCCTGACGAAGCGGGTCCTCGACCGTGCCCTCCCCCTCCTCTCCCAGCTCAGCCGTGGCAGGCCCGGCTGGCAGCCTACCTGACGATCCCCCCGTACGTGATGACCTCGATCCCCCTGGACTCCAGCTCGTCTATGAGGGGGTTTATCCCCACCGAGTCGGAGGCCACATGGCCGGTTACTATGAGGTTCCCCCCAGCGCCCGACTCCCTGAGGGCCCTGAGGTCCTCCGGCTCTAGGTGGATGTAGATGACGGTGTCCACGCCGTGCTCGAAGTACGCCCTGGCCACCCCGTGTCCCCCGTTCGTGAAGGCGCCGTGGGCGACCACCGCCCTCTTTACCTCGGCCGACTCGTCGCCTAGCGCGAGTAATATAGGGGTCTCCGCAAGCTCGAACTCCCGCAGCTGGGAGAGGGCATGCGTGAGATCCCCCACCGTGGGTCTACCCGTGGCCATGACGGCGTCGACGACCTCCTGCATTATCCTCCGGCCCACCTCGTCCAGCGGGCAGTGTATGTTCATGTACCCGACCCCCAGGAGCCTGGCTACCGACGGGGCGAGATCGTAGTTCTTCTTGTGGTCGACGAGCCTCAGAGCCTCAAACTTCTCCCTCACGGCCTCTCTAGCCACGTCCTCCGGAATTCCAGCCTTCACCATGATCTCCACGTGCCTCAGAAAGACCTCGTGGCCTCTCACGGCGGCGCTTCCGCCCTCGGGGTGATGAGCAATGGCCAGGTCGCACCCAAGCTGCCTGGCCAGGAGCAGGCCGGGGACACCCACGTCTATGCCAAACAGGACTCTCTTCACGTCTTCCTTGGGGACGTATATCTGGGAGTCGGCGGGCACCTGGTCGAAGCCGGCCAGCTCAAGGGCCAGAGACATGATCTCCTCTGTGTTCATCGAGACACCTCGAGGTCTAGAACTGGGTAGATAAATCTCTGGCCTAGCCGTGAGGCGGGACTCCGGTGGGGTCGCCGCGATGCAGCTCACATCACGCCTCAGTCCCGGGTAGTCCGGCTCATCCCCCAAGGCCCGACGGCCGGGCTAGTAATATGTGCGTGGCAGCCTCACTCAGTCTATGTTGGTGGCCATCGGGCCACCAATTCCTCCGAGGATCGCCCCGACGATGGCTCCACAGGTCAACCCGGAGAGTAGGGCGAAGGCGGAGACAAACCAGAGCGCTGGGTGCAACACGGGGGTCAGACCCCGTGCCGCGAAGAGCCCCCGGTGCTGACCAGCCCGCCGACGACCGCGCCGTGGCCGCCCCCTTTGCCCCTCTGGGGATCCCTCGAGGAGTACCCAAACCACCAAGAGAAGTGGGCCGTAGAGGAACCCGCTGACCATGGCGCCCGACGGCCCGAGTTCAGGCAGTGTTCCTAGCGTGGAGTCCACCCCAAATGAGAGCGACGCATAATTGCGCCTTGTCGAGTACGGATAGGTGACTACCCAGCGGCATGGCTCCCGAAGTGAGTCCATAGGGCTGTAATGAATCCGGGCGGGGCCAGGCGCCACACCTTGCTCAGTTTTAATATTGCTTGGGAAGTCGGGATCCACAATGTCCTCGGAAGACGCCATTAAGGAGAAGATTAGAAAGCTCGAAGAGGCCCTCATGGAGGGCAGGATAAGCGAGGAGACTTACAGGGAGCTGAAGGCGAAGTACGAGGCCGAGCTCGAGAGGGTTAGGTCTGGATGGGTCGAGGTTGGAACCCCGGCCGCCGCCCCAGGAGCCCCCGCTGCTCCGAAGGTGAAGGCGGAGGGCCTTGGAGACCTCTTCAACAAGGCGCTGGACTTTGTCAAGGCCAACCCCGTGGTGCTGGTGCCGCCGATCCTCGCCGGCATCCTGGGCGCCATCATCATGGCGGGCGTCGGCATCTCGGCATTCGGGATGATGGGCCTTGGCGGGCTCGGCGGTCTGGGAGGGCCAAAGCCTGTGCCTCCAGGTCCCGGGTACCCCCCCGAGGTGTCACCCTCCATCTACGGGTTCGTGGGCCTGGCCATGCTCGGCATGATCGTCGTCATGATAATCCAGCAGATCTTTAACGGGTGGCTCATCGCCATGGTCGAGCAGGGCGTCAAGGGTAAGACCGTCGACCTCGGGACCTCGTTCAACGAGGCCATGTCGAAGGCTGTGCCCATCATCGTGGCCTCGATACTGGTGGGCGTAATAGTCGGCATAGGCTTCATCCTCTGCGTCCTGCCCGGTCTGGTGGCGGCCATCCTACTCGCGCTGACCTTGCAGGCCGTCGTCATAGACGACTACGGGCCGGTGGACGCGCTTAAGGCGAGCTACAACGTCGTCAAGGAGAACTTCATCGAGGTCCTCATAGTGGTGATCGTCGCATTCATCGCGGAAGCGATCGTCGGCATCATCCCCTACATCGGCTTCATACTGTCGGCGGCCGTCGGTGGGTTCTTCAGCGTCCTGCTGACACTGCTGTACATGGCCAGGAGGCCCGCCGAGGCTCAGGTCACCTTGTAGGCTCGAGGTCTCGCTCCTTCCCCTCTTTTTATTGCCTCCGGGTGCTCGAGGGGATGGCGAATGCCACCGTGGAGACAGAGGAAGTGGCTCATACTGCTGTCCGCCGGATTGCTGGCCTTCGCCACGATGGTCCCCATGAGTCCGGGTCAGGAGGAGCTTCCGTTCCCCTGGTTCAAGTGCCCCTATAGGCAGCTGACCGGGAAGCCCTGCCCCCTCTGCGGGTCGACCAGGGCATACATACACGCGGCCCACCTGCACATAGGGGATGCCCTGGAGCTGAACCCCGTTGGGCTGATCGCCTACTTCGCGACCTGGGGCTTCCTCTCCTATCACATAGTCAAGTACATTTGGGAGCGCCGCGAGGCCGGGTAGGTTGAGCGGTCTGCTCCGAGTTCCACTCACGTCTGAGCCAGCGAATTACCCTCCATCTGCTGGGGGAGCCTCTGGACCTTAGAGAAGTGTCCGGCGGCCTAGACGGCCCCTGGCCTTGGAGAGAAGGACATGAGCCGCCCCCTCCTCGCTGAAGCTTGCGCCCCGCTGGAACGCCAGCCTGAAGCCAGCTCCGAACCCCGCCCCTTCGCGCCGAGTGTCGCCAATGTCAGCCTGGCCATCTCCCCCCGGCCCAGACTGGGGGCGTCTTCTTACCCTCCAATGAGGGCGGAGCCGGGCATTCGGAGCGGGACTTTGCCGAGCCAGCCCGTGAGAAGGTACTCACGGTGTCAGGAGACTGCCGCCCCTCCTACGGTCATGAAGACTACAGATAGGAAGGAGGTCACGGGCACATCGGGTTTAACGACGCGAGAGCAACTTTTGTCCATGTGCCTCGATCCCCTCCGTAGTCCCCCCGCCCGGATTTTCTCTTTTTCTTCTGTTTGGGAAAAGTATTTGTAAGTAAAAGTCGGATAGAGGAGCCTGACCATGCCCAGAGCTACCCCGGCGCATGGCCTGTTGAGGCACGAGATATTCCTGGCCTTCCTCCTCTACGGGATTGTGGTCGGCCCTTGGAGCGTCTGGTGGTGGGGCACGGGGGTATGTGCCATCATTCCGGCCAACATCCCCGGGGTTCTCTTGGGGGACTGGCTGTACGACCTCTCGGTGAAGTGGCTGGGGGACCCTAGTTCCCCTTTCGCTCACTACACGATTCCCACTCCCCTCAGGATCCCTCAAATCTACGTACTCTCCTCAATCCTCTTTTGGGCGCCGTTCGGGGCTGCCCTCCAGATCCTGCGGGACTGGGTCTTTCCCAGGTTCATGAGCCCCAGGGGCCTCGCATCGCTCATGAGGGTGATCCGCCTGGCGATTGCTCTCACCCTCGGTCTCACGCTGAACTGGACGCTTGACATCCTGCTCCCCGCCCCCACGCCTAGTGGCATCTCCTAGCGGGCCACCCATCGGGGGGACTCCCAACTCAACATGGGTAGTGGGGTTATTATCCCGGCACGCCCCTCCACACCTGTGTGGGCTGGGGGAATGATCAGGCGTTCTTCTACATTTGGCTAGCTCTGCTTCTCTTTATGGCCCTAACACGCCTGACGGTTGAGCTGAACTCAGCGAACCGTCCCCACCTAATCATCCTGGATGCGGCCTACGAGCTGACTACCCTTCTCCCCATCTACCCCATCGTCGCGACGGCGGCCTGCCTCTCCCGCCCGATTAGAGGGAGACCTGCGACCGCATTCATTCTCGGTTTCCTCACGGTTTCCCTACTTCCCTCTAGCTGGCTCGGTATCAGGTGGCCATACGCTATGCTGGGCCTAGTCCCTGCCGTCCTCTTTGGCCTAGGGGCCGCCACCCTATCCACGTCGCAGAACCCGCTTGACAACAGGGCCCTCTGGGGCTACCTACTCCTGTTCCTAATGTGGTGGTACTGCGTCAGCCTCCTGGTTGACTGAGGTTAGATTGACCCCCCCATCGCGTGTGGGCCTCTCTAGGACCTCTGAGGGCTCTCAACACGCTACGAAGTCCTGGGTGCGTCAACTCGGGGATCGTGTTCTTATCCGTCAGCCCGGCGTTGATCTTGGGAGGGTAGAAAGCCCCTCGCGCGCTCCTACTCTCGCTCCAGAGAACTCCTGCGTTCTTCCTCCAACCTCAGCAGCCTCTCCACCTTGCCCAGGTACCTCGCCACCTTAACCGCACGAGGTGAAACTTCAATGAGCTTGTCTCCGTGGCACACAAGGTGCTTCACGCTCAGGTCTTCACTCTTTGTGACCTTGACAGCCTCTTCCACGGCGTGGTGCAGCTGGACGCAGTGGGGGCTCCCGTCCACCGTGAGGATCGTCAGCTCTTTCAGACTCACCCGGGCCAGTATCGAGGCAAGCTTCAGGGAGATCACGTTGATATGGTCCCTCTCGGGACAGGCCCACGTCACGACCGCCCCGTCGCCAAGACCCTCGATTAGGTCTGGCCTTTCCACCTCGAGGCACTTTCCGTACACTATCAGCCTCCGACGCTCTCGGAGGAGGCGAGAGGAGGCGTTGAGGGATAGCAGGTCCATCGACCTTCCACCACGGCGGCAGAAAAAATATGCACGTTGGCCCCCAGATTGTGGGAAGACGAGCTTGCCACAGCGTCCCAGGGGTCACCGGGGGGAGGACCGCAGAGCGGCCTGTGGCACGAGGACTGCGAAACTTGCAGGTCACGGTTTTCCCCTGCCGCGTGTTTGGCGGATCCGTTAAGCTGGGTGAGAGGGGGCTTTCCATCCTCTTCGCATTGAAGCGGCCATTCTTCCTCCCAAGCATTTACTCGGGGGACAAGAACCCGCTGAAGATGATGAGGGATGACCTCAGCCTGCTGAGGAACACCCCTGCTCGGGGTGACTCTCCGGACCGTTCCTCTTGCTCTCTGCGGTTCCCTCGTCCAGAAATGTTGTGTAGATTGTAGATTATAATTTATAACCTGTCATTTGTGAGTATTCGTGCGATGGCCAAGACCATCCAGGTGAGGGAGAACACTTACAGGCTGCTCGAGAGGCTCAAGAGGAGGATGAGTGCCAAGAGCTTCAACGAGGTCATAGAGAGGCTCGCCATGAGAGAGCTGGAACT
>JAOZGN010000038.1 GCA_027491555.1 Thermoproteota archaeon
TCACCGAGCACGAGCTGAAGTCCTTCGCTGGGTGGACCCAAGACTCGGGGATGGCGGCGGTCTACGTCCATCTGAGTGGCAGGGACGCGGAGAGAGCCATATTGAGGGCCTACGGTATAGAGAGGGCAGAGGAAGAGGAGAGGAAGAGGGTCCAGCCCCTCAAGCCCGAGGCCTGCCCGAGCTGCGGGTACGTGAACCCTCAGGACGCGGAGTTCTGCCTGAGGTGCGGGTACCCGCTGAGCGAGAGGGCCAGGAGGGAGGTCCTGGAGGGGAAGAGGGAGCTGGAGGAGCTGGTCCTGGCGGCGCTCAGGGACGGCAGGGTGAGGGAGGCCCTAATCAGGGCGATAGCCGAGGCCCTGGAGGAGAGGGAGCAGGAGCGGGCATAATTACCCCGTTAAGCCGGGATCGCCGCGGCGCTAATAACGCAAACAATTAGGCTAACGCTGCCGGGTAAACGAATTCTTACATTAAAGCGATCCGCGAGTTGTCCTCAAAAGGACACCCATAGGACACCAAAAAAACACATAAATTTAACTGGCTTTTGTTAATCTCGACCCTGCAAAGCGACGTGGGGTCGGGAGATGCCCTGTGGCGGAACTGAGGATATGGTATGTGAAAGTGCCCCCCTCGCTGGATGAGGCCCTTGAGCGCCTCAGACGGACTTCTGGCTATGCCACTAAGGCCGAGGTGCTCAGGGACCTCGTCAGGCGCGAGTGCGAGCGACGCGGAATAAAATTAGTTGTAGAGACCGCGAGGGAGGTGTAGAGGATGCCCTGTGGCGGAACTAAGGTCTTCCTCCATCGCGACGCCCCCCCTCGCGGCAAGGAAGGTGTGCACGCTCCGGCTTTAAAGTTTGAGACCCACAGGGCCGCCTCATCTATTCGACGCCTCCTCTTCGATCATGCCAGACGGCAAGCTCTAGAAGCTTCTCTTAGCCCTATCGAACGTGAGTTTCTTCAGATCATCGCCAAGGCCCTCGAGGAGGGCAAGGGGGAGGTTGTAGATGAGTGAGGCTCGAAGGCTGGGAAGGCTGGGCTGGAGACTCGTTGAGAACGGAAACACCTTCAACATCGAAATAAGTTACACCGGGACGGATGGGCAGCTTAAGAGGCGAATCTGGGGACCGTACGCCTCATTCTATGAACTGAACCTCAGGGAGTTCGCCAGGGAGGTCCGTGCCTTCCTCCTCGAGGACGGCTTTTCCTCCCTCGAGGGCCTAACTGGTGACCTGGAGAGGCTGCTAGAGGAACTTAAGGAGTTGAGGGCCAGGGAGACTGAGATCGCAGTCGAACTCGTTCCCGCCTCTGAGGCCCTGAGCGCCGGTAAGGCCAAAATCAGAGCCAAGGTGCCCAAGCACGGCCTCTTTGAAGTCTCAGCAACCCCGCTGAAGAAGGGGGGCCTTTTCCTTGAGTTTTACAGAGAGGGAAGTCCGCTCGTTAGCGGAAGGGCTGACTCGACCAAGCTGATCAAGAAGCTTGGTCAGGCGCTGGGTGACGAGGGCCTCGCGGAGCGCCTGATCGCTGAGATAATGGCTAAGCGGGCTGAAATCGTAGAGTTGATCCGCGCTGGTCCTCCGCTGACAGTCGAGGAGGCCCTAGAGATCCTCGCAAGGGAGAACGCCACGCGCAAGCTTCACCCATTCATCGACTGGACCGAGGATGCTGGTCTACTTTACGGTGTGCTGATACCCCGGAATAGTGACTCTGATTCCCAGAGGGGTAGTTTCCAGCACCTTTGGATTGGGGCTTGCACCGTCTATACGTGGCCCTCCGCGGATTTTGCCAGGCGCTGCCAGCGGGCACCTGGCAGCTCATGCCAGCACCTGTACGCACCGAAGTATTCGATAAACGAGGCGGTGCGTACAGTTGCAAGTCGGAGACACCAGGTGCAAGTCGGCAGGATCTTGCAGATCCTTCATAGAGAAGGAATCGAAGGGTGCAAAGCCCTCTCCGACGGTGCTGGAGAACACCTTTGGGAAACTCTCAGGTACTACATTTGGTTCCCGGAGGACCGCCGCGCGGACTACCACATAGTCGGGGCTTGGGTCCTGGGGACCTACCTCTTCCCCTTGTTCGGCGCCTTCCCGGCTCTGGTCCTCGTGGGGACCCGAGAGGCCGGGAAGAGCACGCTGCTCCAGCTCTTGAGACATCTGGTGTTTAATCCACCCTCAAAGAACTTCGGATTGCCCACGGGCGCCGCCTTCTTCAGGCTGATAGAACTCCTCCGGCCGACCCTGATCGTCGACGAGGGACAGACGCTCCACCCCGATGTGGAGCTGATCTTCGAGCTAGGGTTCGAGCGGGGAGGGGCTGTCCCCAGGAGCAACCGCGAGAACCCGGACGAGGTCCGCCTGTTCGAGGTCTACTGCCCGAAGGCCATGGCCAGCAGGGTCAGGCCCCGCTTCAGCCCCAAGGCGATCGTGCTGCCGATGGTCAAGGCTCCTAAGGGGCTGATCGACACCTACTCCAAAAGGAGGAGGGAGCTGGAGGCGGAGGAGAACCCCAAGCTCCTTGATTTGGCTGTCAGGCTGATGGCTTGGGCGATCGTCAACCAGGGAGACGTCCTCGCGGCGCTCGAGGATCTTCAGCCCATCGGAGAACTCTCCGGGCGAGCGTACAGGAAGTGGGCGCCCATCCTGGCGATTGTGGATCTCGTATGGCCCGACGCCTACGAGTCCGTCGTCGAGAGGGCCGTCGAGCTGGTGAAGGAGGACGAGGCCGTCGACCGCATGAGCTTGATCGAGGAGGCCGTTCTGGCCATCCTTCTGCCCCGTGCAAAAGAGATTGACCCCGGGCAGACCCTCTTAATTACGAGCAAGGAGCTTAGGATGGCCGTAGAGGACTTCTTAGGCGACAAAATCCGCCCCACGCTCATAGGGTCAGCCCTCGACAACCTCCGCCTCGTCAAGAAGCGTACGAAGACGAGTTCTGGCACGAGGTACTGGTTGGACCCGAGTCGGGTTATCTCCAGGGCGAGGGAGAGGGGGGTAGTCGACGAGGCGGATGACACCACCGAGGAGGCCGAGGTCTGGAGGTGTCCCCTCTGCGAGGCCGAGTTCTTCAGCGAGGAGGACCTGAATCGGCACCTCGCCCTGTTCCACGGAGGTGGTGGCCCGTGAGCCGACAGGAACTCCAAGAGATCCCCGGGGAGGCCCTGAGGAAGCTAGAGATCCTCAGGCAGGACCTGCCAGTCCCAAGGCCAGACCACGAGGCGCACAGAACCGAGAGGGCGGGGCGATTCAGGGAGTTCGTCCTAGAGAATTGGCGCCTCTATCTGGCGCCAGATAGAGGGAGAGCTGGTCCTAGATGGGAAGAGGCTGACCACCTACCGGGAGATCTCCCTCGGGGAGAAAGAGAGCGGCTTCACCCCGTGGAGGGCCATGAGTGACCCGTGGAGGTTTCGTAACTTCCTGGAGGACGAGACCAGGGGTAGGGAGTCCCCGCCCGGAGTCTTCGTCAGCCTCCACCGCTACCACATGGACGAGAGGGTCCTGGTAGACCTGGCGCTGGACGTTGACTGGTCCGACAACCCCAGGAGGATTGAGGCCTACGACGGGATTAGGCTCCTCGACAGGGAGCTGAGGGAGCGCGGAATCCGCATCAGGTGGGCCATCTCGGGTAACGGAATGCACGGGTACCTGGACCTCGGACCGCTGGGGTCGCTGGGCTCCGAGAGGCTGAGGGAAGTCACGGCAGGGAAGCCGTGGGCCAGGTACTCCGAACTCGTGGAGCTGTTCGAGGACTTCCTCGCGTTCAAGGGCTACAGGGTCCGATTCGACCACAAGATCTACAGGGAGAGGGGGCTGATCAGGGCTCTGTACAGCCCGCACAGGGCGGGCCTCGTCCTCTGGCCCGTGAGGCTGAACATGCCGCTCTTCGGGTACGGCGGCCTCAGGGCCATGAACCCCTGGAGGTACCAGGCGCCTGGGCCGGGCTGGGGAAGGCTGGAGAACGTGGATACTTTCGTCAGGCTCTTGGAGGCCGCCAGCCTGAACGTTGCAGACCCTGGAGCCCTTCCGCAGCCTCCAAGGGCTAGGCCAGTCAGGTTGAGGGGCGGCAGGCGCTCGGTGAGGGTGGACGGGAGGGAGGTGATCTACCCCGAGGAGTTCGAGGGGTACGGCTGGATTCAGTTCCTGGTCGAGAGCGAGGTCTACCCGGCAGATGGCAGGCAGACGCTGACTTGGAGGGTCCTCGGGCCAGCGGTCTCCCACGGGATCGTCTCGGCAGATCAGGCCGAGTCCTACCTGAGGAGGTGCCTAGAGGCCAAGCCTGACCCCGACGGGGAGGATGTGGAGCACTACCTGCGGAAACTCAGGTACAACTCCAAGGCCAAGGCCAACCCGCCCACGTGGAGAACTCTGCTGACGCTCCAGGGCAAGTTCGGCCCGTCCAAGGACCCAGAGGGCCTGAGGCACCTGAGGGACAACCTGCTCCAGGCGCTGTCAGAGGCTGGCGTCGTGGAGGTTAGGGAGGTGGCCGAGTGA
This sequence comes from Thermoproteota archaeon, assembly GCA_027491555.1. Next base: position 4,484 of record JAOZGN010000038.1, read on the forward strand.
TGGGTGAGCGGACATTCGAACTCCTGCTCCCCAGCGACGCGGCCGCGCGCCTCAGGCAGAGGCTAGCCAATAGGAGCGTCTTCATCATCGGCCCAGACGACGCGGGCTTCCTCTCTGGAGAGGAAGGCAGGGTTCCAGTGATCTTCGAGCCGAGGCTGAGGCCGGGGGACCTCTCCGTGCCCGTCAGGTTCGA
>JAOZGN010000010.1 GCA_027491555.1 Thermoproteota archaeon
GCTCCTCCTTAGTCGTCTCGCTGGCCTTCAGGGTGCCGACGACCTTCCCCCTCCTCATGACCGTGACCCGGTCGGCGACCTCGAACACCTCGTCCAGCTTGTGCGTGATGAAGATTATGCCCTTGCCTTCATCCCTCATCCTCTTGATGATCTTGAACAGCTCCTTCGTCTCCTGCGGGGTCAGCACTGATGTCGGCTCGTCGAGTATGAGGATGTCGGCACCGTGGTAGAGGGCCTTGATTATCTCGACCCTCTGCTGCTCACCCGCGGAGAGCTGCCAGATGTAGGCGTCCGGATCAACCTTTAACCCATACTTCTCAGCGAACTCCCTGAGCCTCTCTTTTATCTCTCCCAACGGGTTAAGCAGGCTCTCGGCATATCCCAGGGCTATGTTCTCCGCCACCGTGTGCCTATCCACCAACATGAAGTGCTGGTGGACCATCCCTATCCCGAGGCTCATCGCGTCCCTGGGACTCCTGATCTCAACCCTCCTGCCCTTGACGTAGATCTCGCCGCCGTCCGGGTGGTATATCCCATAGAGTATGTTCATCAGCGTGGTCTTCCCGGCGCCGTTTTCCCCGAGGAGGGCGTGCACCTCACCAGGCCTCAGCTCGAAGTTGACGTGATCGTTGGCAAGCACTCCGGGGAATCTCTTCACGATGTTGACCATCTTAACGAGGAGCTGACCTTCTCGGGGCTCTCTCGCCACCGCGGTAGCCTCAGAGGCCAAGTTTCCCCCCGACCGCCTTTTTCGGGAACCATATTAATCTAACACCTAGAGTGAGCCAGCTGGCCTCAGAACGGGTTTAAATGTCAAAACCAACGGCCTTGCTGGTCGCTCGGGATAACCGTCTTCGGACAGGGTTCGGGCCTTCGGGTGCCTGTTATTAGGAAGGTTCTCCAACCCTCCCTCGCCGGAGGGGTGTGGCGTTGATACTGGCGGGAAAGTGGGTCGCGACCTTCCGGGTGGGTGTTGGCCTCATAGAGGACGGCGCCGTCCTCGTCGAGGGCAACGTGATCAAGGACATGGGTCCAAGGGAGCGGATAGTTAAGGAGAACCCCGGCGAGGATGTGATCGAATTCCCCAAATCGGTAATCATGCCCGGGCTGATTTGCGCCCACTGTCACGCCTACGGCGCCTTCGCTAGGGGGATGCCGCTGAAAGTCGAGCCCCCCACGAGGTTCGTCGAGATCCTAGAGAGGATATGGTGGCGCCTGGACAAGAGGCTCACTCTAGACGATGTCTACTACAGCGGGCTGATCACGGCAATAGAGGCCGTGAGGCACGGGACCACCACGATGTTCGACCATCACGCCAGCCCCTTCGCTATCGCTGGAAGCCTCGAGAGGCTTGCCGAGGCGTTCAGAAAGGTCGGCGTCAGGGCGAACATAGCCTACGAGGTCTCGGACAGAGACGGTCTCGATAAGGCTGAGGAGGGGATCAGGGAGAATGTCGAGTTCATCAAGAGGCACCAGGGAGACGAGTTCATCACCGGGAGCTTCGGGCTCCACGCCCAGCTGACTCTCTCGGATGAAACCCTCGAGAAGGTCGTCGAGGCGGCCAAGGGGCTAGACACAGGGTTCCACATACACGTGGCCGAGGGGGTCGAGGATGTCTTCGACAGCCTGAAGAAGTCGGGCAGGAGGGTCGTGGAGAGGCTCTGGGGGGCCGGCATCCTGGGGGAGAAGACGATCGCGGCCCACTGCGTGCACACCAACGAGAGGGAGCTCAGGATACTGAAGGACACGGGGACTAACGTGGTCCACAACCCCGAGTCCAACATGAACAACGCCGTCGGAGTGGCGCCCGTCGTCAGGATGATGGAGCTCGGCATCAGGCCTGCCCTGGGCACGGACGGCTTCACGATGGACATGTTCAGGGAGGCAGAGGTTGCTTACACGCTTCACAAGCTCCACATGGCCGATCCCAGGGTCATGGGGGCCGACAAGGTACTCGAGATGCTCTACCATAACAACTCCGAGCTGGCGGCCAAGTACTTCCCCAAGCCCCTCGGCAAGATCGTCCCCGGAGCGTTCGCCGACCTTGTGGTGCTGAGCTACAGGCCGTACACGCCCATGCACGAGGGGAACTTCCCGTGGCACTTCATATTCGGCATGGACGCCTCCCACGTGACGGACGTGGTGGTGAACGGGAAGTTCGTGGTGAGGAACGGAGAGCTCCTCACGGTCGACGAGGAGCAGATCTTTGAGGAGGCGAAGGAGCTGGCCCAGGCGCTCTGGGACCGGCTCTGAGTTATGCTTCTTTCCCCTCACCCCAACTTTTTCCTGAAGGTGAGGAGCGCTCGCGTACGCGCGGCCCCGTCGGTGGGGTGCGTAGTAGGATTCGAGGAACTTGATTGATCCTGTCAACGACACACACGGGCCTCCAGAGCCAGACCGTTTCCCTTAACTCGGCCTCTGAGATCCTGTAGTGCCCGTGCATTCTGGGTCCCTGAAGAAGACCGGCCTCTTGTGCTCGGCGTCTCACACCTGTTGATCAGCCCCATCGTGGAGTATCTGGAAGATCTGCCATAGGTCGAGGGAAAGCCAAGCCCCTTATCCGCCACCGCGTATCCTGCTACGTCTAGGAGTGAGTTCGTCGCCTAGAAGCCCCCATGGTCAGCGAAGCGTGCACATAGTAGTTCGCGCGCCAAATCCCATTAGAAGAGTCTCTCCTGGCCGTTACTTACTCAGAGCTCGTACCTCCGGGGGTCGAACCCAGGTACCTTGGCGCTCAACCTCTCTAGGGCCAGCTCGGTGATGCTACTCTCAGAGTCCGGCAGAGAATCTATCTCATCCCTTATCTTGGACAGCATCTTCACTTCTCTCTCCGGAAGGGACAGATCTCTCGTGTGGGCCTCGATAAGTTCCAGCGCAGCCTCTGCGGCGCTCTTAGCCTGGAGATAAGGGTTGCTCTCTCCGGCTATGGCCTCTGCGATCTTGAAGGCTCCTTCAGGCGAGAGGACTAGGCCTTGCGGATCGACGTACTTGTCAGAAGCCACCAACGCGTCCCTGAGCCCCCGCGCCTGACCGAGGCGGATTGCTGTGTTCATCAACCTCGCGTCGTATGTGAGCACCTCGAATATTGCCTGGACAGAGCTACCGCTGAAAACCCCCTCCTGCTCCACCTGCTCGTTTGACCAGAGGTCGCACATCCACCCCACGAGGTTGCCTACGAGGCTAGAATGGGCAAATGCCGCCCCCTTTCCCTCCATTGACATGGGCTTCCCCGTGATGACCTTTAGGATGGCGTTCTCATAGCCGCAGTCCTTGCCCGGACCGGTCGCGCCGACTTCGTACGCCACAAGGCTCCGTACGGCTGAGATCGCTCTGATTACTGCGGAGGCAACGTGGGAATATCTCCTCTTGGCCAAACCTCCGGCCAAGACCATAGCGGTATTTGCAAACGCGCAGGCGGTGTCCCCGGCTGGCAGGCTGCTGTCTCCAGAGCGGGAGATTGACACTATCTCCCTCCAGAGGCGCTCCATGTCTCTCACAGCGAGAACGCTCAGAGAGAAGATTATGCCAGGCCAGTCACCCCGCAGGAAGGCGTAGTTGAAGAAGTCCTGTCCGCCGCGACTCTCGATTGAGAGGAGGTCCGCCCCTGCAGAGGCTGCGGACTCGAACGACCTGAGAATTAGGTCCCACTCCTTGCTGTCCCAGACCCCCCTCTCTAGCCTGCGGATGTCGGCTATAGTCGCCCTAAGGGCTGATTTTATCCCCCACTCCTCGTAGAACTGCTCCATGACCTCCTTCTGGGCCCTTACTATCTCGCCTCCCCACTCCGGGTTCCAGGTCATCGGCTCCAAGAACTCCGTCTCGAGCTGGACAGACTCCACGCCGAGATCCGCGGCCCTCTCGAGCACGTGCCTCGTTATCTCTACGTACGCAGCCTTGAGGCGCTCCAGAGAGGTGGTCCTGTCGGCCTTCGGGATGTACTTGATCTCTGGGATCACCTCCCCAGATCCGACCTCAAGACCCAGGCCGTACCTAAGTGGGTACCTGGAGAATCCGAACAGAATCTCATCTGGCGAGTCGTACGCCATCAACGGACTCTGCACCACCTAAACGACCGTTTTATAACGATTGATATAAATATAATCTTTGCGTGATCTCGAGAGCGCTAATCACGTCGATACCACCCGGAGGACCCTTCAGGACCAACGGCGAGTTGCCCAAGACCCATGGGAAAACCACCGGGGCTTGGGGCCCGAAATCGGAGCTTAGTGTCAAGTTACGTAGGTACATAGGCAGGAGGACCTCAAGTAACGGCTTGGCGGCGCGCGACGAGAGTGGGAGAAAGAGTGGAGGGCGATACCCCCTGTCCACTCAGAACCGAATACTTATTCCCAGCTCCTCGATCCTGCGGTAGGCTTCTTCGTACTTCTGTCTCCACTCCTCCTTGGGCTCGATCCGGTCCATGTCGTAAAGCTCCTGGAAGGTCTTGCCCTTGGGAGCTGAGGTTAATCTGTCCTCGTACTCCTTGAGCAGTTCCTTCACGATCTCGTTGGCCTCGGATCTCCTCAGACCCGCCGCCGACTTCCCGACCTCCCCCAGGAAGCGGCACTCCAGCCCCGTAGCGTGGTCAAGGAGCTTACCTCCGGCGGACCCGACGCCCTCCAAGTGTATTCCGCTCACGGAGGCCGTTATGCCCCCCGCGGCCACCTCCCTCAGTATCATGTCAGTTCCGGGTCCCGAGCTAACGTAGCAGTCGTAGGCGCTCAGTATCCTGGTGTTCCTAGACAGCGCCTGGCCTACGATGCTGACTATCCAGAGGCCACCCCTGTCCGTGTTGTTGAGCGTCAGCATGTGCGTGAGGCTAAGGAAGTGGTACTCCGCGTGGTAGCACATCAGACCCAGGAGGTGCTCCGCGACCGTCACGATGGCGGTTCCCTCGGGCCCGCCTGCGTATCCTCCTTGGATTGGCGTCATCAGGTCGCTGATGAAGCACCCGTAGGCCAGCAGGTGCTCCACCAGGGACAGGTGGTGGAGGCTCACCTTGAGCTCAACCATCTGGGAGACTAGGAGACCGTCAGAGGGCCTTATCCCCCTGTGGGGGTCTAGGGCGGCGAGCTTGGCCTCGGGGACCACCACGGCTACGTCGTTTATGTGGAGCCCCGGCCTTCCGGCCCGGATGAGAGCTTCTCTGGCCATCTCGGCGCCTATTCTTGCGGCCCGAAAGTTGAGTGGCGAGGCGGTCCTGATGACGACGCCGTCTACGGTCCTGAGGGATCCCGCGCCTAGGGAGTCGACCACCGGCTCCCTGGCGTATGAGATGAGGGTCTTGAGGTAGATGTCACCCTCCGAGCAGAGCGTGCCGGTTGGACCGCCGTGCAGGACCGGAGGGGTTGGATCCTCTGGCTTCCGAGCCCTCATCACGATGCGGTCTTTCCCCTCTCCCATGACATAGTGCTCCGGGAGCTGACGCAGGGCTTCCTGGACCTCCTCCTCGGTGAACAGTATCCTCCTCTTGGTCTCCATGCAGTAGGCGCCCAGGTCGAGGAAGAGCCTGAAGCCGGCCTCGAAGACGGCGTCGGCGAGGCCGTCGTCGCTGGGAATCACTTGATCTGGGTCGTACCTTATGTCGTACTCCTTGACCAACTCCCTTATTCGGCGGATCATCATCCTGTCAAACTCTCTCTCTTCGCAGTAGGGGCCACTCCTGAATGCCTTGTCCTCGATATCTAGCATCCTGTTCTTCATGCGGATCACCACGGCGTGGATGGGCGGATCAGAGTGGGAGGCCCGTCAGGGTGGCGATCTCGGACTTCATCCTGTTGTACAGGTCCTGCCACCACTCTCTGGGGGTCACTGTGGCCACGTCGTAGAGCTCTGGGAACGGCTTCCCTATGTCCGGCTTCTCCTGCTTGTCCTTGTACCTCTTAAGCATCTCTAGCACGATCTCGTTGGCCTCCGACCTCTTCAGGCCCGCCTTCACAGTGGCCCTAGCCACTTCGGCCATGAATCTCGTCTCCAGGCCGCTGGCGTTCGGGTAGGTGCCGTTGGTGGCCGAGACGCCCAGCGGGTGCGTGCCGGTCACGACGTTCGTGACCGTGTTCGCCGTGATCTCGTAGAATATCATCTCGGTCCCGGCGCCGGCCGACGTCCATACGTCCCCCATGATTATGAATGGGGTGTGCCTGGCCATCGCCTGACCGACGACGCTGAGCTCCCACATGCCCTCCGGGGCGCTGGTGCTCACGATCTTGTAGTGGATCGGATGGCATATGTGGTACACCGACTGGTAAAGGAGCCTCCCCAGCAGGAACGAGGCGACGAAGTTCACAGCAACACCGGCCGGTCCCCCAGCGTAGCCACCAATGATTGGGTCCACCAGGGTCACGTTCATGGCCCCGTACTCCGTGAAGTTCACTGCCTTGGTCAGCCTGTCGTAGTCCGTCTTCAGCTCGTTTAGGATAGCAATGAGGTGGGCGTCCGTGGTCTGCATGTACTCGTCGGAGGCTATCGCCAGGTCCCCGATGCAGGTATTGCTGCTCTCCCCTGCCAAGAAGTGTATGCCTGGTCTACCAGCCCTCCTGGCCGCCTCCTTGAGGTTCCGAAGCTCCCTCCTAGTGGCCTGCACTTCGAGCGGGCTCCCGGTTTTGACCTTTCTCCCCTCGACCACTGCTAGCCCGCCGTGGTTTATCGTGTCTATCAGAGGCTCCTTAATGTATGACATGGCCATCGGGAGGTGGAACTCCTCCGGTATCGGCGCCCCAGCCTGGCCACCCATTATGATGGGGTACCTGGGGTCCTCCACCTTCCTGGAGTAGAGGACCCTCGCGTCCTTGCCCCACCCGACAGTTATCTGCTCAGGCGCCGACTCGATGCCCTCCTTGATCTGCTCCTCGGTGAACTTGAGGATCCTCTTCGTGTTGATGCAGTAAATTCCCGCCTCCACGGCAAGCCTAAAGCCGGCCTCGAAGACGGCGTCGGCGAGGCTGTCGTCGTTCGTCACTATTTGTTCAGGGTCGTACCTTATGTCGTACTCCTTGACCAGCTCCCTGCAGAGCTTCGCGACGATCTTGAGGTCAAAGTCCCTCTCGCTCATGTAGGGGCCGTTCTCGGCCAGGTCCAGCACTTCCCAGATGGAGAGCACCATGTCTCACGCCCTCCCGAGCAGCCTCTTGGCCACCTCGACGGCCTCCTCGGCGTTGTCCCCGTACCCGTCCGCGCCTATCTCCTCCGCGAATTCCCTCGTGACGGGACCTCCGCCCACCATAACCTTATACTTCTCCCTGAGCCCCCTGTCCTTCAGGAGCCTTATCACGTCTTCCATGTACGGCATTGAGGTCGACAGGAGGGTCGAAATCGCGATTATGTCTGCCCCGACCTCCTCGGCCTTGTTGATGAACTCGTCTATTGGAACGTCTCTGCCGAGGTCGTAAACCTCGAAGCCGTTCGCCTTTAGCAGCATGGCCACGATGTTCTTCCCGATGTCGTGGATGTCGCCCTGCACTGTGCCTATGACCACCTTACCCAGCGTGAGCTTTTCCCTCTCTTCCTTCACTATGAGCGGCTCCAGAATCTCAAGAGCCGCCTTCATGGCGTCTGCGGCGAGAAGGACCTCGGGAAGGAAGATCTCAAGCCGGGCGAACCGGTCGCCGACCACCTTCATGCCATTCATGAGACCCTCCTTTATCGCGGTCAGCGGGTCTATCCCGGCATCGACCGCTTTCTTTGCAAACTCTCGCGCGCGGTCCTCGTCGCCATCGATTACAGACTCGGCTAAACCCCTCAGGATAGCCTCCCCCTCACTCATGGCAGACCCACCCTGCCTGCCCGAGGCTTGGAGGCCAAACTATTATAGTTAGTTGAGCCATCACGGGGGTTGGATGGATTATCCAACCAAGAAACGGGGCCTCCTAGCCGTTTTTCAACCAGAAGGCCGCCGAGGGTGGTATTCTACTGACAAAACCATCTTGGAGGCCGCTAAAGACCTGGGAGTCGATCTAACGTCAATTTGTGGAGGACTCGGACTCTGTGGGAAGTGCAAGGTGATAATCAGAGAGGGGAAAGAGTTACTGAGCCCTCCAAGTTCTAGCGAAGAGAGGTACCTGGAACCAGGTGAACTGAGGGCCGGGTTCAGGCTGGCGTGCCAGGCCAGGTTCTCTGGCAGGGGAAAGGTTGTCGTAGAAGTCCCAGAGCAGAGTAGAAGCGGGAGGCAGAGGTTGCTTGTTGAGGGCAGGCAGGTAGAAGTCGAGCTCAATCCCGCCGTCCACATCGCTGTTCTAAAGCTCCCAAAGCCCAGTCTCAGCGACCCGAGGGCTCACTTCGAACGCCTGATTAGCAAACTCCCTAACAAAGGAAGCCTTCGGGCGGATCTGCGTGTGCTGAGGTACCTCCCACGTGCCGTCAAGAAGGGAAACTGGACCGTCACGATAGTGTGGCATACGGATGTCGGGTTACTAGACGTGAGACCGGGAGAAGATGAGAGACTCTACGGGTTCGCCGTAGACATAGGGACGACGAAGCTGGCGGGCTATCTAGTGGACCTGCGGAGCGGCGAGCTGGTCTCCGTCTCCTCCGCCCCCAATCCACAGATTCCGTTTGGAGAAGACGTCATCGCCAGGATAGCTCACAGCAGGACGGAAGAGGGGTTCAGAGAGCTTCATAGGGTGATCATTCAGGGAATCAACGGCCTCATTCGTGATGCCTGCGAGTCTGCCCGAGTCGACCCGAGGCTGGTCGTTGAACTCGTAGTGGCTGGCAACACGCTCATGCACCACCTCTTCTTGGGGCTACCCCCCCGTGACTTGGCTGAGGCGCCTTACACCCCCGTGGTCGACAGCCCGCTCGATGTTAGGGCCTGTGACCTTGGAGTGGAGATGCTCCCAACTGGGAACGTTCACCTGCTGCCCAACGTCGCCGGCTTTGTGGGGGCGGACGCTGTGGCTGATGTGCTCAGCACGGGAATCCACCTGTCAAGCGAACTCTCCTTCATGATAGATGTGGGTACTAACACAGAGATCGTGATAGGAAATTCGGATGAGATGCACGCAGTCTCTTGCGCATCCGGGCCGGCCTTCGAGGGAGCTCACATAAAGTTCGGGATGAGGGCCACCTCAGGGGCCATCGAGAGGGTGTGGATCGACCCCAACACCCTCGACGTGAAATACTCTGTGGTAGACGGGGTGAGCCCGAAGGGGATCTGTGGGTCGGGCATCGTGGACGCCCTAGCAGAGATGTTGAGCGCCGGAGTGATAGACACAACCGGCAAGATACTGGAGCGCGAGCATGAGAGGATCAGAAAGGGACCAGACGGAATGGAGTTCGTCCTGGCCTTTGCCGACGAGACGGCCATTGGGAAGGATATAGTGATCACGCAGCGGGACGTCAGGGAGCTCCAGAAGGCGAAGGCGGCCATGCACACCGGGGCCTCGATCCTCATGAGCGAAATGGGGGTTTCTGTGGAGGACGTGGAGCGGGTGTTCATGGCAGGGGCGTTTGGACTCTACATCGACCCAGCCAGCGCCAAGAGGATCGGGATGCTGCCAGACTTTCCACTGGAGAAGATAACGCAGGTGGGAAACGCTGCTGGTGTAGGAGCAAGGGTTGCTCTCATATCAATCGACAAGAGAAGAGAGTGCTGGAAAATCGCGCAGAAGATCAGGTATTATGAGCTGGCGGCTCATCCCAGGTTCCAAGAGGAGTTCATGGCCTCTATGTACCTGCCTCACCTTGACCTGTCCCGCTTCCAAGAGGTTGTGGAGAAGATGGACGGCCTCGTCGTCGCCGATAGGCACAAGAACCTATTGGAGAAGCTCAAGTCGAGGTTGGCCTGACTCACGAGATCCGAAGCTTAGGAGACGGCCTCAGAGAGATGGATCATCAGAAAAGAGATCAGCTGAAGTTAAACCGTCAGAGGGTTTGTCCTGACCGACTACCATAGTTTAAAAGCATCCGAGCCCGTAGGCTCAGCCTCAGGGGGGAGGCAGCCTGAGTAGCAAGTACTTGGGCATTATTGTGGCCGTCCTCATAGTTTTGGTGGCCGCCGGGGCCTACTTTGCCACCAAGGGTTCAGCGCCCCAGGAGGAGAAGCTCAAGGTGGCTGTCATCTACGTGACCCCCATAGAGGAGCCTTGGAACACTGCCCTGCACGAGGCCATGACCTGGGCCGAGCAGGAGCTGAACATCGAGTACGTCTACACGGAGAAGGTGGACACGGCGGACGTGGAGAGGGTGATAAGGGAGTACATAGCCGAGGGATATCAGGTGATATTCCCCCACAGCTGGGGGTACAACGAGGTAACCAGAAAGCTGGCTAAGGAGTTTCCGAACGTGTACTTCGCCCAAGGCTCTGGCCCCACAGACGTCGAGTGGCCGCCCAACGTGATGCTGTACGACTACTGGATCCAAGACGCGGCTTACCTGGCTGGAGTATTAGCCGGTAAGCTCACGAAGACCAACGTCATTGGTGTGGTCACGGCATACCCGGTGCCCGACGTCAACAGGCTCGTCAACGCGTTCTGCGCAGGGGCCAAGTCGGTCAACCCAGATGTGGAGATCAAGGTGATCTTCCTCGAGAGTTGGTTTGATCCGGTCAAGGCTAAAGAGGCGGCCCTCGCCGAGATAGAGGCCGGAGCCGACGTGATCTACGCAGAGAGGTACGGCGTCTTCGAGGCCTTCAAGGAGGCAGGCGTCGAGGGCTACGCGATCGGTAACATCGTCAACCAGACCGACCTCGCGCCGGATGTGGTCATCGCGAGCGTTACCTGGGACCTCAAGCCGTTCGTCCGCTACGTGGTGGACTCCGTGAGGGCCGGCACGTTCCACGGAGGGATAATCAACTGGGGCATGAAAGAGGGGTGGGCTAAGCTCGTCTGGAATCCTACCCTCAAGAAGCAGATCCCGCAGGATGTCGTTGCAGCCGTCGAGGAAGCCCAGCAGAAGATACTCAACGGAGAGATCCAAGTCCCCATCTACGAGGACTGGGATCCCGAGCGCTGGGCTGGTGGAGGGTAAAATCCCTCTCACCAACCCCCTTTTTCAAGATAAAACCGCTCAGCCGCCCCGGTGAGTGAGTATGGGCACAGAAGAAGTCGTTCTGATGAAGGGAATCGTGAAGGTGTACCCTGGCGGGGTCGTGGCCAACAGGGGGGTCGACTTCGACCTGAGGAGGGGGGAGATACACGCCCTGCTGGGGGAGAACGGCGCCGGCAAGACCACCCTAATGAAAATTCTCGCAGGATGCCTCAGGCCGGATGAGGGCGAGATCTACGTCAAGGGCAGGAAGGTGGACATCAGGAGCCCCAGAGATGCGATGAACCTTGGGATAGGGATGGTCCACCAGCACTTCACCCTAATTCCCAACCTGACGGTGGCAGAGAACATCATCCTGGGGATGAGCGACCTCCCGCACCTCCTCAACCTGGAGGAGGCGAAAGAGAGAATCAGAGAACTCTCAGAGAGCGTCGGGCTCAAGGTAGATCCGGAAGCCAAGATAGATCAGCTCTCGGCGGGAGAGAAGCAGAGGGTCGAGATCCTAAGGCTGCTCTACAGGAACGCCGACGTCCTCATCTTCGACGAGCCCACCTCAATACTCGCGGTGCCTGAGGTCGAGGCATTGTTCGAGACCCTCAGGAGCATGGTGAAGCAGGGCAAGTCCGTCGTGTTCGTGACGCACAAGATGTGGGAGGCCCTCTCCATCAGCGATAGGATCACCGTGATGAGAAAGGGGAGGGTCGTGGCGCGGGTAAAGCCGGAGGAGGTGGACGACAAAGAGCTCGTCGCGCTGGTCGTCGGAGAGCGCGTCGCACCCACTCGCGTAGAGAGGGCGAAGCCTACGGAGGCGGCCGAGGAGATCCTGAGGGTTGAGAACCTTCAAGTGGAGGGGGACCGGGGCGGGCTGGCGGTGAAGGGAGTCTCCTTCACGGTGCACGGGGGGGAGATCTTCGGGATAGCCGGGATAGAGGGTAACGGTCAGAAGGAGTTGGTTGAAGCCATAACAGGACTCAGGCTGGTCAAGTCCGGCCGCATACTGTTTATCGGACAGGATATCACCGGGAGACGCGTCTCCGAGCTCATAGAGATGGGGATGGCGTACATCCCTGAGGAGAGGATAGAAAGGGGCGTGGCGGCCGATCTCCCGGTAGTCGACAACTCCGCCCTGAAGAGGTTCTGGGTTAACCCCTTCAGTGAACGGGGGGTAATCAGGGGGGAGGTTCTGAGGGAGTTCTGCTCCAGGATCGTCGAGACATTCAAGGTGAAGTGCCCAGGGATCGACATCCCCGTCAGGTATCTCTCCGGCGGAAACATCCAGAGGCTCATCGTCGGGCGGGAGCTCTCTATGAACGCACGCCTCGTCGTGGCCGAGAACCCGACCGCCGGGCTGGACGTGAAGTCGACGAACTTCGTCCGGGAGATGCTGATCAAACTCAGGGACGGCGGTGCGGCCATACTCCTCGTGTCGACCGATCTGGATGAGATCCTCGAGCTCAGCGACGTGATAGGTGTGATGTACGACGGGAGGATGGTTGCGATACGGCCTGCTGGCCAAATGACCGCCCAGGAGATAGGTACCTACATGCTGGGGGGTGAGGTTGTTGGGCGATAGCGCCGGTGGTGGAGAGAGCCTAATCGCCCTCAGGCTCAGCAGGGTGTTGGGTTCCCTGATTGCCATAGGCCTGGCGCTCCTGACGGCGAGCCTGTTCATCGGGCTGGCGGGCGCCAACCCGGTAAGGGCCTACTACTACATGTTCGTAAAGGGGGCGTTCGGGAACTCCGTAACGGCCGTCGAGACGCTGGTCAGGGCCACGCCGATCCTGCTGGTGAGTCTCGGATTGGCCGTGGCATTCACGGCCAGGGTCTGGAACATAGGGGCTGAGGGCCAGCTCTACATGGGTGGGCTCGTTGCGGCGTGGGTCGGCCTCTCCCTAGGGGGGCTGCCCAGCTCCGTCGGCCTCACCGTGATGCTCCTCTCCTCGGCCCTAGCCGGAGCCGCGTGGGCGCTCATCCCCGCGGTTCTCAGAGCCAAGTATGAGATCAACGAGATCTTCACCACCGTGATCATGAACTACATCGCCCTCTACCTCGTTAGCTACTTCCTCACGGGTCCGCTAAGGGACCCTGTGTCCCAGTTCCCGGAGTCGCCAACTCTACCTCAGTCACTTTGGATGCCCCGCCTCGTCCAGGGTGTGAGGCTCCACCTGGGGATCTTGGTGGCCATCCTAGTGATAACGCCCATAGTCCACTTCCTGAGGGAGAAGACGACCTTCGGATTCAGGCTCAAGCTAGTGGGCGCCAACCCGGAGGCCGCCCGGTACTCAGGGACGGACATAGGCAAGATAGTGGTCCTGAGCATGCTGATCAGCGGCCTCCTCGCTGGCCTGGCGGGTGGGATTGAGGTCTCCGCCATACAACACAAGATGAGGATGGAGCTCTCTCCGGGATACGGGTTCACGGGGATCGCAGTCGCGCTCCTGGGGAACCTGAACGCAGTTGGCGTCCTTCTGGCCTCCATCTTCATGGGCGCGGTAATTAACGGGAGCTACACGATGCACCGCATGGCTCACATCCCCGTGGGTATGGCTTACCTGATACAGGGGCTTGTGATAGTTTTCGCCGTCGCTAGCGAACCGATCAGTGAGAGGATCTCCCGTAAGGAGGTGGTTGAGAGTGCCGATTGATATGGCGATCGACCTCATGAGGGCTGCCGTGCGGGTGATGACCCCGCTCCTCTTGGCGGGAGCTGGAGAAATCCTAGTGGAGAGGTGCGGCATCTTGAACCTCGGGCTTGAGGGCATCATGCTCCTCGGCGCGTTCTCTGGATTCATCGTCACGTACTACACGGGGAGCCCCTGGATTGGAGTCCTGGCGGCCATTCTAGTGGGGATGGCTGCCAACGCGATGTTTGGGTTCATGACGGTCTCCCTCGCGCTCGACCAAGTCGTGACGGGGTTGGCGCTGACGCTGATGGCGTCTGGAGCGACGTTCTACCTGTACAGGGCGATATTCGGCTGGTACACGAGTCCCGTTCCACCGCACGTGACGACGGTCATCAGGGAGACTCCGATACCCATCCTTAGCTCTATACCCGTGATAGGCCCGGTATTCTTCAACCAGACCGCCTTCACCTACGCCGCGCTGCTCAGCATCCCGCTGCTCTACTTCGTGCTAGCGAGGACCAGGGTCGGCCTCGAGATAACCGCGTCGGGAGAGGATCCACAGGTGGCTGACTACCTAGGAGTCGACGTCGTGAGGCTCAGATATCTCACTCTCTTAGCGGAGGGCGCGCTGGGAGGTGTGGCCGGAGCACTGCTCTCGATCTCCCAGTACAACATGTTCCTCGACAACATGACCGCTGGCAGGGGATTCATCGTGATAGCCATGATAATCCTAGGCAGGTGGGACCCGCTGAAGATGACTCTAGGTACTCTGCTGTTCGCGTTCGCTGACTCGCTCCAGCTACGGATCCAAGCGAGCGGTCTGCTCACACTTGCGTGGTTCCCCTATCAGTTCGCCCTGATGCTCCCCTATCTGCTGACCCTGATAGCGCTGGTGATCGTGGGCAGGGGTGTGAAGGGTCCCGCGTCGCTGGGGAAGCCGTACAAGCGGCTCCGGTGACCGGCAACCAGAGAGGCCGAGGCATCAATCGAAGCAAGTTGACAATCCTAGGATACGAATTAACGCCAGGCCGGGGGATTCCCACCGGGGGGAGGCTAGCCTGAGGGGTTAGCCTAGGGTGGGTCCCCCGGCCGAACCCGCAGGTTGAAAGGGAGTTTTAAATCTTTTGACGGCTTTTGAAAGTCAGGAAGGCTGGGAAAACTCGTGCGCGACCTCCGCTAGAATTTTCACGTTCTCTAGCGGGGCCCTCATTGGCACGTCGCACCCTGTGCTGAATATTAGGTTTGGAATGGACGAGAGCCTCTCTAACAGATCCCTTACCTCTTGCCTGATCACGTCTGCGGATTCCATTGCGACCTTCACCGGCGAGTAGTTCCCGACGAGCAGTATCTCGTCCGGTACCTTCTCGGCGGCCTCTAAGAGATCCACATTTTGATCTAAGCTCACCCCGACTACCCCCGTCTGAGCCATTAGGTCCACGAGGTGCCCCGACCTGCCGCAGATATGGAGGATCCACTGAGACGGAACTCGAGACGTGAGTTCAGCAGTGGGGTTCCCGGAGAACCTGATGTAGTCCTCTCTCGAGATGAGCCCCGCCGTGGGCTCCGCCATCACTAGAGAGTCAACCCCCCGCTGAGCCAGGCCATCCGCGTACCTAGCCAGTACCTCCGTACACATCTCAACGAGCTGCGAAACTGACTCGGGATCTCTCCTGACTGCCTTGAGGAGGGTCGTAACGCCGACCAGCTGCCCCGCTAGAGTGAAAGGACCTAGCAGGTAGAACCCAAGCGGGATCTCCTTTGGGCACTTCGACCTCATCAGCTCGGCCGCCCTGAGGAAGTTCGGAAACCTGGCATCTCTCTCAGGGTCGGGGAGGTTGGCAATAGCCAAGGCTTCCTCCATCGAGAGGTGTTCAACCACCGTCGGCGCCTCCGTTGGCGTCATCCTCACCCCTGCTCCCATCGCCTCAGCCTCTACGGTAAGGTCCATCAGTGGAAGCATCATATCCAAGCCGAACTCGGTCAGAGTCAGCTTGGCCGCCTCAGAGTGGATCTCAGGGTCTCTGAGGGCCTGGTTCACATTGGCCCCGAGCAGCTTTAGGGCGGGATAGGTAACGAGAGGAGCTGCCATCCTCTTCTCTCTAGACAGAACAAGATCCAGAAGGTTCACTAGCCTCCCCCCAACCGCGGGGCTAACCGGTTCCTAAAAAGTTCTGGAGTTGTTCGTCGGAACACCAGCCGGGGCTGTCGTAGAGGCCGACGTTCACAGGGAGGCCAGAGCTATTCCAGTGGCCACGAGGGACCCACCCAGCAGCATCTTCGGACCTAACCTCTCCCTGCCAGCCCGCCACGATGTCAGTTGGGAGATTATGGGGCTGAGGGAGATTGGCAGGGCGGCCAGGGAGAGGCCTACCTTAGACATGGCTACGAAGTACAGGAACAGAGCCAGCCCAAGCCCCAGCACCCCGCTGACCAGCGCAAGCCAAGTGCACCGCCTGCTCGCCTTGAGGCCGCTGGTCCTTGTGGCCAGGAGGTAGAACATCGCGAACATCATGAGTGACCTCCAGGCGCTCGTCTCTATTGGCGAGACGTCGAAGAGGGCGGCCCTCGTCAGGGCGTCTCCGCCTGCCCAGAGCACGGAGGTCAGAAGGGCCGCGGCGACGCCGAGCGGGTCGTCCCTCCCGCCCCCGCACGTGACCAGCCAGACCCCTAGAATTGCCAGAAAGACGCCCGCCAGGGTGACTCGGGTAAGTACCTCGCCGAAGAGGAAGAATCCCAGGAGCTGGGCCCAGAATATGAAGGTCTGGACTATCGGAATGGCCTTCCCGGGGCCCGCCCTGTGGATCGCCTCGGAGTAGAAGTACATCCCCAGCCCCTGGCTGAGGACCCCGGAGGCGGCTATCATTGCCAAGGGGGCGAGTTCAAGATGGAAGCTCGGGACAAGGAGGAGCGCCGCCGGCAGGCAGAACATGAGGGCCCCTAGGTTCCTCCAGGCGTTTATCGAAACTGAGGTAAACTCATCCATCGCTTCGTCGACTAAGACGGGCTCAATGCCCCACAGGACGGCGGCTCCGACTGACCATAGGACGCCCTGATGAACCACGCGGAGGGGAACTCAGCCAAATCCAAAAAATTTCTTAATGTGGTTCCCCCAACAGCCTCTATCGGTCATTCTTGGTCTTTAAGAGCAAAATCGGACGACTTGATGACTGTACTCCACGCACAGGTTGCGGGGGGATCGGCCAGGGAGTGCCCCCCATGCTTCCGCTCCGTCCAATCTAATCGGTCCGGCATAGGCACTCTTCCTGACCCTGAAAGCATGATTTGAGGGCCTGGCCTGGCTACTCAGTGACTATCGTCACTCGGTGCCTTATCAGGTCGACCAAGACTTCCTTAACGCCCAGGAGTTCCAACACGTCTCCATCCTCGTTCACGAGGGTGATTCTGTCCCCCCTGATGCTGACTGAGACCACCTCCTCCATGACGGTCTTCTCAGAACTTGCGGAGATCAGCAGGGCGACTCCCTCACACACAACGATCACCTCCCTCGACGCGCGACTCAAAGAAATTGGGGGCGTGGAGGGAGGCCGGGGTCACGGATGGAACAGCCCCCCGGGTACGGGAGTGAAGTGCTCCTCAAGCCCCAGACCATCGACGGGCTCCCCGAGAGCGTAGGCGATCGGCTGGGTCGCGTGGAGCACTGGGAGGACCCCTCCCCCGTAGAAGTCCAGCATGAAGTGGCAGAGGTTGCATATGGTGACAACGCACTCCGCCCCTGCCTCCCTGGCCGACTCCAGAACGGATCTGGCCATTTGCTTGGCATACTCGGGCCGGCGGAGGAGAATTGGTCCGCCGCAGCACTTGATCCTCATCCTGAAGTCCACGGGCTCGGCGCCAATGGCCGCCATGAGTTCCTCCAGGATTTGAGGATCCTCGGGGTCATCGATGGCTTGCTCTCTCGGCCTTAGTGCCTGACAGCCGTAGTAGGGGGCGACCTTGACGGGCCAGCTCCTGACCACCCTCTTCGCAATTTCCTCCGCCCCGACCCTCCTGCCGAGGAACTCGATCAGGTGCGTGACCTCTGCGCCGCCTCTCCTGAGGGTCCCATAGCACCCGGAGCACCCTGTGACGAGGGTCGCCCCGTCCGCCACCTCCGCGACGATCTCCGCTACCCTCCGAGAGGCCTGCTTGTCCACCATCTCCAGCTCGACGGTCCCGCAGCAGGGCGCGTCGTCTATTAGGCGATGGGGCACGCCCAGTCTCTCGAGCACTACCTCGGCGGTCCTCAGGTAGGGCCTCTCCGTGGTCAGCGCGGAGCATCCCGGATAGTAGGCCACCTCATCCCCTGACAACCCTCGCCACCTCCCGCCTGTACTCCTCCCTCACCGACCCAGACTCGGCGAGCGTACCGGCCAGCTTCAGGCCGCGTAGGCCAGCCAGCGTGAGAACTCGAACTCCCAGAGCGGACAGCGCTACCCTCGCAGGGTTAACAAAAGCTCTCTTGCTCAGTTCCGAGATAAAAGCCCGCTCCACATTGTCCGGGCCTCTCTCCTTGGTTTCTACGTTGGACAGTGCGATGGCAACCTCTGGAAAGTTCAGCCCCACGGGGCACCGGACTGAGCAGAGGTGGCAGTGCATGCACAGCTTGTAATTCCCGCGAAACACCTCATCCCTCAGGTCCAAGAGAATCGCCCTGATCAGCCTGTGGGGGTAGAAACCGTCAAGCCCAGCGCTGGGGCACGAGGACGTGCACTCCGCGCACTGGAAGCACTTCGTCACGTCCTGGCCGGAGATCTCGAGCACGCGCTTCGCTAGGCTCACGATCTCACCCTCCCAAAGGATATCGCCTTGGCAGAGGCCTTGGCCTTGCACTCAGGGCAGATCGGCGGTGAGTCGGCCCTCTCGAGTTCGCGATCTGTGGCAAACGGCCTCCCACAGACTGAACACCTCGTCAGCTCAAGCCTGGCCACCTCGCTCCAATCGCTCAGGAGCTGTGGGGCCCTCACCCCGCCGAGCGAGAGCGCCTCGACCTCGTTCTCCCGGCAGGCGTCTACACAGTCCCCGCAGCCTATGCAACTTGCGGCCGACAGGAGGAACACCCTGAAGTCGCCGCGATCCTCGGAGCGAAGGGCGCCCTCGGGGCAGGCCTCGACGCACGCCCCGCAGCCGATGCACCTCTCAAGGTCAAACACGGGCACCTCGAACCCTGGTATCGCCGGCAGCCGGACATCCCTGACCTCCACAGCGATGGACTGGAGGGCACGGATGAGCGCCTCTCTCTTGGGGCCGACAGGCACACTCTCCCTCCGCCGGAGAGAGGGTAGCTTCTCCACCCTGGCGGCCATCTCCCGGGCGGCCTCGACGAATCTGTGAGGCTCGGAGGCGGCCATGAAGAACATCTCCACCCTCTCCGGCTCCACCCCAACGGCTTCCAGCAGAGACTTCAGGAAGCTCACCCTGGCCTCGGCCTTCAGGTTCCCGTCAACGTAGTGGCACTCCCCCTTCCTGCACCCGGCCACGAAGGCCGCGTCCGCCCCGTTTGCCAGCGCGTATAGCAGCCAGCTCGGGTCGACCGCGCCCGAGCAGGGGACTCTCACCACGAGCACGCTAGGGGGGTGAGTGCGGTGCGTGCTCCCCGCAAGATCGGCGGCCGCGTAGGCGCACTCGTTGCAGCAGAAGCCGACGACGAGCTTCTTCGGTCTTCCAGACAACTCTGATCCCGAGGTCATCCGCTACACCTCCCCGCCTGGCGAGGTCGGCGCGACCCCCAAGAGGCCGGCCACCTGCCTCATCACCTGCTCGACCCCGTAGACCCTCCTGGTTATCGCGCCGGTCGGGCAGACAGGCTGGCAGATTCCACAGCCGGCGCAAGCGGCCGGGACAACCTCCGCCTTGCCTTCCCTCTCCACGATGGCTCCAAACGGACACTCGTCGGCGCAGGCCATGCAACCGACGCACAGCTCCGGGTCCACGTAGGCTCTCTCCCCCGTGACCTCCACCCTCCCCCTCACCAGTACTGTAGCTGCCGCGCTGGCGGCCGCTTTGGCCTGCGCAACTGAATCTGGGATGTCCTTGGGTCCTTGGGCTCCCCCGCAGATGAAAATTCCCGGCCTAGAGGTCTCCACAGGCTTCAGCTTGGGGTGGAGCTCCTGGAGGAATCCGTGGAGATCCGCTCCCACGTTGAGCACCTCCCTCATCTTAAGGGTGCCCTCCGACGGGGACAATCCCGCGGCCAGCACCACGAGGTCTGCCCTGAGCTCCAGCTTCCTGCCGAGGGTCTTGTCGAACACCTCCACCACGAGTTCATCGCCGTCCCTCCAGACCTCCCCGGGCTTCCCCTGGACGAAGACTACCCCCTCTCGTCTGACCCGCTCGTACATCTCTTCGAATCCTTTCTTCGCAGCCCTCATGTCGATGTAACAGATGTAGACCTTGGAATCGGGGTATTCAGACCTCACGATCTCGGCCTGCTTCAGCGAGATCATGCAGCACACTCCCGAGCAGTAGGGGTTGTGGTTCACGTCTCTGCTTCCGGCGCACTGTATGAACACTATTCTCTTCGGCACCTTGCCGTCTGAGGGTCTCCTCAGGTGCCCCCCGGTGGGCCCCGTCACGTTGATCAGCCTCTCGAATCCGAGCTGGGTTATCACGTCTGGTATTCTCCCGAATCCGTAGTTCTTGAGGTTGGATGCGTCATACTCCTGGACTCCGGTTGCGACCACGATGGCCCCAACCCTGAGTTCGAACTCCCGCGGCTCTTCGTGGAGGTCTATGGCCTTCGTCGGGCAGGCCTCGACGCACGCCCCGCAGGACCCCTCCCTGATGTAGAGACACGCGTTCGGGTCGATCACGTAGGCCCTCGGGGTGGCCTGAGGATACGGGATGTAGACTGCCTTCCTCTTGCCAAGGAAGGCGTCCCACTCGTTCGGGACCTCAACCGGACACTTAGAGGCGCATATCCCGCAGGCAACGCACTTTTCGGGGTCCACGTACCTGGGGCTCCTTCTCACCCTCACCCTGAAGTCTCCGATCGAGCCGGATACCTCCACGACCTCCGAGGTGGTGTGGATGTCGATTATGGGGTGGGCCTCGGCCTCAGCCATCATGGGGGTCAGGATACATAGGGAGCAGTCGCCGGTCGGGAACACTCTGTCCAAGAGGGCCATGAGCCCGCCGACTGTCGGCGAGCGCTCCACCAAGTGAACCTTGATTCCCTTCTCCGCCAAGTCCAAGGCCGCGGCGAGACCCGCGACCCCGCCTCCGATGACGAGGGCCTCTCGAGCCACCTCCGCCTCTCCAACCTCAATGGGTTCCGCAGCCAGGACTTTCTCCACGCCCCCCAAGACGTACCTGGTGGCCTTCTGGGTCGCCTCCTCGGGATCCTCGGTGGACCAGGAGACGAGTTCTCTGATGTTCACCTGCTCCATGTACCCGGGGTTGAGGCCCGCCTCGGCCACGACCCTCCTGAAGAGGGGCTCGTGGAGCTTGGGGCTGCACGCCGCCACGACCACCCTGTCCACCCTGCCCGCCTCCACATCTCTTTTTATGAGTTCCTGCCCTGCCCGACTGCACATGAAGAAGTAGTCCCTAGAGACGGCTACTCTCGGATGTTTCCCCGCCTCCTCAGCTACTCTCCTAACGTCCACCTTGCCTGCTATGTTCTTGCCGCAGTGACAGACGTACACTCCAACCCTCGGCTCCGACGTCGGCTCCATGTGATCACCCGAAGATCTCAGAGAACGCACTACTCAACGCTAAGATGGCCGGAGAGCTGTTGGGGATCGCCTTCACCCCTCTCCCCTCGATACTAGCCCTCAGCACCTCCGGGTCGCTCGGAACGAAGAACACCCTCGCGTCGGCGGAGAACCTCACCTCTATCTCCTCTCCTTTGAGTGCCTCTCCTCCTTCTGGCACCTTGTTGACGATCAGCGAGAACTCGCGGATTCCCAGCTGTCTCCCCATCTTGATGAGGCGCTTCGATATGTCTAGGGAGGCCACGGTGGGCTCT
>JAOZGN010000007.1 GCA_027491555.1 Thermoproteota archaeon
CTACCACAAGAGGTACCACAAGCTCTACGGGGCCAAGCAAGCCGGGCTTGACGTGCTCAGGCTCTACTTGCAGAGGCTCACCAACGACGACCTCGACTTCATCATATCCTCCGGCGTGGTGTCAGGCGAGGACATCTACGACATAGGAGCAAGGGGCAGGCTGGCGTCCGACATAGTCCGGCGGGTCTCCTCTGGCCTGAAGCTCCTCAGAAGGCCTTCCGTGCTTAGGCAGCTGGTGAAGGTAAAGGAGTACATGGACAGGGCCGTCGAGCTGTACTCTAACTTCCCAGATTCTCCAGAGGGGTTCGAGAGGTGGTACGCCGAGGAAAGGGCCCTCTTTAACGAGGTCCAGACGTGGATGAAGGGAGTCTAACCACCCTTCCCCTCCCCTTTGCCCCCCAATCCCGGCGGATCCATCTGATCAGCTGGACCTGCGCCTCCTGACCACGAAGTAGTTCACCTTCTCGCACTGGGTGCATGCGATGAAGACCCCGTACCTGCCCTTCCTGGGCACCGCCGGGGCTCCACACTCCCTGCACCGCAGGGGGGTCTGGTCGCAGTTGCCAAGGCACCGAAGGTACTGGAGAGTCCTCCCAGACTTGGTGCGGACCCTGCCCCTGACGAGCGGCAGCCCGCAAACGCAGGCGTCGGTCAGGACCTCCTCGCCGGGATAAAGGTTGTACTTAACGTCACACTCCGGGTAGGCCGAGCAGGATACGAACCTGCCATACCTAGACCTGCGGATGACCAGGGGTGACCCACACCTGGGGCACGTACCCACCTCGCGCGACGCGCGCCTGTGGGCCCTCACGGCCTCGGCCAGCGACTGGCCCAGCTCGAGGCCTCGCTGCTCGAACTCACTCGCGATCTCCTCCAGCCTCTTCAGCGTGCTCTGGAGGAACTCCCGGTGGTCCATTCTCCCCAGCTCTATCTCCTGCATGGCCCTGTCAAGCTGAGCCGTCAGCTCAGGGCTCACTATCTCCGGAACGCTCTTCTCCAGGGCTCTGACCACGGCCTCTCCGATGGGCGTTGGTTTGAAGCTCTTGCCCTCCACGTACCCCCTCTCCCTGAGTATGTCGAGGATCTGAGCCCTCGTGTTCTTGGTCCCCAGGCCCAGCCTCTCCATCTCCCTGATCAGGCTCCTGGGGGTGTAGCGGGGGGGAGGTTGGGTCTCCTTCTCCTCGATCCTGACGTCGACGCACCTCAGCCTCTCCCCGCTCTCGACCCTCGGAAGCTCCCTCTCCTCGGCCTTCGCGTAAGGGTAGACCCGCCTCCA
Source organism: Thermoproteota archaeon (assembly GCA_027491555.1). Next base: position 1,277 of record JAOZGN010000007.1, read on the forward strand.
TCCCCGCTCGAGGATCACCCTGCCCGCGGCCCTGAAGGGGTGCCCCCTTACCTCCACGTCTACCCTAGTCCTCCTGTCCCTGCCGTCCGGCGAGAGCGTAGCGAGGACCCTCCTGGCTATGACCTCGTAGACCCTAGCGTGCCTCTTGGTGGGGAGGTCGTCGGGCCCCTTAGGGGCACCGACCACATGGATGCAGGGGTGGGCTGGGTCGTCCTTCCTTCCCTCCACAGGCCTGGGCCTCATGTTCTTCAGCACCCACTCTGCCACGTCCCTGAGCGGCTCCCATCTCTGGATCACCCTGACCATCGCCTCGAACTCCTTCCTGCCCCACTCCTTTGGGTACTTCTGACTCTCAGTGCCGATGTAGCTGATCAAGCCGGCCTCATAGAGTTGCTGAGCGATCCCCCTTGTCCTGTCGGCTATCTGTCTCGGCGTCAGGCCGGTGATCCTGCTGACCTCCACCTGCATGTCGGTGCCGTTGAACGGGGGCGGGGGAGGGACGCTGACCTCCCTTGCGCTGACCTTGGCCAGGCCAAACTCGTTTAGGACATCCTCCCTTATCTTCTCGGCCAGCTCCCTGTCCCAGATCCTGTCCTGTCCTTTGGGGGGTAGGGCGACGGCCTCGAAAGTCTCCCTCCTGGGCGTCTCGAAGGTGGCGGTGACTACGTAGTACTTGCGTGGAACGAAGTTCCTTATCTCCTCCTCCCTCTTGACTATCAGGGCCAGGGCCGGGCTCTGGACTCTCCCACCGGAGAGAACCTTAACCCAGCTGTGCTCCCTCGTAGACAGCGTGAGAGCGCGCGTCACGTTGGCCCCCCACTCGAGGTCGAGAACCCTCCTGGCCCATCCGGCGTTCGCCCTGGGGTAGTCGAAGGGCCTCAGATCGGCGAAGGCCCTCTCTATCGCCTCTGGGGTGAGGGCGGAGAACTCGGCCCTCAGTATCTCCTTCTCGCCCTCCCAGCCCAGGTATCGAACGATCTCCAGTCCTATGGCGGAGCCCTCCGTGTCCAAGTCTGTGGCGACGATGATCCGATCAGCGTCCCTGCCCTCCTCGCGGATAACCCTCAGATAAGCGGACTTTGACCGGATGGGTCGAAACACGAGCTCCTCCGGGGGGTATATCACGGGGAAGGTCCACTCCTTCTTTGAGTCGGGAAAGTCAAGCTCCAAGACGTGTCCAGATGCGGGGACAAGGACCCACTCCTCGCCATCCCTCTCGAATCGATACAGGGTCACCCTGCCCCTCTTCTCCGACTTGGCGCTCCCTTCACCCAGGATCTGCGCTATCTTCTGGGCCACCCTGGGCTTCTCGGTGATTACGAGGACCTTCCCCATGCCCGACCCCGCCCGCCACCCGGCGATTTAAGTCCTTGCAGATCCACCCTCGATACCCACCTCCACATGGGCGGCGGGTCGGAGGGAGATCGCCAGGAGTTCAGAATTGCCGACATTCAAATTCAGAAAACAACGGTTATATCCTCCCCGGCACCCTGCCGTTCGGGTGTCGAGTCCCATGGAGAGGTTCGGAGACCAGATCTACACCCGTGAGAAGGAGGCCGAGCTGGGAGGGGAGAAGCACACCCCGCACATCGAGGCCCCAGACAGGGTGAAGGCTGGCGAAGAGTTTGAGGTCTCGATAATCGTCGGCAAGGACGTCCCTCACCCGAACACCGTGGAGCACCACATAAAGTGGATTCAGGTCTTCATCAGGGAAGAGGACAGGCCGTACAACCCCATCCACATCGCCACCTTCGATCTGGGCCCGGCCTACGCAGAGCCCAAGGTCACCTTCAAGATGAAGCTGGTCAAGTCGGCTACCCTCTTCGCCTTGGAGTACTGCAATGTCCACGGGGTCTGGGAGAACTCCAAGAGGATTGAGGTTGAGTGAGGGGGATCTCTATGGCGAAGTGGAGGTGCACGGTCTGCGGGTACGTCCTAGACGAGGATAAGGGGGATCCCTCGCACGGGATAGCCCCGGGCACCAAGTTCGAGGATCTGCCGGAGGACTGGGTCTGCCCGATATGCGGGGCCTCCAAGGATCTGTTCGAGAGGGTCGACTGAGAGCCAGCCCCCTTTCTTCTTTCTCGGAAGGCGCTTCCGCTGGGACACCCTCTGTGGTTAGAGGCCCTCAGGAGACCGCCTTCCTCCCCTCGTCGGTTATGACGTAGACCCCCCTGCTGGGCCTAGACACCAGCCCCCTGTTGAGGAGCCCCCTCAGCTTGCCCGTTACTTTCCTCGTCGGCAGACCGGCGATCTCGGCTATCTTGGAGCAACCTGCTGGCTCCTTGAGAGACGCCAGGGCCTTGAGGATGGCGATGGCCTCCTCGTCGAGGTCGGCCTTGGCTCGCCCGCCTGAGCCCTTCGAGCCCCTCCTCTTCTTTCGGCAGGGCATACCAAAAAGCCCCACGGGACAGAGATAAACGTTCACCCAGACGGCATTAAGCAGGCGCTTGGCTGCCATAGTCCCATATCTATTTGCCGTTTAACGCCAGATCTTTTAGAAGTTTCCATTCCAAAATAAAAAGGTTTCTTTTTCGAATTATTTAATTGCGACCTCGGAACGGGAGGTTCGAGCGACTAATGGTTAGGACCACAAAGGCTGGACTCGTGCTCGACGATAAGGACCTAACCATAGTTAGCATTCTAATGAAAAACGGGAGGGTGACTTACAGGGAGCTGGCCGACGCTCTCGGGATAAGCGACGTCGCCGTCAGAAAGAGGCTCAACAGGCTGGAGAAGAGCGGAGTCATCCTTGGATACACCGCCGTGGTTGACCCCAAGGCACTGGGCTACAGAGTGACCTCACTGACCGGGGTGGACGTAGAGCCTGGAGATCTCATCAGGCTGGCCAGGGAGCTGGCGTCCAAGGAGTACGTCAAGGGAGCCTGGATAACGGCAGGCGACCACGCGATAATGCTGGAGATATGGGCGAGAGACGAGGAGGAAATGGATAGGATACTCAGGGAGATCAGCCAGATGCAGGGGGTCACGAGGGTCTGCCCGGCCGTGGTGACGGAGACCCTGAAGGCGAGGTGCTGACCAACGCACGTGAGGGTGCTGGTCCACCCCAGGGCGCGAAGGCTGGGGGTCGAGGTGGAGGGAGACCTCACGGTGGTCTACGTCCGATCGCCGCCAGAGAAGGGCAGGGCGAACGAGGAAGCGAGGGAGATCCTCGCGGAATACTTTGGAGTGAGCAAGAGCAGGATCAGGCTCGTCAAGGGACAGAGGTCGAGGGAGAAGGTGTTTGAGGTCGAGGGCGTGGGAGAACCGTGAACTTGATCAGGGGAGAGTTTTCATACCTCTTTAGTATTTTCGGGGATTTATTCCTCGATTTTCGCCAACAGGTGGGCGGTTGGGTCATGACATTAGATTAAATAGGATGGCGTGCTGGGCGCAGCTATGAGCAACGCACGCGGCCCAGCAGCCATCGTACTGCTGGGCTCCCTCATCCTCTTGACCGCCCCCTTACCTGGGGGGTACGCGCCCGCCGAAGCCGCCGTCACGATCATCGACGACTTGGTGTGCTCTTCTGCCACCTCCGGTGGGGACTACGTGAGTTTTCACTCGCCCATCGGAGAGATCATTCGCCCGAGACTCGGGACCATAACTTCGGTCCTAGTCTACGTGGAGTTTTCCTCTGTAAGCGGGCCAGCCCCGCTTACCCTTAGGATCCACAGGGGGTCGATCTCCGGGCCAGTTATAGCCGAAAAGACAAAGCAGATCGACATCGGGGGGCCGAGGTGGGAGGAGTTCTCTTTCTCGGAACCCGTGGAGGTGGACCCCGGAGAGCCCTACTTCCTCGAACTCTACTCCACCTACGCGGTCTCCTGGGAGACCATGGGGTATGACTGCCCAAATGGGGACAAGGTAAGGGATGGCGCTGTGGCCACGGGAAATTTCGTTAAGGACTACCTCTTCAAGACTAGGGGTATTAAACCCTCACTCGGTATAGGCTTGAATCAGACCGATGTCACTCTCACACAGGGGAGTTCAAAGCAGGTTCAGGTACTGCTGACGTCGGTTCACAGATTCGAGGGGGAGGTAAGCCTCCGGACCACGGATCTCTCCGCCTCCGGGATAACCACGGGCTTTGACGACCCAACACCTTTCGTTCCCGCCGGGGGGAGGAAGAAGGTCACCCTCTCCATATTGGCCTCGGAGGACGCGACTCCCGGAGACCTCACGCTGAGAGTCACGGCTACATTCAATGCCTTCTGGGGGGGCCTGTCCGTGCAGGAGGAGCTGACGCTGCATGTGGTTGAGGCACCAAGGGACTTCGCCCTGTCTATCTCACCCACGGAGAGGACTGTGGAAGCAGGGTCCGAGGCAATGTTCACGGTCGAGGTGACACCAGTGGGAGACTTCGATCAGGCCGTTCACCTAAGCGTGTCAGGGCTCCCCGAGGGTACCACGTACTCCTTCACCAGGCCCAGCGGGGTTCCTCCCTTCTCCACGACCCTGACGGTCTCCACCCAGACGTCGACTCCGGAGGGGTCGAGCGCGATCACCGTCTCCGGATCAGCCGGATCCCTGAGCCACTCCGTCACCGCTCAGCTGACCGTTCAGAGATCCGTGCAGCCGGACTTCTCGATATCTCTGTCTCCAGCTTCCTTGACGGTAACTCAGGGAGACGTGGCTGAGTTCGAGATCGAGATAATCCCGATTGGAGGATTTTCGGACCCCGTAACAGTAAGCCTTGAGGGTCTGCCTCAGGACTCAACGTTCTCCGTGACTCAGACCGGGGCCTACACCGCGACGCTCTCCATACAGACCGGTGAGGCCGTTGGGAGCTTTGTGCTGACCGTGACCGCCTCGGGCGGGGGGAGGACCCATTCGGCTATGGTCACGCTCGTCGTTAACCCGAGGGCGACCCAGCCTCCCCAGACGACGACTCCCCCGACCTCTTCGAGCCCCCCGAGCACTACCTCGCCGCCCAGCCAGTTCGACTTCGAAGTTGAGGTCTCACCCTCGGCGGCGGAGGCCAGGACAGGGGACACGGTGACGTTCACCGTCGCGCTCAGAACGCTGTCTGGGGCGCCTCAGCCCATCTCTCTCAGAGTCTCCGGGCTGCCCTCCGATTACGCCTACAGCATCGCCCCGGAGCAGGTCACCCCAGACGGGATCTCTACGCTGGAGGTGAGGACGGGGGCAACGACGGGGACCTTCTCGGTTACCGTGACCGCCTCGGGCGGGGGGAGCGTCAAGACCGCCACAGCGACGCTGACCGTCCAGCCGGCGCAGGCAGCCCCGTCTAGGTGCGTCATAGCCACCGCGGCCTACGGATCGGAGCTGGCGCCCCAGGTCCAGATGCTCAGGGAGTTCAGGGACGA
>JAOZGN010000017.1 GCA_027491555.1 Thermoproteota archaeon
GCCAGCTCGACAGGATCGTCCAGAAGCTCTCTCTCATGGCCTCCCAGCAGTGGTCCTTCTCGTCGGAGATCGGGGACCTAGTAAAGGTGATAGAAGAGCTGAGGGAAGGTTGACTGACATGCGCCGCCTGCTGAGGGTGGGGAGGGACGGGTCCCTCCACCTGCCAGCCGAGTTTCTCAGGGCGGTGGGGGCGCGTCCCGGGTCGCTGGTCTCGGTCGAGGTGGACGAGGTGGGTGGGGTTATCTCGCTGCGGACGCTCTCGATCCAGAGGCCTGAGATGAGGATGGGGAGGGGGCTCACTCCAGAGGAGATAGGGGAGCTCATCGTGGCGGGGGCGAGGGCATGAAGTCGGCGGTCGTTGACACTAACGTCTTGGTCTACGACGCCTTCACCGATCAGCCGCTCCACGAGAGGGCCAGGAGCCTTTTGGACTCGCTGGAGAGTTGGGTCATCCCGACCATCGTCTTGGTCGAGCTGGCCTGGTTCGCCCGGGGGGCGGGGCTAGGTGAGAAGGAGGCTAGGAGACTTGTGTTGGGCTACGCCCTCTCTGACAGGGCGGAGGTGGTGGAGGTAACCGCCGACGATCTGGTCGACGCCCTCGCCTCCGCGCCGTCCATGATGGACCTGGAGGACGAGCTGATACTGTGCGTGGCCGAGAGGCTCCAGCTCCCCCTGGTAACCTTCGACTCGCGCCTCAGGGAGAGGGCCCACGAGAGGGGCATCCTCCTGCTCCCGGAGGGAGAGGGAGAGGGCGGGGCCGGGCCTTGAGCGTGCTTGAGGAGCTGGGAATCGGGCTGATCTGGTTCGACAGCATGGGCGCCAAGAGCTCCTGCGTCGCTGTGGAGACGGCCGAGGGGCCCGTGATCATAGACCCTGGGGCGTCCAAGATGCAGCCGAGCTATCCCCTCCCCTCCGAGGAGAAGCTGCGGCTGAAGTCTCGGGCCCTCGGGGAGATCTACAGTTGGCTGAGGAAGGCTCGGGCCGTCGTGATAACCCACTACCACTACGACCACCACCTCGTGCCGGGGGAGGAGGGCGCTCCTCCCGACCCGGCGCCGTACCGCGGGAAGCTCATCATAGCGAAGAATCCCAACGCCTACATCAACGAGAGTCAGTGGAAGCGCGCCAGGGAGCTCTTCTCCTTGATCCTAGAGGCCTCGGGCGATCGCCTCGAGGGGCACCTGACGGAGTCGCTCCAAGAGAACTTCCCTGACCCGGTGGAGAACCTGCCACTGGCCTCATCTGCTGACTTCGGGGACTACGCACCCAGGAGGAGGGAGCTCCTCGCCAAGGGGAGGAAGTGGTTCCAGAAGCTCGCCCAAGGCCTGTGGTCCTCGGGCCCGTGGGTCGAGGAGTTCGAGCTGAGCGACGGGACCAAGGTGGTCTGGGGGGACGGTCGGACCTTCGAGATTGGAGGCGTGAGGTTCGAGATCCTCGGGCCCTGGTTCCACGGTCTGGAGTACGACCGAACTGGCTGGGTCACCCCAGTCGTCGTCAGAAGGGGTGGGAGAGTCGCGTTCATCACCAGCGACGTCATGGGACCGGAGATAGAGGACTACGCGGAGGCGGTGGCCTCGGCCAGGCCAGACGCGGTGATCCTGGACGGGCCCCCGACGTACCTGTTCCCCTTCATGCTCAACAGGATCAACCTTGAGAGGGCCGTTGAGAACGCAATCAGGATTATCGAAGCTGAACCGGAGCTCGTCGTCTACGACCACCACCTGCTCAGGGAGAGGAGGTGGAGGGAGAGGGTTCACAGGGTGTTCGCGGCCGCAGAGAGGGAGGGCGTGACCGTGGTCACCGCCGCGGAGGTCTACGGGAGTAGGCCGCTCATAGACACGCTGTGATGGCATGACTTTTTCACGTCTGGTCTGCAGCACTCCCACAGTTGATCGACCCGGTTGAGCTGGCGAGGAGAACGGAGGAAATCGTGGCGAGGGAGTCCGAAGGGGTCCAGCTCAGGAAGTACTACAGGTTCAGGCTGGACAGGTGGTACGGCGGCGTGGCGACGGCCGACGCCGTGGGCTGCAACCTGAGGTGCGTGTTCTGCTGGAGCTGGAGATACGTGACCCGCCCAGACGCCCACGGGGAGTTCTACTCCCCCGAGCAGGTTGCGCGCAGGCTGGAGGGCATGGCGAGATCCAAGGGGGTCCCCAGGATCCGGGTGAGCGGAGCCGAGCCGACCATCGGCAGGGAGCACCTCCTGGCCCTCCTAGAGCGCACCTCCGACTCGGGCCTTCTCTTCATCCTAGAGACGAATGCGATCCTCATCGGGGCCGACGAGTCCTACGCCGAAGACTTCTCGAGGTTCCGGCACGTCCACGTGAGGGTGTCCCTCAAGGGGTGCACGTCCGAGGAGTTCTCTCGCCTCACGGGTGCGGCTCCGAGGTTCTTCGAGTATCAGCTGAGGGCGCTGGAGAACCTGCTGGAGCACGGCGTGTCCTTCCACCCATCGGTGATGCTCGGATTCTCCACGGAGAAGAGCCTGCTCAACCGGGTCGACAGGCTGAGGGAGATAGACGAATCCCTGCCGAGCAGGCTGGAGCCGGAGCTCCTGATCCTCTACCCAGCCGTGGAGTCCAGAATAAAGAGGGCTGGCCTCCGACCGACTGGATTCGTGCGTCCCGGGGAGGTCTGAATTCGGCCCGACCGGTCGATTCGTTTTTACCCTCCGGGCGGCTGGTCAGGCGCGATGACCCTGGTGGTGGAGGTCTCCCACAGAGCCGAGTTCGTGGAGCTCGTCCGAGGCTACGTGTCGGAGATGAAGCTGACCCCCGTCCTGTTCTGGAGGGAGATCAGGAGGGAGTACGGCCCCGACGGGCCCGAGGCAGAGATCCTCTTCCTCGTGCCGGTCTACCCGCCGGACATAGACTGGGTGATCTGGAGGTACAGGGAGAGGGTGAGGGCCCCGCCCGGCTCGGGCGAGGCTGAACTCAGGTCTCTAGTGAGCTCCGCCGTCGACTCCATGCTCAGGGATGTCGGGGCCGAGAGAGCGGTGAGGATAACCAGCATGAGCGTGGACGGGGAGGACGTCTGCCGCTGACGGGTTGGCTGCGAACTCGCTATCTGCAAGGGAGGGGTCGAGGGCCTCAGTAGCCCCAGGAGCCCTGACCCTGTCCCCATCCTCCTCTGCCTCTCCCCCGACCTCCTCCCATCCCCATGCCGCGACCGCGACCCATTCCCATTCCTCGTCCTCTTCCCCATCCGCCCCCCATTCCGGGACCCGCAGACACCACGGGCTGGAGCTGTCCCCTCAGGAAGGCTTCCACCGCCTCCCTGACGGTGATCCCGGCCGGCACGAGGTAGGCCCGGATGCCCATGGCCTCTGCCGCCCCCACGGCGTTGGGTCCCATGCTAGGCGCCAGTATCACGCTCACTCCCAGCTCTGCCGCCCTCTGCACGGCCATGGGGCCAGCCCCGCCGGCCGCGCCCGCGGCGGGGTTGGGCAGAGACCTGACATCAGACGGGACGCCGCCGTCGACGGACACGACCGTGAAGAAGGGTGCCCTCGCGAATCGAGAATCCACCCTGGATTCGAGCCCAGATGCGTCCGAAGTAGGGATGAGAACGATAATCCGCCCTTGCTGAGCCATGCTCTCACTCAGAAGGCTGATATAAAACGCAGTTTTACACTTTGCGCTCGGGCTCAACACTCACCGAGATCCGGCGTCTCCTCGCCGACGCGCGTCGGCGTAGGGGCGATTGAGTCACCCGGCTGAAGACGTCGCCGAGCCACTTGCTGAGGAGGTCGCTTCCACTCACCCGCACACAGTAGAATCTTTAGATTGTTTGGCGGGAGTCTGAAGATACGTTGGCCCTCATAGAGCTGGATGAGGTGTGGAAGAGTTACGACGGGGTCAGCTACGTCCTCAAGGGAGTAAACTTAGCATTAGGAGAGGGGGCCTTTGCGTCCATCCGCGGACGCTCAGGGGCTGGTAAATCCACCCTCCTGAGGCTCATGGGGCTGCTCGATCGACCGTCTAGGGGAAGGGTGCTCATAGACGGGCAGGACGTAACTCAACTTTCGGATAAGGCGCAATCTAGGCTAAGACTTAGTCAGATCGGCTTCATATTTCAGTTTTTTAACCTGATACCCCACCTCACGGTCGTGGAGAACGTCGAACTCCCAATGGCCCTCGCGGGCGTGAAGAAGAGGGAGAGGAGAGAGAGGGTCATGGAGCTCCTGAGGGCCTTCGGGCTCGAGCACCTGGCGGACAGATATCCCAGAGAACTCAGCGGTGGAGAGCAGCAGAGGATTGCGGTGATGAGGGCCATGGCAAACAGGCCGCGGATCATATTGGCTGACGAGCCGACGGGTCACCTGGACGACGAGAGCGCGGAGATGCTGTGGGGGCTCTTCAGGGAGATCAACGAGCGGTATCGGGTCACGATAGTGGTCACCACCACCAGCCTGAGGGAGAGCCTCCCGACCAAGGAGGACTACCTCCTCAGGAGGGGGAGGCTCTATAGGCTAAGCTCCGGGGAAGCGGCCGAGGACTCCCTCTGAAGGTGACTCTATGAACGCCGGTGGTGGAAAGCTGCCGCTGACGGCTCTCGCCCTCATAGTCGCTGCATCGGCGGCTTTGAGGCTATACCCCTCTGCTCCGACCGGCGTTCCCTACAACACGGACTCCTGGGCTCCGATGTCGAACACGAGGGAACTCCTCATTCACTCCCCGGTTGGCCTGGGTGGGGCCGGGCCCTTCGACGATTACAACGTCTACTGGCCCCTGGTTAGCTTGTATGCCTCCATAGCATCGCTAACGCTCGACTTAGACGTCGTCCGTGGGTCTGCGGTTCTCGTTCCGCTGGCAGGAGCCCTCTCTCCTCTAGTGCTGTATGCCATAGCCCTCAGGCTCACGGAGGACGAGCGATCGGCCCTGGTGGCCGTCCTGTTCCTCGCCATGTCCGGTTTCCACGCTATAATCACCGCCGGAGCCAAGAAGGAGACGATCGCCTGGCCGCTGAACCTCGCTGCCCTGTACGTCTTTCTCTCCGGCGAGGTTGGCTGGGGGTGGTACGTCTCCCTCGGGGTCTTGGCCCTGGGGCTGGCCGCCGCGCACCACCTGGCGTACGCCGCCGCGACGACGTCGATCCTGGCCATGACTGCCCTGGCCGCGGTCTCAGGGGCAGAAAGGGGAATCTTGAGGTGGCGTGTGAGTTCTGCGGCCATCGTTACGTGCCTGGGGGCGGTTTACTACTGGCTATACGCGCAAAGGGGGCTGAGGGGGTTTGAAATCACCCCTGAGGTGGTCGTCTCCCTGCTCGCGTACGAGTGCGTCGCCCTTCTCCCGCTGATGGTCGGCGCGGCCAAGCGCGTCAGGAGGGCCGGCCGCCCCGGTAAGTTCTACCTGCTGCTGATCCCCCTGACCCTCTCGCTCCTGGCTGTGGCCTCGTTCAGGAGCATCCTTCCCGGAGTGCCTCACCTCCCCCTCTCGGAGGTCAAGTACGTGCTCCCATACGTCCCCACAATCATCCTGGCCGCTGTCGGCGCGGAGCGCTCGAGCAGGCTTCCGCTGAGGTCGCAGATCGACTTGGCCTCTTGGACGGTGAGCCTCCTGGCCTTCGAGGGGTTTGGGCTCTTCGGCCTCAGGTACGCCGGTCTGACCTACCGGCTGATCAACTTCACGCTCGTCCCGGTGTTTATCTACGCCAGCTTGGCCGTGCAGAGCGCCGGAGTGGGCAGGCGGAGTGCCGCGGCGTGGGCGCTGGCGCTGCTGGTCGCCCTGCCCACCGCGCTCCCCATGCTCGCCACGACGTCCGTGGAGACCAGGTACTTCGGCTCCCAGAATCACTACAACCCTCAAGACGTCTGCTTGGCTACCTGGGTCAGCCGACACGTTCAGAACGGAGAAAAGGCCTCGGGAGATCAGAAGATGGCGTACCTCATGAGGTATCACGGGGTCCAGGTCAGCCCGCTGCCGGCGTTCACCTATCTGGCCAACCTCGACCGGGGAGGGCCCCCCGACCTCCTCATGATCTATCGAGAGATGACCAGCGGGGGGTACCACCTTGTTCAGGTCGGCGTCGAGCTCCCTGATGGGTGGTGGAACCGGCCCGTCCTCGACCCGAGGCTGACGCTCGCGTACGACAGCGGCGAGGATAGGGTCTTCTCATCTCGGGGACCTCAAGGCTGATCGGAAGCAAACAAACCCTTTTGAAGCGTGTTTCTCACTTCCCGCAGTGTAGCGAGGCCTCCTAGGATTGAGGAAACCGCGACGGAGGCGGCAACGAGTGAAGGGTCGAGCTCGATGCTCAGGGCGTGTAGCGCCACGTAGAGGACCCCCCTCTCCGCCAGGAGCCGGAGGAGCGACACCCCGAGTAGGCACCCCAACACCCCGGAGGCGGCAGACAGGAGGGTCCCCAGGGCGGCCACGCGGAGGACGAGGTAACTACTGCTGGAGCCTATCGCCCTCAACACCCCGAGCACTCCCCTGACGTCGTGCAAGAAGTTGGAAGCAGAGTGGGCCACTGTGAGGAGGGTTGACAGCACTATGGCGCCCGCAAGCGTCCACAGGGCCTTCTTGGGGATTCCTAGAACCCTCTTGAGCAGGTCTCCGATAGACCTCGGAGCGCCTACCTCGATCCGGCCCAGGTCTCCCATGGGCCTTATGAGCTCCTCGTACTCCCGAGGCAGCGACGCGCTCAGGCTCGTCCGGCGTGAAGGCCTGCTGGCCTTAACGTCCGAGGTCAGGCGCGAGGGGAGGGTTATGGAGAACTCCTCGTCTCCGGTCACGAGGACTTCGTAGGGTCTGGGCACGGTGCGGTTCGATCGCACTGGATAGATGAAGTACAGTCCTGGGGGGACCTGAAATCGGACGGTGCCGTTGGCGTCCGTCACGCCCTCGGCGACCAAGCGACCCCTGGGGTCCTTCACCCACGTAAGGATCCCGGAGGCGCTCCCGTTTTCGGAGTGGACGAGCGTGATCGTCAGCTCGTACCTCCGAGTGAGGGCCCTCTCCAAGTCCTCCGCGCCGTACCCCTCGGCCATTCGGACCCTGATGAAGGAGACCAGCGAGTAGTGAACCCCCCTCAACCACTGCCCCACCCATAGCGGAACGATGAGTTCGTCGTCCATGGGCGTGGCCGATTTGAACACGCCAACCACGGTCACCCTCACCCACCTGTCAGATATCGTGCTCACAAGGAGTATCTCGCTCCCCACACCCGCTCCGGCCCGCTCCGCCAGCCTCCACCCGATCAAGGCCGAGTACGTGTCGTCAACCGTCAGCAGTCGACCTTCCGTCAAGTCGAGCCTAGTCATGGCTGAGAAGTCCTCCGGTACGATGCCCCTCACGACCACGAGCCTCTCTCCGTCAAGCAGGCAGAGGGCTGCCGCCTCTGGGCTGACGGCCTCGACTCCGGGCATCGCCCTCACTATCTCCGACAGGTAGAGGGGGACCGTGCTCGTGGCCGCGGTCTTGGCGGTTCCCGATCCGATCACGAGCACGCGCGCGTCAGATCCGGTGTACACGAGCTCCGACGAGTAGGTGGCGCTCAGGAGAGCGGCAGTCGACGAGAACAGCGCTGCCACCGTCACCATAGTCACGAGGTAGCCGAGACAGGCCCTTACCGGCCACACCCTGAGCGTCAGCACATCACCTCACCATCTCAGCCGCCGATCTCCTCGAGGTCCTGAGCGCGGGGAAGAGGCCGCCAAGGAGTGAGGCTATCTGAGACGCCGCCAGGAGCAGGAGCATCTGCCCCAGGTGAATGGGGGGGGTCTCGCTCAGACCGACCTCGGCCACCGCCGACACCAGGGACGATATGGCCTGAGCCGAGACCAGCCCCAGAGAGACCCCGTACAGCCACCCGACAGCAGAAACGAGGGAGCACCAAGCGAGGATCCCGACCAGCATCTGGAACCGAGTGGCCCCGAGCGCCCTGAGCACGCCCAGCTCCAGCCTCTTGTCGACCACCAGCTTGGCGGTGATGGTGTGAACGGCGGCCCATATGACGGCATGGGCCGTCAGGACCCACGCGAGCAGGGCGGCCTTCACCTGATCGAAGAGCCCCTGGACCGCCGTGGAGAGGTTGGCCGGCGCGCTGACCTTCACCCTGCCGAGCTCTGAGGCGAGCCTGACGGCCTCTCGGAGATCCCCTCCGTCGACGCGAACGAGCACGTCGGTAACCCTCCCACGGTTCTCTGGAGACGCCGCCCACGCAGTCTCGAGCGCGGCCAGGACTCCGGCGTCTTCCGGGCCGCCCAGGCACGCGACGCCCACCACCCTGACCTCCGTCCTGTGGTCGTTGACCAGGAGGGTCACGCTCTCTCCCGCGGTTACGTTCAGCCTCCGCGCCAGGAGGCAGCCCAGTTCTACGGCGCCCAATTCCTGAAGCGCCTCGCGGTCCTTCTCGGCAAGCTTGGGGTAGGTGCGCGGATCTATCCCCCGGAGGCGGGTCTCCACGGTGGAGCCGGGGGACTTCAGGCCGCACCGCAGGTCGAGCACCGGGGAGATGACTGCTCCGGTAGAGTGGGCCACCCTCTCCAGTTCAGAGAGCTCGACGCCGCCCTCCCGCGCGTGTATCAGAATCCAGTCCACGTCGCCCTGGAACTCCTGGACGGCTGTCTTCACCTCGGATTCATAGCCGTTCACGATCGCCACGCCCGTTGAGACGGCCGCAATCAGCAGGGCTATCGTGAGAGCTGCCCCGAACGTTCTATCGAGGTCCCTCAGGAGTACTTGGAGGGGGAGCAGCAACGATGTTGTGGTCGAATCATTACTGATAAGAACTCTGCGTCTCCTTGCACGAGCTGACCACGGTTAAAGGTTATCAGCTACCACTTGACCCCTCCGCGGATAAAAATTGGCTCACAGAGGTAAGGCTGCACTGTCAGCGTTGACCTTGTTTATCATGCTGCCCCACACGGCAGTATCGGCGCAACCGGCCTCGGTCACCGGGCTGAACAGGGAAATCTTTGTGAGCCTGAAGAGAGTGGGAGACTGGCTGGTGTCTCACCAGAACCCTGACGGGACGTTCTCTGTGCAGATGGACCACGTAACCCCCGGCTATCAGGACGCGCTGCTGCTCGGGTGCGCGGCCATAATGCTGCTGGACACGTACAGGCTCACCAAGGACGCCACCTACCTGGAGGCCGCGGAGCGGACCCTGGATCTGCTGGCCGAGTGGCAGCAGGGCGACGGGAGCTGGGGATCCAGGACTCACTACACCATCGGCGGGGTGTACTATCCCATCGCGGCGTTCGCGAAGCACGAGCTCTACACCCACAGCGGAAGGTACTCCGAGCCCCTGCGAATGGCGGTCGACAAGCTGATCTCGTCGGTGGGAGAGTGGAACCCGAAAGTTCACTACATTTTCGAGGTCGGTGAGTACGCCTACGCACTCCTGCTGGCCTGGAGGGCAACCGGGGAGGAGGAGTACGCGAACGTGGCGGAGAATTGGATCGACTTTCTCACCAGTAGGAGCGCCTTCGACCACGGCTGGGGGGCCTGGAACACGCTCGTCAGCGGCGTGGGACCCCAGGGCATGTGGGACGCGGCCCTCCCGACGCTCCCCCTGCTCTTGGTTGAGGACCACGATCTCCTCTCCCTGGCCAATGAGTCAGCTCATTATGCCCTGAAGAAGCTCTCAAGCGGCGAGCCAGGGGCTTTCGTGGCCTCGGCAGGCGTCCCGGAGAGCGAGAGGGCGCTCCTTGACGACGTCTACACGGACACCGAGAACGCCTACACCCACTTCTCTGGCGAATTCCTCCTGCTCGCAACGATAGTGGGACTCGACGACGAGGCGGAGAGGACCGCAGAGTGGCTGATGTCTATGCAGTCACCGGAGGGTGGGTTCTACTTCAGGAAGGCCCCAAACGGCTCCATCGACGACAGGGTATTCCTGTGGGACACGTTCTGGGCCTTCTTCGGTCTTTACGAGTTTCTGTGCAAGAGGCTCGGCGATGTGGCAAAGGACAAGCTCTATGAGGCTGAGAGCGCTGTTAGCGAGGTCAAGGACCGCGGCGCCGACACGTCGGTGGCCGAGAACCTGCTGAACAGGGCCCGCCAGGCCCTGCAGGAGGGGGATTCCGTTGAGGCGCTCCTGCTTATCGAGCAGATCAACGGGACGCTGGTGGAGTCCCTCTCGGCCTTAGACAACATTTACACAGCTGAGGACCTGTTGAGAGAGGCGGACAGGGCAGGAATAAACGTGACAGACCTCAGAAACTCGCTCAGTGCGGCTAAGGAAGCGTACTTCTCCGGTAACTACACCCTGGCCATGGAGATCGCGCGCGCCGTGTCAAAGACGGCCAACATCTCGCTGACGCAGCTCAGGGATCAGGCGGAGGCCATGGTCATGGAGGCTGTGGCTGCCATCGAGCGGGCCAAGAGCATAGGGTCAGACGTGGGCAAGGCCCAGACGTATCTGGACATGGCAGAAGAGGCCTTCTCAAGTGGGCTCTTCTCGGAGGCAATACGGATGGCGGCCGTGGCCAAGGACTTGGCCGAGGCGGCGGCAGAGAGTTGGTCCTCAGAGGAGCCCCAGCAGAGCGTCCTCAGGGTCGCCCTGCCGCTGGCGGCCGCGGGCGGGGCGGCCGCCGCGGGTGTGGCGGTGATCCTCACCCGCAGGCGCCGAGAAGAGGTCGTGGAGCGCCCCGGGCGCGAGGCAGAGGACATACTAGACAAGTACGTCATGCTGGTGGAGGAGGGCTGAGCGGGCCTCTCGCGAGGTCGGGCCTTCGGGTCTAGGTCACCCCTCAGCCGCAGCCGAGGAGAGCGTCTCCCTGATCCTCCTGACCACCTTCGTGAACTGCCTCACCGCGGAGAGGAACTCCTCCTCTTCCACCGGCTCCGGGCTGTACAGGGCCAGCTCTATAGTCTCCACGAGACCCTCTCCTTCCTCATAACCAGGCTCGATCCCGAGGCGCTCGTGGAGCTTCTCGAAGAACTCCCGATAGCTCTCTGAGGGGAGCTTTCTGATCCCAAACAGCTCCGCCGATAGCTTCACGAGGGCCTCCCCGAGGAACACCACCCCCTCCCTGAACTTGCCCTCCCTGTAGAACTTCGCCGTCGCCGACGGGACCCCCATCAAGATGTCTGCCGCCCTCCTGAGGCCCACAGCGGAGTAGTCGACCCCCCTATCACCCTCCAACTCTCCCCACCCGTGGGACAGTCGAGCCGCCACGGAGGCCCGTGTGCGGGCGCGGAGTGTCCCTCGGAGCCGATAAATAAAAGGGGGTCATGCCGACCCCCGAGCCAGTGCCCGGGAGCCGCGCGCCCGGCGGATCAGGGGGTTCATCAGGATGTCGTCAGAAGACCTTGTGGACGTGGAGGACACGGTTCTAGACCTGCTCAGGGACCTGAAGGCCGCCGGAAAGGTGCCTCAGGTGAGGGAGCTCATTGAACTCCTGGAGCCCAGGGGGTTCGACAGGGACCTCATCATCGAGGCCGTAAACTCACTCAAGAGAGACGGCTTCATCCAGCTCGTTGACGAGCCTCCGCCGGTGGAGGTGGAGATACCGACCGTCAGCCCGGCTGAGGGGCTAGACTTGAAGGGTCTTCCACAGGCCCTCGTCGAACTCGTCGAGGAGTCCGAGGAGTTCATGCGCGCCTTGAGATCCCTCGCCAAGGCCAAGAGCGCAAGGTCCGCGGAGGGAGAGCCGCGAGACTAGCCCTCGGGCCTCCTGCGGATCGATAGCGCGAGCTCTGCAGAGCCCACCAAGATGCCGGCCAGCCCGAGCGCCAGGATCCACGCCGCGTAGGGGCCCAGGCTGACGACGATCCTGACGTCCTCCAGCTCCACTCCCAGGACCCCGAACCCCCGGTCCGCCCAGACTATCGCCAGGAAGTAGGCAAGCCCGATCGCCGACCTGGCCAGCGACGCCAGCCTCGAGTAGGGCTCCTCCAACACGCGCGACGGGAACGAGAGTCCTGCGGCCGCGAGCCCCAGCGCCGCGAGCAATCCCAAGTTTAGGTGCGTTGTGAGCCCAGGAACCGCCTGCCGGGCGGCTGAGACGAACCACGACGGCAGCCAGGCCATCGCGACGCCGGTGACGATGGCCTCGAGGGAAGCCACGGCGAGCCTACTGGGCTCGCGTCTGAGTCTGAACCTCATCCCGCCCTCACCTCCACACTGGCCAGCTCGAGCTCCACCGGAGAAAGGAGATACACCTCAACCCTTAGCGGCTCTCTCAGACGGGCTAGGGGGACCCTGAAGGTGAACTTGATGTCCACGGGGCCCGGTGCGCCCTCCAATGTTCTCTCAACTCGGGCCACCTCGCCGCCCTCTCCCACCAGCGCCGCGGCGACCCTCAGCCCACCTGGCAGGCGCGCGTTCAGGTGGAGCGACACATGCGTGGTGACGTCGACCGCGTTGGGTCCGTACACCGTGACAACGGGCTCAGACACCTCGAGGTCGCTCAGGATCGGCTCCCAGTGGATCTCTTGGCTCAGGCTCACAGGCCCCAAGCTCACCTGGGCTAGCAGAACCGTCTCGTTCAGCAGAAGCCTCTCCGCGTCCTCGCGCCCCAGAGGGATCTCCACCCGAACGACTCCGGAGCGCGAGAGCTCCTCTATGGTGAGGTTCCCCGCGGCTATCTCGCCCCAGGGAGCGGAGAACGAGTAGCTGAGTGGCACCTCCCTGGCCGTCATCCACCCGGAGTGCGAGAATCGGATCGGGACGACGATCAGCAGCTGGTCTCCGGACCCGCGGACCTCCACCTCCTCCCGCGCCACCTCGACCGTCAGGTCCCTGATCGGGGCCCTCCATGGCACCCTCTTCTCGGAGCTCAGCTCCACCCGAAAGACTCGGGCGTAGACGGTGGTCGCGCGGAGTCGCAGCGTGAGGTTGGCGTCGGACATCAGCAGGCTCTCCAGCTCCGGTTTGCTCAGTAGCGTCGACAAGTCCCACGCGAGGGTGACGTTCCCGCCCACGCGTTCCCCGGCGGGCGCCCCGAGCAGGCTGAACTCCTCCTCGAGGAGGATGCGCCCGTCCCTCCGGAGGATCTCCACGTGGACCTGAGTCGGCGAGATCGCGAAGAGGCCGCCGTTGTCTATCTCGTATGGAACCGAGACCACGATCGAGTTGTTCTGGAAGGTCCACGCCGCGGTGCTGGGTACCTGGACGCGGATCTTGAGCGCGGAGATCAGGAGGGTGACGGAGAACGCGGCGGTGAGGATCCAGAGAGCCGTGATCGTGATTCTAGCAACCCTGATGGTCAGGTCGGCATCTATCGACGAGACCCTCAGCCTGCGAAACCTCGAAGTCGGGCCCGTCATCTCCGACGATTCGCCTAGGGAGCTCCCTCATATTATGCCTGCAACCTCCAGTCACGAGCACCTTTCACGCCTGGTCGCTCCCGTAGAGGAGCCGATCCAGCCACCTCAACATGCTGGCCAACGCTGGAACCCTCTCCATCGGAACCACGGCCAGCGCAAGATCCCGCAAGTCGTTCCTGGTGAGTATGGCGGTTCGGACGTAGAAGATGGTTGTCAAGAGGGCCAGCGCGGGGATGCCGACCGGCCACGGGACGCCCGCGTAGTGGAAGGCCACGGCGATGGAGAAGGGAGTTAAGAAGGCCCCACCCAGCGCCCTCCCCCCCAGCTCAAACCCCAGCGATCTACAGGCCAGCAGCGTGGCGATGAGCCCCACCAGGCTGCCGGCGGTGAAGGCGGCTGCCGCGCCGAGACCGCCGAGTAGCGGGGTGAGCAGGAGATAGAGAGCCAGCCTCGGAACGCTTTGAGCGATCCCTATCTCGAGGGTCAGGCGGTATCTGCCGTACGAGAATGCGAGGCTGTTCACGCCGGCAATTATCGTCGTGGGAACCGCGCTGAGGGCGAGCACCATCAGGGTCTCCTCTGCCGCCGTGTACTCCCCTCCGAGGAGGCCCAGGAGCAGGCGTGGGTACGCCAGGAGCAGGGCGGAGAGCGTGGCCGACAGGGCGGTCGCGAGCTTCAGCGTCCTCCAGGTCGCCCTCTTCCTCCCATCCTCCATCCCGCTTAGCACGGGTATGAGGAGGGAGAGTACCAGCATCGGGAAGGCCCACACGACCCCCGCGATCGAGAAGGCCGCGTAGTAGGTCCCGGTCTCCAGACCTCCCCTCGTCCCGTAGACCGCCAAGACGCCCACCTGCTGACCCACGAGCGCGATGACTCCAGGCGTCCAGACGGAGAGTCCCGCCCTGAGGAGCTCCATCAAGGCGCGCAGGCTGATCCTGGGCCAGGACACCCCCAGTTCAGCCGAGAACGCTGCGAGCGACAGCCCAGTTATCACATAGGAGGCGAGGTAGCCGACGACGACCCCCGACCACCCCCAGCCGACCCGCACCAGAGGCAGCCCAACGGCCAACTTGGCGAAGCTCCCCGCGGTGTACGCGATCGCCGAGCCCTTCGTTCTGAGGTGTGAGATCAGCAGGGAGTCTAGGACCATGATCCAGCTCAGGCACACGAGCGCCCCAGCGTACTTCAGCATGGCCGGGTCCAGGCTGAGGAGGCTCACGCTGGACAGGCCCGCGAGGATGAGAGACAGCCCGACCGCCAGCCTCGTCGATAGGGTGAACGCCGCCGCGCTCCAGAAGTACTCTTGGAGGCTCTCCCGGTCCTTCCTCCCCAGCGCCATTCCGAGAAACCTCTGGAGTGCCGCCGGCACCCCGAGGGCAAGTATCCCGGAGATCAGAGTCGCCAGGCTGACTGTGGCGCTTGACAGCCCCAGCGCCTCGGCCCCCGCCATCCGAGATACCAGGAACCAGTAGGCGTAGCCCGTGATGTTGTTGGCGAGAGATCTCGCGTACAGCCAGAGCCCGCCGCGAATCACCTTCCTCGTGCTCACGGGAGGCCCCCTCTACGTTTCAGCGGGTGCGTCCAGGGGGATTCACGTGGCGAGCGTGAGCTCGCCCCTCTCGTAGACCTCCACTAGCCTCTTGATTCCCTCTCGGAGGGGAGTTCCGGCCCTGAACCCCAGCTCGGCCTCAGCCCTCGTGATGTCGGCGCACGTTCTGTAAACGTAGTTCTTTATCGGGTTGGGGACGCGCTCCACCTTCAGCTCAGCGCCGAGCACCTCTGAGATGAGTTCGGCCAGCTCGTTGAACGTCGTCTCCACCCCGGTACCCACGTTGTATATTCCCCACCCAACCCCTGATCTCCAGGCCGCCAGAAAGGCCTCTACCACGTCAGCCACGTAGATGAAGTCCCTCGTCTGGTTTCCGTCGCCGTATATCACGAAGGGCCGACCCTCCAGGGCCGCCCATATCATCTGAGAGACGACGTTGGCGTACTTCCCCTTCGGTCTCTCGTTCGGGCCGTACACGCTGAACAGCCTCAGACCAACACTCTCTACTCCGTAGAGGTCATGGTAGACCTTGGTCAGCCTCTCCAGCCAGTACCTGGCCTCGGTGTACAGGTCTGTGGGGAACACCTCCATGTCCTCCCTGTGAGGCGGGTCGTGGCCGTTGTAGAGCGAGGAGGTGGACGCGAAGATCACCCTGCACCCGACCTTGCGGGCATACTCCAAGATGTCGGTGGCCTCGCTGACCACGCTGGCGACCAGCGAGGGGTTCTCCCGGTACATGGGGCTCGAGGACGGCATGCCGAGGTGGAATATCGCGTCGAACTCACCCAACCTCGTGAGGAAGCTAGACCTCCCGCCGTGGACCTTCGCGCCCCGGCGCATGAGCAGCTCTGCTACCTCCTTGGACCCCGTGTCGAAGTTGTCGACTACCACCACCTCGTGGCCCTCCGAGAGTAGTCGGGCCGTCAGATTGCTGCCTATGAAGCCGGCGCCCCCAGTGACCGCTATCCTCACCGACATTCACCCTACGGGAACGTGAGCGCCGTGGGCCTGGGTCTCAGCCCTCTCCCTCCTTCTCCTCTCCCCCTTCTGCCTTCTCTTCCTCCTCGAGCTTCTTAAGCTCCTCCTCGAGCTCCTTCTCCAGTTCTTCGATGGGCTTCGGCGGCGGGGTCGTGGCGAGGGTGTACCCTATCCAGCCGAGTATGCCGAAGACGCCCCACACGGCTACGAGCCCCGTGAGCTTGAGGAACAGCAGCGCGAGCCTCTCGTTGGTCAGGAACAGTACGTAGGCGTACACGATGCACACCGCGAGGGAGATTACAACTAGGAAGATGCCCACTAGCCTGTCTCTCTCCATTGCGATTCCCCCGGGAGCGGGGGAAAGACTCAATCGTATAGTTAAAAGCGTTGAGGATGACTTGACTTCTCCGCCTGTCGCGACTCCACCCAGGCCACATGAATACAGGATGGCGCAGCAGTAGGCAGGTCTACGGATCAATATTGTCCTTCACACTGGTCCTCAAGGCCGTGGGGGCTCGATCAGGCCGACGCTGGCACCCAGCCTAGCGAGCGCGGATAGGATCCTAGTGTGAGACTGGTGCATCACGTAGGCCTCTTCGAGGTCTCTCAGGTCAACCCATGGCTTTGCGGGGGCGAGCACGCGTAGGCGATGCCTCCTTCGCCTGGCCTCGTCGGCGAGCTCTATCAGGAACCCAGAATCGTAGATGACGTTGCCCACGTAGGTTATCTCCACCTTCTCCGGGCTCTTTCCGATGGTCTCCAAGATCTCGGCCCTCCGGCGGACTCGAGTCCTCCTGAGGGCCTCGGCGAGCCCCTGGACCTTGATCCTGTGGAGCACGGCGAGGATCTCCCTGGCGGCCCTGGGCTCGACGAGCTCGTAGACATCCCAGTCACGAACCAGATCAGTCTGCAGCACGTAGGCTAGGGCCGCCGTCACGGCCTCCACGGGACTGAGGCCCTCCGCAGAGAACAGGATCTCGTCTCCTCTCTTGACGGTGAGGGCGACCTGGTCGCTGACCCTCGAGACGCCCAGGAGTGTTGAGAGGAACGTGGCCGCCACCTCGTCGGCCGTCACTGGTCCCGGAGATCTCAGGTCGCATATCACGTGGGGAGATCCCTCTACGTCGCGGAATTCCTTTACCATCAGCTTGTAGGTGCGGGCGGTGGCCTTCCAGTCGATCCTCCTCGTCGAGTCGCCGGACTCGTACTCCCTCGTCTGGTAGTAGTCCTCTCCCCTCCCAGCGGTCGCCCTCCGCTGCCCCCCGCCCTCGCCGCCTTCGGCTTCCCCCAGCATCCTGACGGCCTCAATCACCCACGGGAGAACCCTCGGATAGGCTCGCACCCTCAGCCGGAGCCTCAGGTCGACGGTGTCCTCAACGAATCCAAATCTGCTGGCCACGCGGGCCTTCAGTCCCTCGAGGACGTACTCTCCGCTCAAGATGGGTCTCACTCCCAGAGTGAGCTCCACGCCATCCCGCACCCTCCTCTCCCGAGAGACCGTCACCCACCCGTCCACTGGGCCCTCTTGGATGTCCAGATCCCCGGATAACTTGACGCGAACCTCCCGGCGGTCTCCGGCCCTCAGGTTCAGGTCGACCCGCGGGGGCTCGACCTTCACCGTGGAGAGCCCCCTCGCCTTGACCCTCAGGAGATACGCGTCCAGCGACAGCGCTGAGGCCATTGCGGCCGCGAGCGTGAGCATCGCCGGATCGCCGTATACGCCGCCCAGGAGGGCCGTTGCGCCCGCGGCGAGCGCCAGGCGCCTGCCCCTCTCGGTGAGCCTCAATACTTCGGAACCTCCACCTCTTCCAGCGCGCGTGTGACGAGCTCCTCTGGCCTCACTCCCTCGGCCTCGTACTCCGGCTTCAGCCTCAGCCTGTGCGAGATCACCACCGGCGCGAGCCTCTTCACGTCGTCCGGTATCACGTAGTCCCTGCCCACCATGAACGCGAGGGCCCTGGCGCCCTTGTAGAGCCAGACGCTCGCCCTCGGGCTGGGCCCGTACCTCACCTCGCTCATGCCCCTGATCCTGTTCACGAGGTCCACCACGTACTTCTTCACGGAGTCGGACACGTAGATCCCCTTCACCCGCTCTATGAGCGCCATGATCTCCTCGGGAGTCGTCACCGGCTTGACGTCGGGGGTCTGGGTTATGTCAACGCGGGAGACTATCTCCCTCTCCTCCTCGGGGTCTGGGTAGTCGAGGTAGAGCCTGTACGCGAACCTGTCGACCTGGACCTCTGTGAGTGGGTACGTCCCCTCACCGCCGTAGGGGAGCTGAGTCGCCAGGACCAGGAACGGTCTCGGGAGGGGAAGAGTGCGCCCCTCGATGCTCACCTGGAACTCCTGCATTGCCTCGAGCAGGGCCGACTGTGTCTTCGGGGTGGCCCTGTTAAGCTCGTCTATCATGACGACGTTGGCGAAGATCGGGCCCTCCTTGACCTCCCAGGTCCCCTTGGGCAGGTTGTAGACCACGGTCCCCACGATGTCCGAGGGGAGCATGTCGGGGGTCATCTGGATCCTGCTGAACGTCCCCCCGATCGCGAGCGCGAAGCACTTTGCCGTCAGCGTCTTGCCCACCCCAGCGGGCCCCTCGAGGAGAACGTGTCCCTCGGACAGCAGCGCGATCATCAGCATCTCCAGAACGTCTTTCCTGCCCACCACGAACCTCGAGACTTCCTCTGCTATCCTGGCCGTCACGGGCTCAGTTTCAGCGGGCGAGATCCTTCGCCAGCCTCTCGAGGACATCCCGATCCCACTCCGGGTGTGCCTTTAAGGCTTCCTCCACGCTCTCCCTCGCCTCAACCGACCTGTAGAGCGTCGGCAGCCTTGCCCTGGACAGGTACGCCAGGGTAAGCATCAGGACCGAGTACCTGAACTCCGGGGCTAGGAGGTACTGGGACGCTTGGATGAGCAGGGCCCTTGCCCGGGTGAATCTGCTCGGCGTCCAGTGTGACGTGTCGAGCAGGATGGTCCTGTTTTCAGAGAGGCCCCGCACAAACTCGAGGTTGCCTCCTAGCCGAACCATGGCGTTGATCAGTACGCTGGAGTCGGAGATCAGAACTATCCTGCCGCCACCGTAGCGGGTCTCCGCCGCGACGACGAACGGACCCCTCGGCTCACCTTCATCCCACTCTCCGTCGGCGTCCAGGTCCAGGAAGCTGAAGGCGCTCGACCTCGCCAGAACGTCGCCAGCGGACCCCTCTATCACCGTCGCAAAGTTCATCGCGACGGCCTGGGATCCGTTTGCCTGGAGGCCGGCCGCGTCGAATATCTTGGGGAGCCTGGCGCTCCTCTCCCTGAAGAGCGGATCGAGGAGGAGGGAGCCGTTCAGCCTCACGCCGACCCCGAGGGTGTCTAGTAGTTCGTTGGCCGTGCCGAACTCGTCCGCCACTATGACTAGGCCCCCTCCGCTCAGGAAGTCCGCTATCGCCCCTACCTCCTCCTGGCTGAACGGCTCCGACGGCCCGACTATCAGGAGGGCCGAGGTCCTGGGATCGTAATACCTCAGAGAAGCGAGGTCGCCTAGCTCCGTCAGGTTCAGGTCCTCGCTCGCGGTGGAGAGGCCGTTCCAGAAGGGATTCCCAGGCTCAAAGTCGTCCGTGGGTGGAGAGTAGTAAATTGAGGCGAGCACGGTCAGCGTCGCCACCAAGATGCCAAGGAGCACGCTGCTACGCACTCTCCTCTCCCTCCAGGGCGGACTTGATGATCTCCAGCAGGAGGATCACCCTCTCGAGGTCAGGCTCTCTCCCACCGTAGATGGTCCTCTCGGCCAGCGCGCTCAGCTCGATGAACGGGTCGGCCGCAGGTCCGAGCTTCGGGAGCGTTGCCTCCAGGTACTCTCGTATCGTGTGGCTGGGCCTCATCCGCACCCCGGTCTTCGAGCCGACCAGCTCCACGGCGGCGAGGTAGGCCGCGGCCACCTCCGACAGCCTGCGCGGCCTCTCCCGGGGCGGCCTCGGAGGGGTGGGCGCCACTCCTGCCTCCTCCTCCCTCGGGCCCCCGGGCCTGACCCTGGTGGACCACGCCCTCCTCGCCAGGATCGACCCCAGCGCAACGAGGAGCGAGGTCGTGTAAAGGTTGACCACGAGCACGCTGGCCTCCTCCGAGGCCGTCGCGTACCAGGGCTGGTCCGGCACCGCCAAGACGCTCACCCGATGGGACCCCGTTGGGACCGCGTGGCCCGGAGAGATCTCGACCGAGAACCTACCCCACTCGTCGGTCTGAACCACAACCACCTCGTCAAAGCCCTCGACTGTTACCTCCGCCCCGCCCAGCGGGCTGCCCCCGGCGAGCACCTCGCCCTCGACCCTGACGCCAGTCAGCCCGCTGATCGCGAGGCGCGAGAGCGAGACCTCCTCCAGATCCACCGGAATCCTGTACACCTCCACCGAGGCGGACGCCTCGGCAGGCCCCACCACGCTCTCCGGCTCTGACTCGACCCTGACCACGTGCGGACCATCCCGAGCCTCGGCGGGAACCCGTATCTCAGCCGAGAACTCACCCATCGAGTCTGCCTCGGTCCACACCTCGCGCCCGAAGGCCCTCACCACCAGCCTAAGGTGCGGCACGTCGGACCTCCCAGCAACCGTGAGGGTTCCCAGGGGGGTCACCCTGGGGGGATCCACGCTCAGCGTCAGGTTGGGGGTGACGTACAACAGGCTTATCGTGACAGGGCCCGCGCCGCACCCGGCCAGCGCACCCACGTCGTCCCCCGTCGGGACGAATCTGGCTCTCAGGGCGATCTCAGGCCTGTAGACGTAGGGGACGCGAACGTCGGCCTCGAACCTGCCCGTTTGATCGGTGAGAACCTCGCGCGACTCTCCGCCCATCAGGATGGTCACCCTCCGACCCGGCAGGGGATCCCCGCCCGCGGTCGTGAGCTCCCCGGACACCCTCAGCTTGGATCCGACCCACGCAGCGGTCGCGTTCACCTCGAGCGTCATCCTGGTCCTGACGATGCCCTCGATCCTCCTGCTCTCCAGAAGGGCCGAGAGCTCCGTGATCTCTCCCCTGTAGAGCTTCAGCACGGCCCCCAGGTCGGCGATCGTCTCCTCCACCTTCGGGACCCTGAGGTACCTTCTGAACTCGCCGGCCGCCATGAACAGCTCCATGTACGTGATGTTGGCCCTGGCCAGCGTGACGGTGGCGTTCTCGAGGGCCACCCCCGCCTCGTCCAAGAGGCCCAGGTCTATGAGCGCCCTGGCCAGCTCAATCCCGGCGTGAGTCGCGTTGAGCAGGTCAACCTCCTGGGAGAGCAGGTCGTTGAACCGGTCTAACACGTACCTCACGTTTGGGGGTGCGTAGACCCTGAGCGTCTCCCTCAGCCTCAGGTCGGCTTCTCCGTAGTCCCCCGCCGTCACGGCCTCGACGACGGCGCGGTAGAGGGCCAGGAGCTCGAGTGGAGACGGCCCCTCCTCTCCGACGGCCGACGGGTCCACGTGCCGGGGCGCGGGGAGCCCAGCCAGGGCCGCCTGCGACGCGGCCGCGCAGAGCAGGAACACGGCCAGCGCGACCCGCAGCCTGCCTCCACCGCGCCCAAGCGGGAACGCCAACGTCAAGACCCCGCCAGGATCTCCATCACTCGGAGCGCCACGATCGCGATGAAGGCCGCCAGCAGCGCGGGGGCGATCGGATCCCTGAACCTCCTCCTCGGCCTCAGCAGGGCGAGGGCCACGAAGTACTCGAGGGTGAACAGGCTGACGTAGAGGTCGAGCCTCGTCTCTCCGAGGGCCGCCAGGGCTGGCACGGTCGCGAACATCATCAGGCCCAGCAGGATGTTGAAGGCGGCGTTCTTCGGCAGCATCACTCGACCACCCGAAGGGTTATCCTCTTCGACCTGCCGACCTCTCGCTCCGAGACTACGTACACCGGCTTCCGGAGGGCGGCCGCGGCCGTGGACGCCGCTATGCTGGCCTCTATAGAGCCGAACACCCTGACGAACCTCCCCGCGGCCACCCGCCCCCTAGGCCTCCTCACCTCGACGATCAAGTCGGGTCCCGACCTGGCCACCCTCACCGAGTCCCCGAACTCCGTGATGTCTACCAGTATCTCTGAGAGGGAAGCCTCCACGTCGGTGACTCCCTCCACCCTCACGAGCTCGGATATCGGCGGTATGAGCACTAGGTACGGCCTCCCGTCGTACTCCCCGACGATGCCCCTGGGCCTCTTTGGGTTCTTCGGGGGGCCGCTCCCCTCGAGCGGAACGTAGACGTAGACCCTCCCGTCCTCCTGGGCGATGTAGTACCCCTTGGAGGAGGCGTTCATCTCCTCCAGGAGCGCCTCGAGGCTCAGCGCCGATCCCTCCAGCAGGGCCCTGACAGCAGAGCTGGGGACGGCCTGCGTCGGCGTGAGGTAGATTGAGGAGCCCAGTATCAGGGCCCCGATCCCCAGGGCCGTCAGGGGCACGCTGTAGAGCAGCAGGTGGGCCATGAGCGCGAAGGCGGCCCCGAAGGACGCCAAGCCCAGTCCGAAGGCGTGGAGCCTCTCCATCGCTATACCTCCCCGTGCGCGAGAAGGTGATAGGAGTGCTTTCTAGCGACAGCCCCAATCGCCAGCGCCAGCGTCAGGAACGTGAGGGAGATCACGATTGGATTTAGCCTTATTCCCCACGGGGTGTAGTTGAGCACCAGTCCGACCAGCGGGACTATCGCTAGGCTCAGCCCTATGGAGAGGGCCAGCCGCTCGAGCTGCGTGAGGTCCTCGCCCTTGGGGTAGAGGAGCTCGATCAGCGAGGCGCCCGGCAGGTACAGCACGAACACGGACCCCAGCACGTACCGGAGGTATCTCAGCAGAGGCAGCGAGTCGCTGAGGGCTATGGAGACGTCAGTCAGGGCGACGACGGTGACCAGCAGCCAGAACCAGGTCGACCTAGAGCTGAAGAGGAATCTGAAGATGCTCCTTGGGGGGTCGGGATCCCTGAGCTCCACGAAGCCGAGTTCCCTGAGCGTGTAAACGGCCCGGGCCGCCTGATCCGGCCGGAGCCTCAGGCGCCTCTGAGCCTCCTGGACGAGTTCTTCAAGCCTACTCTCCTCTCCCTTCCTCAGAAGCCTCAGCACCCTCCTCGCATCCCTGTCAAGCTCAGTCGAACCCGCGGTCGATGCCACCCGGGCCTACCCCTCGAGCCTTGGCCCATAGGGGCGGATAAAATGTTAACACTCGACGCGACCGAGTTCTGGCGCCAGACTGGGTGGCGGAGCGCTACTCCGCCGGTGGCGACGAGGGGTGCCTGCTCAGGGCGCGGTGACGTTGAGCCAGAGCTGCACCCATCGGCCGTGGTACTGGGGCTCCAGCGTGGTCTCGTTGTAGAACCACATCTCGAAGATCAGCCTGGCATTCGTCTTGGGCTCGGGGAGACTCAGCTCGACCGGGATCGTCGCGTTCTGGTCGTGCGTGAGCACGACCTCGTAGGTTGCTATGACGGGAGCGTCCGCCGGTACGGTCTCGTTGATGAACGTGGTGTTGTCGCCCAGCTTCCCGTAGATCACGTAGTACATGGTCCTGCCCTCGTGGTTCCCCACGTAGAGGTACAGGCGGAAGGTCTCGTTCACCAGGACGACCTTGGGGTAGTCTCCTATCTTCATCTTCGGCCCCAGGAGGCCGAGCTCGGAGAAGGGCTCTATCACCCTACCCCGGAGGTACAGCTGGGAGGCCGCAAAGGCGCCGGCCACGACGAGTATCGCCAGGATGACCGCCTGGACCTCTTCGTCAATCAAGCTCGGCCACCGTCGCTCTCCAGCGGGACGGCGTCACGTAATAAACACTTGTCGAGGCGTGGTCCACGGCCAGAGATCCAAAGATCGATCCTCGGGTGTGCGCGACTCTCCACCGAGCAGACTGAACTCGGCTATGGGAGGCCGCCTGGGGATGTGCAGTTTATCTCGTGGATGTAGGGCTCCAGCCCGGGACCATAGAGGGCAAAGGTGGGCTCGACACCGAGGGGGAGGTCGCAGGACACCTCAACCTTCACGGAGTCTCCCGCCGATAGGAGCGCCCCCTCCCCCTCCAACTCCACGCTCGATACCTCACATGGGCCTCCGTTCGCGTAGACCACCCAGTTCTCTGGGCGCTTCGCTATCTCGGCGCTCACGTTGGAGCTGACGAGTAGGACGTCGAGAACCACGCGTCTCTCTCCAAGCGCCTCGCAGGCCGTCACCCTGTACCTCGGGGGAATGCACCCCGGAACCGGCCTGTACGCCAGCACATATTCGCTCGAGTACAGTTGCTCAAAGCAGGGGAGCCTAGGCCTGTACCAGAGCGGCACGTTGGCGCTGACTGCAACGATCCTCCCGGGCTCCAGCAAGCCCTCGCTCCAGGGGACATGAAAGACCTCCACGACATTGCACCCCACGAACCTCAGGTAGTTTGACGGGCCGTCGGCGATCACCGCAACAGGCGTTCCGTTGGTTGCCCCGCAGAACTCCCTGATATCCCTCCAGATGGGGAGTTGAGACTCGGGCTCGACTGGCGGCGAGGCGACTAGGGCTAGGGTCACGCCCACCAGGATCAGGGGCGTCATCACCCGCCTGCTGAGGGAGAGCAGCCTGTCTAGGGCGAGCCCGGCCGTCAATGTCAGAGGCATGGACAGCTGAAACGCGAACCGCCATCCCTCGCCAGCGAAGGCCACGCCAGAGTAGCCGAAGAATGTCAGGACCATGAGACCGCCTGCGTAGGTCGCCAGCCACCTCTCGACTCTCCCCCTCCTCGCCATTAGACCGCCCAGCCCGAACGCCGACCACGGTCCCAGGGCCTCGCCCATCAATCGGAGCGATCCTATCAGCTCCCTCAAGATGTACCTCGGGGGCACGTCGGCGAGCACCTTTGGCGACCCCCACTGAGCGTAGTTCGATAGCCTGCCGACCATCGCGGGGGCCAATGGGGCGCCGGCAACGAGAGTGGCGACGATTGGGAGGGCAAGGAGGACGTCCCTCTCGGCGAGCGAGACGATCGCAAGGAAACCCAGCGTGTACAGCGTGCTCGAGTGGGCCATTGGCAGCAGCAACCCGAATGCGGCGACGGGGATCTGCCTCCTCTCCACCAGCGCGAGTCCGAGGGTCAATACCAGGGTGTCGGCCAGCATGTTGGAGTAGGTACCCGTTACGAAGAGGTGCCTAACAGACGAGGCCATCGCGGTGTGGCTCCAAGCCGCAGCGATTGCTGGCCTCTCGCCCCAGAGTCTCCTAGCGATCAGGTACAGGAGACCGGACTGAGCCGGTATCAGAGAGGCGAGAACCATCCGATAACCCGCGATCCAGAGATCGCCCGGGATCAAGACGCGAGAGGAAGCGCCGATGAGGTGGATGAGGGGTGGATAGTCGAGGGGGAGCCTCCCGGTCAGGGCGAAGGTTATAGACCTGGAGAAGTGGAACTGCTCATCCGGATTAGTCCAAGAAGCGATCAGCGGCCTCTCAAGCATGAAGATGGCTGACAGAAGAACTGAGGGGAACATAGCAATAACGACATCGCGCCGGAAGACGCGTCCCAGCGCCCGGTCGTCAGCGGCCTTCCAGATTGCGTAGGCCGCTGAGGCCGCAATGGCCCCGTAGGAGACCGATGGAGAGATCCTCAGAGCGGGCGCGGCGGCCGCCAGGGCGAGCGCCCCCACGACGGGAGTGAGGGGGAGGATCCACCCCTCCTCCGACTGGAACAATCTCAGCGACAGGGCGTAGCCGACGACGAGCGAGAAGGCAAGTGGGACAGCGACGCTCGCATTCAAGTCGATCACGCGCCCCTCCCGCCCAGGAGGAATCCAGCGGCCCACATTATCTGCCCGAGTGGGAAGACCACCAGGTGTAGCGGATTTCGGTTGGCCCTCGCAAGCCTCAAGGCCACCAAGGGGAAGATCGCCTTGTACTCTCCCCTAGACCTGAGAAGGTGGGCGTCGCCCTCCCTCTGGACCTCCTCGTAGAACGGCCTGGCGTACGTCCCCCAGAGGAGCTGCTGGCGGAGGTAGTCGGCGAGGCTCCCCCTGGGGTGGTGGTACACGGGAGCGTTGAACCACCAGCCGATCCTGTATCCGGCCCGGTAGGCCCTCCAGGAGAAGCAGAGATCCTCGGCGCCGTACATGTGGATCAGGTGAAATCCGCCGAGGTCGGACAGAACCTTTCTCTTAACGAGGAGGCAGGAGGAACCCACGAGGGGGGACTCGACCTTCCTGAGCCTGGCAAACTTGAACCTCCAGATCTCCCCTATGGTCTTAGATAACCAGCCGCTCACTATGGCCTTGTAAGCCGAGCCCACTCCGTCCCACCCTCGCTCTATGAACCCCAGCACCTTTGGGAAGAACCCCCTCCCCAAGACCACGTCGGAGTCGACGAACAGTATCAGCTCGCCTGAGGCCGCCCTCCACCCTAAGTTGCGGGCCCCGGCGACCCCCAGCCCCCTCTCCACGATTACCCTGCATGGGTATCTCCCGACGACTTCTAGGGTGCGATCCCTGCTTCCACCGTCCACCACAACGATCTCCTCGACGTAGGTTGGGGAGTACCTCATCAGGGAATCCAGAGTCTTCCCTACGGTCTTCTCCGAGTTCTTCGTCAGGATGACCGCGGACACCGAAGGCTCCGCCAAGGGAACTCACCTGACGGCGAGCCAGGAGTAGAGCACCGCCAGCGCCCCGAAGGCTGCCTGGAACGCGATGGCCTTGACGACGATCCTGACCTCCGTCGTCCCGCTCCCGATCCAAAGGGACCAGAGGGCCTCTATTCCATCCGTGCCGATTCTGCCGTCGCTCAGAACGGTGCCGACGGACCACTCAAACCTCCTCCTAGCCCTCAAGAGGAAGTTGAGGGTATAGGGAAAGGTGGCAATGAGAGCGGCCATCTTGATTGTCCCAGTCACAGCCGAGGCCGCGAGAATTGCACCCACAGTGTAGGTGCCTACGTTTCCAGGAAACACCCTGGCGGGGTACCAGTTCCAGTACAGGAACGCGACCAGGGCGCCGGCCAACCCAGCGAGCGCGACCGCAGTGCTCCGGCTCCCGTATATCGCGGCGCTTATCGCCAACGAGGCGGAGGTCACCAGGGAGGTTCCCGCCTCGATCCCGTTGAACCCCGCGTATATGTTGACCGCGTTCATGAGGAAGGTGAACCCAAGGGGCACGAGGGCCCAGAACTTCCACCCGAGGTCAATCGGCCCCCATGGGGTGGAGTAGATCACGGGCTCCCCGGTCCTGAAGGCGCACAGCGGCAACCCAACCAGGGCCGAGCCCGCGATCAGGGTGAACTTGCCCAGCCTGAAGAGGTCGTCTATGAGGCCCAGCAGACCGCCGAGCACTGCTGAGAGGAGGATGGAGATACCAATGGTCGGATCGATCCTCAGGAACCCGGAGACCGTGATGGCGGACAGGAAGCCAGCTAGAATGCCAAGACCCCCCAGCTTGGCCACCTCAGGCCTGTCCGGTTTGTGGAGGTCGCGGTCGACCAGCCCGATCTCTAAGCAGCGCCTGGCCGCGAGCGGTGTGACAACCGCGGAGATGGAAAAACCTGCCAAGAACGCCAGCGCGAGGCTCGCAGCCATCTTTCCAATTGCCTCCCAGATCGCAATTAAAAAATTGAATTGAATGCGCCTATCCACTTGACTCGCCCTCAGGATCGCCGACGTCGAGGGTTGGAGAGGTTATCACGGCGCCAGGGTTGGAGTAAACTAGGTCCCTCTCGAAGTTCAGGCAGGCCAGGCTGGATGGATTCAAACTCGCGAGGTACCAGTTCTCGGGAACGTAAAAACGGACAAGGGCCGTCTCAGCACATTGAGTCCCGTAATCTGAGATCTCGACAGACCTCCCAGAGGCGACCGCCAAGAACCTGAGGTAGTACACGCCAATGTCGTAGTCAGCGGCGCCCTCGTCGGCCGCGTTGATTAGGTAGAGTCCTGCCTCCCTCTCCTCTGGAGTCAGAAAGTAACGCTTTCCGGCTGGATTGAGGCTGTAAGCGATGTTTGGATCCAAGAAGAACAGGGGGCCCAGTGAGAGGGGTCCCAAGGTAGAGGAGCCTCCACCGATCGAGAGCGACAGGAAGACGTAGGCGGGAGTTCCTAAGTACCTTTCTGCGCTTCTACCGCGGGAAATGCTCCCTGAGGCCAGCACCGCTGAACCTGCCCCAGCAAAGAGGAGGATTCCGAGGAGGGTCAGGGACGCGAGCGCCGCGGGTCGCCTCAGCCTGACAGCCCTGTGAAAGGCCAGGAGAGCCAGGAGCCCTCTCCAGGCTCCATACGTGACTACGGCTAGGATAGATGCGTCGACTGGCGCCTTGAGGTGTGCGACCAGCGCCTCCGGCCGCGGAGCGGCCGGGGTAGAGGGGGCGGCAGGGGGAAGAGCCGTCTTGAGGCTCAGGGACGCCGCGCTCGCGGCTACCCTCATGACAAACTTCGCCGCCGCCTTCACCTCAACCCACAGGAGCCCAGAACAGGCCCAGTATGCCATAGACAGCCCTAACAGCGCTCCAAGCGTCGCCAACGACCTTCGAACCCCCCTCTCTAGGCCCCCCAGAGGCGCTGACAGAACGGCCAGGATCCCGGTAGATGTGTGGGTGTAAGTCACGGCAAGATGGGTGAGGGCAAGGGGCATCGAGAGCCCCCTCGAAGAGGCCATGAGCTCGAAGACCAGCAGGGAAGTGGCCAGGGTTTGGGGTATCGGCATGAACCCAAGCTGGATCAGCCTGGGGATGGCCAGGTAGACAAGCGAGATGAGGCAGGCGCGATCCCGACCGACTAGGCGTTTCGAGAGGGCGTACAGCGGGATCACTGATAGCACCTGCACCCACGTGAGGATGAGGCTGTGGGAGACCCACGGCGGGGTCCCTGAGACCACCCTGAGGGAGGCCGACAGGATTGGAACCGCAGGAAAGACCCGCTCGTAGTGGGGAATGGAGAGCTTCGGAGCGAGGGACTCTAGAGTCTCTCTTGGAATCTTCCCTCTTTCAACTATCATCATAGATATCAGGTGGTCTCGAATGGCGTCGTTGCCGAACACCACGCCGCCCATCAGCGAGTGGTAGAGCCTAACAGACATCCCAAAGCAGATCAGAGGGATGAGCTCGTATCCATCCCGTAGCCTGCTCAGCCCAAACCCAAGTATGACGAAGCTAATCGCCGAGAGCAGGGGATACGCGGCCCGTAGACTCTCGTTTGGAAGGGCAGTGAGTAGGGGTGACATCGAAGCGACCGTAGTAAGTAGTGTGAGAGTCAACTGAGGCCGCCTGTGATCACCCGCAGCGCCCACTTGATGCCGTTCGTGCAGATTTAGAAAAAATCCTTCCTTGAAGACCCTGCCGCCACGTGAAAACTGTATGCCGTTTGGTGGACGACGATCCACGGGAGGAGGTCTCGGTCTACGACCTGCCCATAGGCGGAGAAGTTTCTGGAGTACTTCTCGAGGCTCAAGATGGAGTCTCCCGTCCACTCATAGCATAGCGTGACGGGCGGTCGGCGCGGCGTCGGGTACTAACCGTTAATAATTGACGCTTCACAATTCATAGTTGATGAGCACCACTATACCGGTGAGCAGGAGGACCAAGAGGGAGCTGGAGAAGCTAAAGGGGTCCAGGAGCTGGGACGAGTTCCTCCTGGACCTGGTATCGGAGTACAGGAGGAAGAGGAGGGAGGCCGCCAGGAGGGAGCTCAACGAGCTCCTCGAGCTCGAGTACGAGGACGTGAGGGTCAGGAGATGGACGAGGGAGTCCTGATAGACACGGACGTCCTTATAGACTTCGTGAGGGGTAAGGCAAAGCTCCCCGAGGCCAAGGTGCACTACATCTCGGAGATCACTCTCTACGAGTTCGTTAGGGGGACCAGGGACTTGAGGAGGGCCAAGGCCTTACTTGAAGAGACTTTCTCGGTGCTGTGGGTCGACAACGACGTGATCCTCACGGCCTCCAGGCTCTGGAGGGGGTTGAGGGAGAGGGGAGAACTGGTAGACGACAGAGATCTCATCATAGCCGCCACGGCGATCGCGAAGGGGGTTCCGCTCAAGACAAACAATAGGAGGCACTTCGAGAGGTTCGTTGCTGAGGGGCTCAAGCTTCTCTGAATCTGCGGACCCGACTGACTTTAAGTCCCCATCGACGTTGCGGATGGGCCCACCCGAAAATGAGTTATCCGTATATTCCTCCGCCGGCCGGTGACAAAATCGGGTGCGGGGCGGTGACGGTACAGCTCGCGTTGTACGCAATTACGGCCGCGTTGGTGCTACTGTGCATACCCGTACTGTATGAGACCAAGAGGTCCTACGAGCGGGGACGGCCATTACCGCCGAGCGTCTCAGCGGGTTGGTTGATCGTCGACACCCTGGACATCTTGTTGGTGGTGTTCTCGGCCATCCACGGTGTGTGGCGTCTACCCCTCAACGGGATTGCCGTGCGGCTCACCGGCGCGGCCCTGGCGGCGCTGGGCGTGGCCCTCATGGCGGCCGGCATGATCGAGTTCCGCTCCGCGCGCAGGATCCTGGGGATGGAGGCGTCGCACCTCATCACAACCGGAATCTACAGGTGGAGCAGGAACCCCCAGTTCTTGGGGTGGTACCTCCTGGACGCAGGCGTCGCGCTGGCCGGCTCTTCGGGGTACGCGCTCCTCGTGGCGCTGTTGACAGTCATCTTTGGTCATTACTACCTCGCGAAGCTTGAGGAGCCCTTCTTGGAGCGCGTGTTCGGGAGAGAGTATTTGAGTTACAAGCAGAGGACCTCAAGGTACATAGGGTTACCTAGAAGATCGGATTAGGAGGCCGGAGAGCCTGGATAAGGCCCTCACCGGGCTCGCGGAGAATCCGAGCGCTGGGTCGCCCCTGAGAGGGGGGCTCAGGAGGCTCAGCTGCCTTACCCATGGATATTCTACCGCTGAGCAGGAGCCCCAGAACCGTGAACAGCTTCTCCCTGTCAGGGTAGGGTACCCGCTCACGCTCGAGAACTTCTCCGAAACCGAGAACTACATTCACGCCGTTGTACAACGCGCCGGGGGAAAGAAGCAACTAGGCCGGATAGTCCCTCAGGTGCAGCGCCGCGACCTCCCCCCTCGCCTTCTCGTAGAGCGCGCCGTCGGCGGTCAGCAACGTGGCCCCCACCGCCTTCGAGGCCACCACGTAGGCGGCGTCGTAGTAGGTCGCATCGTTCTCCGCCGCCCACCTCAGGATCTCGACCCAGTCCTCCTCACTCAGCTTCACCCCCGCTATCCTGAGCCTCAGGAAGTGGAGAAACTTCTGGGCGGCCTCCTCCCCGCCCACGAATCCCCGCCTGACGGCCCTCCACAGGGCGTTCCCCACCTCGTACACGATCAGCTCCGGGGCCCTCAGATCCACGGACCCGGAGAGGAAGTCCTCCAGGACCCTGGCAGCCTCTTCCGACAGCTCCTCCACCAGTAGGAACCTGGCCGCCACGGACGCGTCCACCACGTAGACCCTCAACGGGCCTCCCTCGCCTCCCTCACCGCCCGGTTCACGAACCCCCTGGGGACGGAGTGCTTCCCGCTCCTCAGATCCTCCAAGAGCTTCTTGGCGGCCTCTCTCCTCTCCTCCAGCTCAATCCTCCGCCTGATGGCCTCCCTGAGGTACTCGGACCAGTTTATCTTCACCTCCCTCATCCTCCGCCTGAGCTCCTCGTCCACCCTGATCGTGATTGTGCCCAGAGTATTCACCTCGTGTAACTACATCTGTCCGTACATTTAAGCAGTACGGGGGTTGAGGCGCGAAGGCCGGGGGCTACGGGTGGCTTGGCACGCCGAGGGCCAGGAGGCCGGGATCCTGGACGCCCTAGTGATCCACGCGGACCGCCGGACAAGTTCCGGCTGGCGAGCTCTGAAATGTTCTTTACTTCGCTCCCGGCGGAGTCACCCTTCTACTAAGTGAGAGTGGTCGACGCCATTGCTCCTCCTGAACCGTGACCCCCCTCAAACCACGGCTCTCGAGGGCAATGTCCCGAGATCGCGTCCGCAGCAAGCTTAAGTTGTATACACACTACTCATGTAGACACAAGGTGATGTAGTGTCTACAGCCGTGGTCTCCGTGCGGGTTCCGAAGAGGGTGAAGGAGGAGGCCGAGAGGTTGGGGATAAACATCCGTGAGGTAGTGGAGAGGTCGCTCATCGAAGCCATTAAGGAGGAAAAGAAGAGGAGGATCGCGGAGGCCTTGAGAGAGTTGGCGGAGGCTGGAGGGGATATGACCCCCGAGGACTGGGTTGACGTCGTTAAAACATCCCGTCGGGAGAGATCGATTTGATAATCCTCGACGCATCCGCCCTCTATCCTCTAGCGAAGCTATCCCTGGGAGACCCCTCCATCGCGGCCGAGAAGATGCTCGAAGAGGAGGTCACCATGCTCGATCTGACGCTCTACGAAGCGGCGAATGCGGTCATAATAGAGGCCCGCAGGGGTTTGATCTCTGAACCCAGTAGGCTTATTAGGGCAATTTCCGAAATCTCCAAGCTGTTACCAGTGATAAGGGTTGACTCAAGTGATCTTAAGGGCATCACGGAGTTGGCGGAGCAGCTGGGCCTCACCGTCTACGACGCCGCCTACGTCCACTTCGCGAGGATCAAGAGGAGTAAGCTCATCACAAACGACGGGGAGCTGCTGAAAAAAGCTGGCGACGTGGCCGTCGAGCTCAGAGAGTGGTTGAAGGGTGTTTAAACTGCAAACTATCTTCGGTCCGCCCTCAGAGAGCGACCGAGGGAAGTTAGGGCCTCGGACAACCTGGCCAGAGTCCACGCGTCCGTCCTAAAGCGTGGCGGCGAGATGAGGAGAGGCAACTCTCCAACCCCTTGGTCTCCCTGCGTCCTCCTCATCCCTCACGCCTACGTCCTCGACCTGCGCCTCTCCAGCCTCAGGAGGGACCTGACGATCTCCCTCTTCTTCTCGAGATCCCTGAGTTCCTGGCTGGCCGCCCTCCTCAGGGTGATAGAGAGGTAGGGCCTCCTCTCCAGCACGACCTCTCCCCTCGTCAAGGCGGAGAGTCGAAACCCAGGGGGGGCGTAGTCCAGGAGCCTCACGTCCAGGGGCAGCCCAACGACCCTCTCGATCCTCTTACTCAGGGCCTCGCAGAACTCCACCTCCTCGCTCGGGGGCACCGAGTACCCGGTGAACACCGCAAGATCCACATCCCTGAAGACCTCGGAGTGGAGGAAGCCCCCGTAGACAACAGCCAAGAGGATTCGCTCCTCCTTAGCCAGTTCTCCCTGGATCTCACTGAGCACCTTCGCCCTCTCACGAGGACCCAGCCTGTGGAACCTGAACTTCCTCCTCTCCTCAGCAGTCCTGAGAGACGTAGCCTTTCACCTCCTCGATGAACCTCCTCACGGCGGGGACGCCCACCTCCTTGGCGTCGTCGAAGATCCTGGAGTCGTCCACATCCCAGTACCTGTGCACGATCATGTTCCTGAGGGAGGCCAGCCTCTTCATGCCCTCCGCCGACTCTGGGCTCACCACGCCGAGGAGGGCCAACCTGTGAAATACGTCCCTGTACCCTTCGGCCTCCTCTTGGAACCCCTTCTCCAGTATGGCCAGTCCGAGGTCGGCCAGCGCCTCGACCAGCTGGACCACGGAGTACCTCACGGAGAACCTGAGGGTCCTGTTGGAGATGAAGGGGGCCTTCCCCGCTTGGATTGCCGACGAGATCTCCTCGAGGGCCTCCTCAGCGTCGCGCAGGACGCGCCTCACGTAGCCTTCATCAAGCCTCATCGAGCGCTCACGATCAAACCCCCGGCTCGGTAAAAAGGGCTGGCGCGCCGATTGGCACAGTAACCAAGTCAACTGAAGGGGTTCGGGAGACATCGTCGCTTGCAGACTGACGTCTCCTGCGCGCGAGGCTGCCTCCTCTCGCCCAGCGCGCGGGAGGTTGATGCGGGAGGCTGAGCGGTTCCGCGAGGAAAGACTTAGAGGGATGCGGAAATCTGCTGACGCACCCCCTGGGATAGCTGGAGGGGGGATTTTTTATAATTGTATACGCATGCGTATACCTCGGTGGAGGGTTCGTGGGCTCTCAGGTCGTGCCCCTACGCCTGGATAGCGAAACTCTGGAGTTTATCGACTCGCTCGTGAGGCTTGGGGTCTTTAGCTCTAGGAGCGAGGCTCTGAGGGAACTAGTCAAAGCCGGCATCAAGAGCTATGAGAGCTTCTCCAAAATCGTCAGCGGCGTTGAGAAGCTGTTCGAGATGGAGAGGAGAGAGGGAGACATCCCGATAGAGCTCACCGACGCCCTGAGGCAACTACTGGAGGAGAGGGACAGGTTCTCGCCATGAGTTACGTAGACACCAGCCTCATCGTTGCAGCCCTAGACCCCCTCGACCCCAGGCGGGGGCGCGCCAGGGAGGTCCTCGATGGGGAGAGGGACAAGGTGGTCTCGGAGCTCGTGCTAGTAGAGCTGGCGAGCGTACTGTCTAGGAGAGGGGATCTGGTATCCAGCATAGCCAGTAAACTGGGTTTGAGCAGGGAAGAGACCGTTATAGCGGTAATCCTCTACCTGCTCAAGAGGTTCAACCTGAGGTATAGGAGCGTAGAGGGTCGTGCGAGGCTCACTCCGCTGGGCAGACTGTGCAGGCCCGTGGCCATAGCGATGGAGCTATCGCCTGCGCTTGGGCTTAAGACGCTGGATTTGCTGCACGTAGCCTATGCGAAGCTCATGAGGGAGGAGGGAGAGCCCATGCAAAAGCTGATAACGGCGGACGAAGACTTCGAGAAGGTGCGAGAGAAGCTGAGGGAGATTACGGGTATAGACCCACAAGTGGTCTAGAGTCTCTCGCAGGTTACAGCTATCGCGGCATTCGCCAGCAGGAGCCTGCAGCCCTTCGCTGTTCCAACCACCTCCCCGCCGAGGTTAGGAACGCCCTTAAGGTTAGAGAGTTCGTCGTAGAGGCGATAGGTGAGAGCACCGTGGTCCTGGGTCCCGCTAGAGATAGGAGGAGCATCGCGGAGGAGATAGAAAATATCCGATTGGTGGGCGATAAGAGCAGGAGTCACGTGGATGCCGCCATCGTCAAGCACGCGTACGGCGGTATGAAGCGTTAAGAATCGTGATGCTAACATGCACTCCTACCCAATATACGACGAAAGCCCAGCGCACAGCTACGCTTGGACCCTCGTAAGGAGGGGGATCCTCGGGGAGCTGGAGCTCCACGTAATCCCCACGACGATCTTAGAGACCTTCAACGCGCTGTACTGGTTCTACAGAGTGAGGCCGAGGAGGGCCCTCCTCAGGAAGCTCAAGCTGGTCGTCTACAACTTAGACGTCGTTGAGGCGTCGCCAGGCGGCATTAGGGTGGCGCTGGAGTCAAACATACCCCTCGGCGACGGCTTCCTCATAGACGCCGCCCTAAAGCACAGGATCCCCATAATAGTGTCGAACGACTCGCACATCGCCAA
The DNA here is from genome assembly GCA_027491555.1 of Thermoproteota archaeon. The sequence continues at coordinate 35,086 of JAOZGN010000017.1, forward strand.
GGTAGCCCCGAAGTACGGGCTCATAGCTGAAAATCCCCTACCTGAAGATGTGAGGGAAAAGCTCGCCAGGATGGAGGGCCAATGAATGAACCGGAACTCTCAGACGGCTCAGAGGCCAACTTGGCACACACACAACCGCACCTCTTGGCATGCAAGCCGAAGATCATTCAATTCTTGAGTCTCTTATTTTTATCTTAACAACATCTTAACAACTTTTAAGAGATCATTAGCGAACTTTAAGACGAACTCAGCCTCCTCCTTGCTCGCGCGCGTCGATCTCGATTGTGACTCGTTCCACCCCTTTCACAGTAATTACCTTTTCCACATCATTCTCGTACCCGACTAAAAACTCACGCAAAGTACGCCATTCATATGGCAGCTCTCATCAGCCTCGGCCTGACGGAGATGTAGATCCTCCTGTCACATTCCCCGAAGATCTCGCCCGGGATCTCGATCAGCCTGTCCCAGATGCCATCAATCTCGTTGAAGTTGGTGGAATCTATCTCGAATCTAATGACCAGGGCGCGCCACCCCTCGACCTCTGGGTCTTCGAACGCCTCTAGCGACGCCGAGTAATTCGCGTTGGGCAGGGATTCTCTGAGGCTCTCAATCAGCGTAGAGACGTACTGAGAGAACATACTCAAATCCAGCTCCCCCGCCCGAGTCATCTCTTCAATGAGGGCCTTAGCCTCGAGTTCAATCCTCAGGCCAAGCTCAGTAGAGAGCTTCTCCAGAAGCTCACCAACAGCCGCGCGTATCTCGTAAGTCATTGAGTCCAAATAGTGCCTCGGAGTGAGCGGGAAATATATTTTGAATCTAAGATCGCCCAAGAGGGAGTGAATCGGGGGGCCTTAGGTGAGACTCATCATCCTCTATCTGGTCAAGAGGTTCTTGGAGGAGGTCGGACGCGAAGTCACCCTGACCCGCCTCGTGAAGCTCCTCTACCTGACTGACCTCAGACTCAGGGAGAGGGGACTCCCTGGCTTGGGGGTCAGGTGGATCAGGTGGTACTACGGGCCCTTCTCGAAGGAGATCGTAAGCGCGGTGGAGGCCCTCACCGCTGAGAGGAAGCTCAGGGAGGAGTTCATCCCCACAGGCGCCGGGGTCATAAGGGTCTTCAGGCCTAGGAGGGGACTTAAGGTGGAGGTGGAGCCAGCCGCCGCGGAGGTTGTTGACGAGGTCGTCAGGGAGTACGGGGCCATGAACTTCGACGACTTGCTCAGGGAGGTCTACTCGACGTTCAGCTCTAGGGAGGTTGACCTTGGGGAGGAGATACCCCTTTGAGCCTCCTCGTCGAGAGGCTAGAGGGCATAGTCAGCAGGTTCAGGGCCAAGATAAAGAGCGGGAGCGAGGTCTCCCCCGACCTCGACCGGCTGCCTGAGATAACAAGGGAACGACTCCTCGAGCTTATTGAAGAGGCCCTGATGAGGGTCGACGAGTTGGGGAGCGAGGGAGTGCGCGTCCCCACGGATCTCTCCGTGAACCTCAGCACTCTGAGGGCTCTCGTCGAGGAGACCAAGAACTACCAGTCTATAGAGCGAGGGGCGGTCTTTGCCTGCGCCCTGGCCCTTGCGATCATAGACTCAGCTAGGGACGCCGAGCTCCAGACGATTCGACCCTACTTGGAGAGGCTACGTGAAGAGGTGCTCAGAGTCGCCGAGCAGGTCTTCTCAGAGTGAGAGGGTCGTCGTCCTCGACACGTACTACTACCTGCATCCTAGGCGGCTCTCCGCGCTCAGGCTGTCCGGCAGGGTCGTTCTGTTCTTGGAGAGGCAGCAGCTGGGCGCGATCCAGATGGCGCTCACCGAGAAGTGCCCGAGGGTCTTAAGCACCCTCGAGGAGAGGCTGATGCGAGCGAGATCCCTGAAGTGTTACAGGCTCATACTTCACGCGGGTGATGAGGAGGAGCTAGCCGCGATACTCTTTCTGGCGTCGGCGTTCAGCAAGGTTCCGCTTGGCTCGCTCCTAAGGGCCAGAGAGAGGCGGCTCAAGTTCACCGCCGAGAGGATCGAGTTCCTGCGCAGGCGAGCCCCCTGGGCTAAGAGAGATCCAGTGAAGGATTTCGTTGTGAGGGTTGTGAGTGAACTCGCCGGGGCTGACGTGAGGCTAGAGGCCGTGAGGGCCGAGAGGAGGGAGGCGGTCGAGCAGCTTCAGAGGGACGTGTCGCGGGAGCTGTGCTCTGTCAGCTGCCCAAGGAGGAGAAGTTCTCCCGACAACGAGGACCTGAGGCTGGCCCTGGCCGTCAGGAGGATAAGCTGGCCTGTGGACGTCTACGTGATTCCTCGAGAGGGCGAGTGCCTCGGGTGCGTCCTCGATCACAAGGCGTCATCCGACGACGCCTACTCGCACGTCAGGGTCATCCGCCCCCGCATGGTTCCCGGTGCCTGAGAGGTCGGCCCTCCCTCTCCGGCCGCTCCACTCCTCCCCTGCACGTCTACCGGCCGCACTCCAATCGCCCGCGACTATAGCAGCTCGACGGAGACCCCCAGGGCCTCAGCCGCCTCTGCCTGCCCCCTGTCACACGTAGCTAGGGAAGTGCGCCCTTCGAGGGCGGCCGCTATGTAGAGGGCGTCATAGACGGTGACGTTGCGTTCAATAGCTATCCTCAGGGCGTCTTCGAGGATCGGGCCCTGATCTATCAACTTCACCACGGATCGAGAGGCCGAGAGGATCTCTCCAACGTGCTCAGCGTCTAACTCACCTCTCTTGGCCTTCTTCCACAGAGCGTTGGCCAGCTCTTTGAGGGCCAGCTCGACCGTGGCGGCACCCTCCTCTATGACCCGCCTGGCCCTCACCCAACCCTCCTCTCTCGCGACGTACTTTATCAGAACCGAGGCGTCAATGACCCTCATCCCTGTCCCTCCTCACGCTCTCTGCGGCGAACCCTTCAGGGGACGGCCTCACGTACCTCTCTATCAAGCGATCGAGTTCGTTCAACCTCTCTCTGAGAGTGGCCCTCCAGGCCAGGTCCTCTAGATACTCCCTCACAGCCTCGCTCACATTAATCCCGGCCTTCTCGAGCGCCTCTTTAACACCCTTCTTGACTCTAACGCTTATTACCTCACTCATCCGCGGGAGCCGCGCGTTTACGACTTTATAAACATATTGTATGCACTATGTCAACGCGCGACGAGTTCTCGGCCAGCTCCTCGCCAACTGGCGCTCCTCCGCACTGCACGTCGTGCCTCAATACCCTCAATTCATCGAGGATATCGACATAACTCAATAATCCTGATCTTCTTTGTAAAATTCTCCAAGAAAAGTCAGCGGCTACTAAAGCAGCCCTCTCTAAACCGACCGGATCCGCAAGGATCCAAGCTTCTATCGCCCTCCTGACTATCACGTAGTCCACCCTCCACGTCTTCGAGCTCAGCCTTACCTTTGAGAGGTGCTATCCGGGGGGATGGTTTTATACTAACCTAATATTAGTACATTCACGATGGGCAGTCTGAGGTACGCAAGGGGCCGCTACGCCTACTACACCACCTACGTCCCGGGAGTCGGAGTCCGGAGGCTCTACCTCGGGGCGGGAGAGCGTGGGAGGAGGGCCGCGGAGGTGATCGAGCGCCTCAGGCGGGTCAGACGGTCCGGGGAGGAGTGGAGGCTCTACGAGCGCACCTACGTGGATCCCGACAGCGGGCTGACGG
>JAOZGN010000031.1 GCA_027491555.1 Thermoproteota archaeon
CTTCCCCCAACGGAGGTGGGCGGGTCAGCCGATCCGCCCCTCATGGCGGGATGCTACTACTGGACGTGTAGTCTTGTGACCTCTGTCGGCATCTTGATGTTTTCGGGAGCTGGAGGGCTACGGGGACAGGAAGATGTGGGAGGAGGCGCTGGAGGAGTGCAGGAGGAGGGGACTGCTCTAGCCAGGGGCCGACGCTGATCCGCCGCCCGACCGCCTCTCGACCTCCTCCAGGCGACGAACCGCTCGTACTCCCTCTCTGCCTCGCTCCAGCTGAGCGATCTGTCTCTCTTGAGCCACCTCCGCCTCCCAGCCTTCCCGTACCTGTACCTGCGGATCCACTCGATGGCAGCCCTACTGCCCGTGCCGTACCTCTCGATTATGTCCGCCACGTCGTCGAGCTTCTCCCTCTTTCTCGGGACTGAGAAGCCCACCCTCTCGCGGTACTCGAGTAGGCTGACTGAGTCGGTCACCACCAGAGCGTAGCAGTCTCTCCTCGCCACTGACCTCCCTCTGGAGGTCGCTATCACTCTGCCCCTAGGGTACAGCAGGTACACCCTCCCCATCACTCCCAGCCCCGCAAGCTCCTCGGCGACCCTCTCCAGCAAGTCGCAGTCGGTGTTCGCCGCTCCCACTCTGGCGATGAAACCACCCTGCCCGCTCACTAGGCCTGAGACGTACCCCTCGCAGTCGAAGAACGCCTGGATGAACTCAACGGGTCTTTCCCTCAAGAGAGCAAGGAGCCTAGCTCTGTCCAAGAGGAAGTCTGCAAGCTCCCTGGACTGGACCTGCACGTAGTACCTGCCGTCCCCCAGCCTGTTGACCGCGTAGGGCCTGCCCCTCCCCAAGACGGCGGCCAGCCTCCTCGCGGCGACTTCCGCCAGCTCCCTGTCCTTGACCTTCAGCGTCAGGAACCGGCCTTTCCTGTTGACCTTTATGGAGCCGTCTCCGACGTACATGCCAGCGATCCACGCCAGCTCCCTCTTCTTGGAGAGGTCTAGCCTGTTGTAGGGTTCCCTCTCAGGAGTGTGAACACCCCTCACCCAGTAGGATATGTGGGATCTGCTTACCTCGACCCCGTACTCCTCACTAATTACTCTCTGGATCCTCCTGTAGCTCATCCCACTCTCGCGGAGTTCCAAGACTCTCCTGTAGAGTTCTAGCCTCAGATCGTGGGATAGCCTCCTCCCGCCCATTGTCCCACCATTAACATATCTTACACATGTATAGAAGATGTATAAAATATAAGAATTTCGCGCGAATGTTCGACCTAGGCAACACGAATATACTGTGTGCATCTCCAGAGGCAACGAACGGGTATGGGTAGGCAGAGGGAGATCGAGTGGGTGAACAAGACCATGAGCTTCCCCAGGCCTCTGGTGGATAGGGCGGAGAGGTTCATAAAGGAGAAGGGATTAGGGAGCTTCTCGGAGCTAATCAGGATGGCTCTGCACGACTACCTGGAGAGGCACGGTTACTAACCTGGCTCCGGCCGAACTGGCCGGACTAAGCGGTCCACGGAGAGCGCTGATCGCTGGCCGGAGGATCACACCCTGCTCAACCCTCGAATGAACCCGATCGAGAACTGGACGCCCCGACTTACTCGGCCAATGTTTGCCTTACCCGGCCGAGCCGAGATCTCTCTCCGTGTAGAACAGGGGAGACTCTGTGGGGCTTTCTTTGCCAGCTTCACCAAAGGAGTCAGCCGCGGGGAGGAGCCGCAGCTCATGCGATCTCTGTCTCTTTTACCATCTCTCAAGATGCCTAAATTATTTTTTACCAAAAAGGAGAATTTGGAACAAAAATTTAACGTGGTAGCGGGGGGTGGATTTGAACCACCGACCTCCGGGTTATGAGCCCGGCGGGCTGACCAGGCTGCCCCACCCCGCTGCCTCGCCCCCCAGTCAGACTTTTCAGCCGAGCCGGTATATAAACTTCAGGTGGTCCGCGCCGAGCGCCTCGCCGCCCCGCCTCTCCCGCCGGGGGAGGTCTCTAACCCTCCTCACGGGTTCCTCTGCCGAGATCCCGCCTGAGTTCCTCGACGCCCGCCGCGACCTTCGGCAAGACTCCCTTGGAGTCGAGGTGAACTCTGCGGATCCCGTACTCGTGTTTGGGGTTGCTCCCCCCGCCCCTTCCTCCCCCACGACTTCACGAACCTCTCCTCTGGAATGCCCAGCCGCCCGCACCACCGTCTCCTGGCCTCCTCCCCGTCGGCGCCCTCCGGCGGGTGGAGCCTCGCCTTTAGCCCGTCTGGGCTGACTTCTCAGTGCGCCTCCGCCCCGATGAAGGCCCTCAGCGTCGCAGGATCGGGGGAGGTCAGGGCCGCCATGCATCTCCCGCTTGCGTACTCGTCGCCCTCGCACGATGCAGAATAGACCCTCCCTCTCACTCGGCACGGCGGCCACCCCTGGTGGCTGACGTCGACGCGTGGCCGGCTCGGCCGAGATCTGGCCCCCAGTCACTACGCCCCGATCGAGGCCGTCGTCGTGACGCTCGCTGACCTCCTGGGATTGATTTTGTGTATTGTTAGGATTGCCGTGGCCACTCGAGTGACTGAGTTGTTGCGTCGGTAAGCAAGGCATAGAATGCCAGCTAAGTTAGCCTAAATAGAGGAAGGCCCCTCTACTAGTCCATACGACGTCGGTCCTCTCTGGTATTGAGCTAGAGGGACGCTGAGGATCTTACAGCCTTCTCCTAAGCCATAGCATTACTCCCAGCAGGGAGATTGCGGCGGCCACCGCAGCCAGTACGTTGGGATACATCCAAGATAGACCAGCAGACACCTTCTGCGAGCGGGAACGTCTCTTGTAATCCCCAGAAGCGGGGTATTCCGACCGCCGCCCTCAGCCCTGGCTTATTGGGATCCGCTGAGCGGATCTTTCGCGACGTCGAGGTCGCGAGGCGTCGAGGGGCTGCGGGCGGGAAGCCCATGGTCTCCGCGGGGTGCCCCACATTCAGGCCACGTCCTAGGCCGAGTTCCCAGGCGGCTCCTCGCCTCGCGCTCCACTTGGATGCCATCCATCACAGCGTTCTGGGATCTATCCTGACGAGCCCCGGAATCCTGTCGTATGCCTCGTCGAAAGACAGGATCTTCCCGTCCAGGCCCAGGGCCGCGGCCGCGTAGTGGGAGTCGAAGAAGGAGAGGCCGAACCTCCGCCTCAGGTACACGCTGGTGACCACCACCTCCGGTGTGAGGGGGACGTACCTCACGCTCGGGAGGGCCATCAGGGCTGCCAGGTCGTGGAGGAGCCTCTCCTCCCTCCCCTGAGATCTGTAGATGAGTTCCATCTCGATCAGCCCCACGCTGGACAGATCCACGCTGAGTTCT
>JAOZGN010000034.1 GCA_027491555.1 Thermoproteota archaeon
CGAGCCCACCTAGAATAAAACGCCGACCTCGGGCGCAGAAAGGGAGTCAGCTCCGAGGCGGCGGAGGTACCTCGATCGCGACAATCCTCTGGCCGCGAAATATTGGCTTCCCCGGGACCTGTGGAGCCGGAGAGCCCTTGCAGATGACGAATATCTCGGCACGTCCCTCCTGTGTCCCCGCCGCTCCTATCGACGCCGTAGTAGAGAGCAGGTACTCGACCCAGTAGGGTCCGAGCCCCCTGCAGAACACCCTGACGTCGGACCCAGGCGGGACGACCTGGCTCAGGGCGATCAGGTCTGCGTAGGTTTCTGGGTCTATCCTCGGGTGGACGGCGGCGATGGATCCGGGGACCTGCAGGGCGAGCGGGAGCAGGAGCGCCGCGGCCAGGAGCGGTCTGAGGGCGCCTCTCACCAGCGCTCCCACAGCAACTCCCACGATCACGGAGGTCGGAACGCAGGACACCAGGAGGAACCTCCACGCCCACTCCCTGAGCCCGAGCAGGCTGGGCATTAGCGTCCAGGCGCCGACCGCGAGGGCCGCGGCGACTGCAACCGCCCTCCCCGACGCCCCCCACAGGTTGCCGTCGAGCTTCCTGCACGCGAGCGCGGCCAGCAGGATCCCCAGGGCCAGGTAGGCGATCAGGTACTCACTTCCAGGGCTCACGAGCCCGGGCGGGGAGGGCGGCGGCTTTGGGGGGAGCGGCCCGCGGGGCGGCGCTCCGAGTGGGCCCTCCCCGGCGGCGGAGTTGAGCAGGTCCCTGAGAAACGCGATCCCCTTTCTGACGTCTGTGAAGAGCCACGGGAGGGACGCGGCCGTGGCCGCCGATACGGCCCACCCTGGGAGGACCGAGAGAGCCCACCTCCAGCCGACCCCTCCCCCCAGACGCGATGTCCCAGAACGGAGGGCGAGCGCCGCGAGGGGCAGGTAGGCCAGCGCGAAGGCGGACGTCAGGGCGAAGTCGAGGGAGTGCGTGAGGAAGGCCAAGTACGAGGCCAGCGAGGACAGGAGGGCTGACCTCCACCAGTTTTCTCCACCCGCGAGCGCCGAGTGGAGCCAGTACATGGTGAGAACCACGAAGAGAATCCCAGAAGCGTTCTTCATGAGGTCTCCGGCCATCCTGAACATCTGAGGTGATAGGGACAGGGCCAGGGCGGAGGCGACGCCGGCGACCCTGCTGCCGGTGAGCCTCTTGACGAGCGCGTAGCTCGGGGCGGCCGAGAGCCCGCACATGGCCGCCACGGTCAGGGATACGCCAAGCCTGAGGTCCCCGACCAGCCTGCAGGCCGCTGCGGCCAGATAGAACAGGAGGGGAGGGTCTCCGTAGACCATCCCGCCCCCGGAGAGGATCGACCTAACCTGGATCAGATAGTAGGGGCCGTCCACTCCGGGCATGAATTCCCACGAGAGGAGCGCAGCTAAGTGGGCGACGGCCGATGCGAGTGAGAGCGCCGCTGCGATGAGTAAGTCCTCTTGGCTGAGCTCGCGAGCCACGGGCCGACCAGACCGCGTGAACTAATAACGGAGAAGGACGATGGGTCTATGCGGGCCCCATCGGGGATTCGACGCCGACCGTCTACAGGGGGAGCCTTCCTGGTCTCCTCCGGCGCCGCCTCTCCTCCTCCAGCAGGCCGGGAACGTACTCGGCAAGCGCCTTTTTCCTCCTCTTCGCCAGCGCCTCCTCAATCGTGCCGGACGCAATGACCTCGTAGACCTTGGCGACCTTTCCAAGCCTGCCTCTTAGCACCCTGCCGACCCTCTGGGCCATCTGCCTTGGAGACCCGCTGCCGCTGGCTATAATGGCCACGTCAGCGTCCGGCACATCGATCCCCTCATCTAGCACCCGGGTCGTCACTATCACGTCCAGATCGCACCTCCTGAAGGCGTCGAAAATCTCGGCCCTCTCCCTGGTCTTCCCGACCATCAGGGCCGACTTGATGCCCCGCCTCTCCAGCTCCCTTTGGATGGCCTCGGCCTGGTCCACGTACTCGCAGAACACCAGTATCTTGCGTCCCCTCTCCGACTCCACGATGGACGCCACCACGGGGACCTTGGCCCTCGCCCTCAGGGCGTGCCTCTTCATCACGGCCAGCCTTGCGTTCTCGTCCCTAATCCTGGCCAGCTGGGCCATCATCGCTCGGCGCTCGTTGGGTTCCATCCTGACCCTGATCACCCTGTGCTCCACCCTCGCGAGCACGCCCATCTCGACGAGCTCCCTGTATCCCACCTTGTACACCACGTCGCCCGAGGAGAGGAAGATCAAGTGTTCGTTCCCGTCGCTCCTCTCGGGGGTGGCGGACAGACCCAGGCGGTACTTGGCCTTGCTGGCGAAGGCGACCCTCCTGAAGGTGCTCGCCGGGACATGGTGAACCTCGTCGAAGATCACGAGGCCGAACAGGTCCCTGAGCCTGTCAACGTGCTTCGCGACCGAGTTGTATATCCCCACCACCACGTCAGCGGAGAGGTCCTTCTCCCGCCCACTGAACTCTCCGGCCCTCACCCCCAGCTTGGACTCGATGAGCTCGCGCCACTGCGTGGCGAGCTCCACCGTGACGACGCACACGAGGGTCCTCAGCCTGGTGCGGGCGATGGCCTCCATCCCGACGTACGTCTTCCCTCCCCCCGTGGGGATGACCACTGTGCCGAACCTCTCGGCCTCCTCCCACCTGTCCACGGCCTCCTCCTGAAACGGGTAGAGCTGGTAGTCCTTCCTCGGCACATCGATGGGCTGAGACGGCCAGGTGACGTTCTCAACGAACTCGAGTCCCTCCCGTGAGGCGAACCTCTTCAGGTGGTGGAACATGAAGGGAGGCACCACGTACCTGGCCCTGCCGACCCGCTTGGCGAGCCTCGCCCGTCTGGACTGAAGGCCCGACCTCGTCTGGACATTCACCTCGATCGTGAACAAGTCATCCAGCCTGGCCAGCTGCTCCTGGGTCAGGCCCTCGGCTACCACGAGAATTCCGTCTGCGTGGTCCGAGAGGGCTATACTCCCGGGGCCGATTGCCCTCGATGCAGCCAGCCTCACGAGGTCCTCTCTCCAGTAACCCCGCGCCTTAGAGCGGACTAGCATGAGAACGCCCTCCAGCCCGGCCTTCCTGGCGATCTCCGCCACTCTGGAGCCGTCGACGACCAGATAATCGCCCCTCCTCTCGAAGGGCTCTGGGGGCCGATCCCTGCCAGGTGAGAACACTGCGAGGAGGCCCTCACGCACCATTCTCTCCAGTTCACCGTCTACGGACCTCCGAGCCTCCTCTACCACCCGCTCCACGAGGTCGTCGGGGATTTCGAGCCTCCTCAGGACCTCCCACCCTCTGGCGAGGGCGAGCCGGGGTACCAACACCCACTCCTTTCTGGCCGAGTCGAATCGGCAGATCTCCTTTATCTCGTCGAGGATCTCACTGAACTCTCTGTCATCAAGGCTCCTCACGAACGTCCTATCCTTCACCCTGATCTTCAACGGGGAGCCGCCTAGGGGGATGCCGAATAAATCTCTCGCGGGTCGTCGCTCAAACCCCCTCAGTCTTTCCTCCCTGGAAATTCGGAGAAAAGGCTAGTATGTCGCGTGGGATCTCTCTCCCCAATTCGATGGGTGGCCCGGCCAACTCGTGTGGGGTGCTTGCCCTCTCAGGCGCAGACCTCCCTCTCTACTGTAAATGAATTGTGCGCACCCTCCGCGGGCAGCAACGTTAATGGCTGGGTGCTGGGCGTTATTGAGGCGGTTTTCATGGGAGTACCCGAGTTCAAGACGAGGGAGGAGGCGAAGGCGGCCCTCGACAGGCTCGACGAGGAGCTCCTCGAGGGCAAGATAACCGAGGAGGAGTACCGCGCCAGGAAGGCCGAGATCGAGAGGCAGATCGAGCTAATGGATCTAGAGGACATGCTAATCGAGGGCAAGATAACCGAGGAAGAGTACAAGAAAGCGAAGGCGTCCCTGCTGGGAGAGGCTAAGCCTGCCGCCCCACCCGGAGAACTCATCCCCTCCGCGGAGGTCTCCGAGGTGGCTCAGAAGATCTCTCAGATAGCCTCCAAGCTGGCCGAGGTGAAGGAAAAGAGAGAGAAGCTGAGGGAGCTGTTGATATCCAAGGAGATAAGCGAGCCCACATTCCAGAAGCTGGACTCTGAATACGAGGAGAAGGAGAACTCTCTCGAGCTCAGAATCAAGGAGCTGGAAGCGGAAGCGAAGAGCAGGCTCAAGGAGATTGAGCAGAAGCTTGAGGAGATCAAGCTCATGAGGGAGGAGATCAAGGCCAGACACCTGCTGGGGGAGACACCCGAGGCAGAGTTCGCAAAGCGCGATAGAGAACTCGAGGCCCAGGCCGAGAGGCTCAAGGCCGAGCAGGAGAGGATCTCTTCAGCGCTAGAGCTGGCCGGACTGAGCGAGTAGTCGAAGGGCCACTACTATCTCCCCACCGGGCCGTCTTGGAGAACTCGATGATACATCGGGTCAGCGGATGAAGTGTGAGAACCCTCAATCTGCAAGTTTTGTCCGAGAACAGCTCATTCTAACCAGCTAGAGCCCTGTCAGGCACTGATTAGCCTACCAAACTCTTTTCCGAGCTTTATTTCAGCATTCGACTTTTATATTCCACAGTTTCCTAAATTATATAGGCTATAACTTGACTCAAGTAAAAGAGATCGGTAGCACCGCTCAGGCGGTGGTTGATGACACCGAGCCCCTCTCGTCACTGGTATCTCGGCAGGAAACCCTCCTAGAGACCACCAGAATAGTCGAGAGGGCATCCAAGTCAGCTCTCTATCGAAGAGCTTGGGGGCTCAAGAAGGGGGAAGTAAGGCAGGCTAGGTCTTTAGACGAGCTTCGAGACATTCCCATGATCTCGTCCGCAACGTACAAAGAAGCCTTCGAGAGATTCAGCGTCCCAGAGATCGTCTTGGGGAACAACACCGTGACTTGGCACAGCTCGTCGGGGAGCAGCGGGACGCCGAAGTGGTTCCCCTACACGATAGAGGACATAGCCCGGACCAGGACCCAGATACTCAGGCTCTACCAGGTGCTCGGGATGAGGCAGGACGACATAGTCCTCCAGTTCAGCTCGGCCGCGCCGATGATCTCAGACGCAGTTCCCTACTGGATGATAGACGCCATGAGGGATGCGGGGCTGAGGATCCAGTGCATCATAGTCTCGTTCTACCTCATGCAGTTCGCCATGCCGTTCGCGATCAAGATCCAGCCTACCATGCTCGCCGGCCTCCCGAGCATGCTCATGCTGCTGGCGGAGCACCTCCCCGAGTCGTCTAGAGAGAGGACCATGGAGAGGTTCAGAGAGGAGCCAACCGCTAAGCACCTCCTCCACGCAGCCCTCACGAGGATCAAGCGGGTCAGGCCGAGGGATGTGCTGAGGAAGCTGAGGGTGGGCGTCTTCGGAGGAGACCTGCTGGACCCATACAGGCCCTACGTTGAGGAGGAGTACGACATGGAGGCGTTCGACGTCTACTCACTCACAGAATCATCCGTCTTTGCGTGCGAGTGCGAGGCTCACGACGGCCTGCATCTCTGGATAGACACGCAGGTGGCGGAGGTCATACCGAAGAGCGAGTTGGAGAGGGAGGGCGAGGAGCCAGGGTACGTCCCGAAGGCAACGTACCTCCACGAGGCCCCCCAGGACATGGAGGGGGAGCTCGTCCTGACGAACTTCAGGGAGGCCCTCCCACTGATCCGGTACAGGACAGGCGACTTAATCAAGGTTCAGGGGACCTCTAGGTGCTCCTGCTCCAGGACGCACCCGAGGGTCAAGATCCTCGGCAGGATGGACGACCTCATCAATCTGGGCGGCCTTAGGTTCTCTGAGGTCCAGCTTGACAAGGCGCTTAGCCGCGTCAAGAAGCACGGGAAGGTAAAGGCCTGGCGCGCGATTCTGTCGAGGGAGGGCTACAAGCCCCGGATCACGATTCAGCTCCAGGCCCAGACGTCGAACGAGTCGGCTCTGATCGAGGAGCTCAACGACAGGATACTGATGGACATCCCGGCCCTGGGGACCGCGCTGAGGGTTGAGCTGATCCTCCCGCTGGAGGTCGAGTTCATCCCGGACCTGGGAGAAGACCTCACGACCGGCGGGAAGTTCAAGCGAGTGATCTACGATGAGAGCTTCATAAGGGGGGGATCTGAGTGAAGCAGAGGCTCTTCGCGCTCGGAGTGTCTCTGTTGCGGCGCAACCCCGGCCTCAAGGTAAGGGTCCGGCCGCTGTTCCGCCGGTTCATGGACAGACACGCGAACTCGCGAGTCAGATGGACCGCAAGGCGGGTCTACTCCCGGAGCAGGTTCTATCGGGACCTGATGAAGAGGAGCGGCCTAACCCCCAGGGACATCCGGGGCGTGAAGGACCTCCGCAAGCTCCCGTTGACCTCCCCCTCCGACCTCTCAACAGACCCCTATGCGTTTCTGTGCGTCCCCTTCGACCAGATCGGGGCGGTGTACACGACGGCTGGCACGACTGGAGATCCGAAGATGGTCTTCTTCACCAGAGATGAGATCGACCGGGCCATAGAGCTTGGCGGGACCATGATGAGGGCCGGTGGCCTGGGCCCAGGGTTCGGTCCGGGCAAGGCGGTCCAGATCATGTTCGCCTACGGGAGACCCAGTTGGGGCGCCGGGTACATCTGTCAGAGGATGGTGGAGAAGGCGGGAGGACTTCCAATCCCGGCCAGCAACTCGCTCGAGCCCGAGGAGCAGCTGAGTCTCATGGAGAAGTTCAGGCCCGTTGCAATCCTCGGGACGACCTCTTACGTGTTTAGGGTGACCGAGGAGCTGGTTCAGCGGGGAGTGGACCTCACGAAGTTCGGGGTTCACACGATAGGGCTCGGGGCGGAGGCGTGGCCTGAGAGCGTCAGGGAGTACTTAGAGGAGAAGTGGGGGGCCACCGTAATGGACCAGTACGGGCTGACGGAGGCAACCTTCGCGGTGGCGGCCGAGTGCGGAGAGCAGAATGGCCTTCACGTCAACGAGATTGACCTCTACCTCGAAGTCGTCGATCCGGAGACGGGCGAGCCAGTGGCGCCCGGGGAAGAGGGCGAGATAGTCTTCACGACCCTCAGCAGGCGCGCCATGCCTCTACTCAGGTACAGGACCGGCGATGTGGCAACGATGATCCCGGGCGAGTGCGAGTGCGGGTCGCCCACCGTCAGGATAAGCAGGATACGCGGCAGAACCGACGACATGTTCACGCTGGGAACCGGGGAGAACATGTACCCCTCATTCTTCGACGAGGCCCTGCTAGGGATCTCAGGTGTGGTAGACTATCAGATAATCCTCTCCGGTGAGAACATGAGAGACACCATTCTAGTCAAGGTGGAGGCCAGCAGCCCATCAGAGAAACTCAGGAAGGAGATAAAGGAGGCAGTCCTGAGTGTGAGGAACATAAGACACGACTTCGAGATCTCGAAGGCCATAACGAGCGTTGAAGTTGAGTTTGTGGGGAGCGGCGAGATCTCCGAGGCGTCTGGCGATGAGATAAAGCGTCGACGAGTCGTGGACCTCAGGCAACGCTATCCGACTTAAGGACGTGATCTCCTTGCTAAGCATTGTAGTCAAGATGATCCTCAGGGACTTCACGACTAGGAGGACGAGGACGTTCCTGACCTTGCTCGGCGTCGCCATCGGCATAGCAATGATGGTCACCCTTGGAGCCATCTCCGAGGGAACCTCGACCCAGCTCCAGAAGTCGTTCTCGGAGATGGCCGACTTCATGGTGTCGCCCTCTAAGGGCTTCGCCATGGGCAACAGGATGGACGAGCACTATCTCGACATCATCAGAACATACCCCGAGGTCAGGGCAGCCTCCGCCTATCTTGGGGGGATGATGTTCGTCGACGGGGACATCTCCTTGGTGGTCGGGGCAGAGAGGGAGATCTTCTCTGTGATCTCGGTAGAGCTGGGAGAGGGTAGGCTGCCAAACTGGTCCAATTCGGAGATGATCCTGGGCTTTGCGGCGGCCAGAGAGATGAAAGTCACGGTTGGAGACACGGTCAAGATCTCCAGCGGCGGCGAGGGAGATGGAGAGGAATTTCTAGTCGTGGGCATACTGGAGAGGGCTGGGAGCTTCTTCGACAGTTACGTATTCATCCCGCTGAACCACATGCAGAACATGACGGGCTACTACGGGCAGGTGAGCTTCATCCTGGTGGAGCTCAAGAGCCAAGACCTCGCAGACGACTTCGAGGAGAGAGTGGAGTCCAGTCTGACGGGGTTGGAGGTCACCTCGCCGTCAGCCATGATGCGCAGCATAGACAAGATCCTGGGCTTCATCAACGGGGTCCTGCTGGCCGTCAGCGGAGTTTCCCTCTTGGTCGGCGGGACCAGCGTCGCCGCCACAATGATGACGAGCGTAGTCGAGAGGACTCGCGAGATAGGCATTCTGAAGGCCCTCGGGGCGACTAGAGAGAGGATCCTCGGGATCTTTCTCCTCCAGTCCTTCTTGCTCTGCCTCTTTGGCGCGGTCCTCGGGATATATCTGAGCCTCGCGATAACCCCGATGATAGAGGCCAAGATCTCCGAGACTGCCGGCTTTACCTTCAAGGCGATTTTCTCTCCCAAGCTGGTACTGGGCACCTTAGCCCTCGCTGAGGGCATTGGATTCGTGTCTGGAATAGCCCCGGCCCTGAAGGCGTCGCGGACCCAACCAGTGGAGGCGCTGAGGTATGAGTGAACCTGCCGTGGAGCTCTACGGGGTTTCAAAGGTATATCCCGGCGCCGTCCCGGTCAGGGCGCTTGACGGGGTTGATCTGAGGGTCGAGAAGGGTGAGTTCGTGGCCGTCATGGGACCTTCCGGCTCCGGAAAGTCTACCCTGCTTCACGTAGTCGGTTGCATGGATCGCCCCACCTCGGGCAGCGTCCTCATCGACGGCATCGACATCGGCGGACTCAGGGACAGGGAGCTCGCGAGGATCAGGGCGGAGAAGGTGGGCTTCGTCTTCCAGTTCTTCAACCTGATCCCCACCCTCAACTGCCTGGAGAACGTGGAGCTGCCGATGCACATCCTCGGGCAGCTCAAGGGGGCCGACATTAGGGCCAGGGCGGCTAGGCTGCTCCAGATGGTCGGGCTCGGCGAGAGGATGTCTCACCGCCCTGCTCAGCTTAGTGGGGGCGAGAGGCAGAGGGTGGCCATTGCCAGGGCCCTGGCCAACATGCCGACGCTGATGCTGGCCGACGAGCCGACGGGGAACCTGGACACTCAGACGGGGTTGGAGATCGTGGAGATGCTCGGGGAGATCAACGAGGCCACGGGACAGACCGTCATTGTAGTTACCCACGATCCCGTCGTGGCGGAGAGGGCTGGAAAGGTCGTCGAGATGGTTGATGGGAAGATAGTGACTGGAGACGTCGAGAGAGATCGAGCCGCTGCGCCTCCCGAGGGGCGGCGGCGGGAGCTGGAGAGTCTTCGGAGGGAGATCATGATGCTGGAGCTACTGAAGGGGGCCATGGACCCCGAGAAGTACGAGTTGCGCCTGGAGGAATTCAGATCCAGGCTGGACTGGCTGGAGAGGTTTTACGAATGAGATACAGACTAGCTGTAGCACTCCTTGCGGTTCTGCTCCTGGGTTTATGCCCGTGGGCCCACGCCGCCCCTCCGGAGGACTTCATCCCCCCCAAGGCGACCATCTCCAAGGAGGTGAGCTCAGAGATCCGCCTCTCCTCTGCCGGGCTGGTGCTCGCGCACACCCTCCACATCACCCTGGTCCTCTCCAACGAGGGGAACGAGCCGATCACGGTCACGTTGACCGACCGCGTGTTTGGGGCGAACCTCGAGACGCTGTCGGTCGCTGGTCCCGACCCCCAGACGTCTAGGTTGGGCGATCTCACGTACCTGATCTGGAGGGAGCTGGAGGTTCCTAGTGGATCTCAGACGCGGATCACCTACTCGGTGGAGACCTCGATGCTTCCCCCCGTGGACGCGACGCTGTCATACGAAATTGAGGAAGAGCCAGTGGAGCCGATTGAATTTGAAGGAGTCAGGTATCTCTTAGTGAAGAGAGGGGACAGGGTAAGGGTGTCTGTAACGCTTCAGAACCGCCTGTCCGGTTTCGTGGACGGAGAAGTCCTCTACACCCCACTCTCTGCGATAGCGACCCTTCAGATCAACTCTGAGATTCTCACAAACGTCTCCCTCGATCCGACTCCCCTCGGCGTATTTGAGGTGGGCAAGGCGAGGTTCTACGTCTTGGCAACACAACTAACCGATGGAGAGCCCGTCAACATCACTCTGAATGCCGAGGTAGGGCTGGACGCGGACGTGGGCGTGGTGAGGCTCAGCCCCGTGACCCTCTCGCTGGCGACTATGCCAGTCGGCAACCTGTCGGAGCTGGAGGAAATGCGGGAGGACCTGCTTGCGGCTAAGGACAGGATAGTCTCCGTTCGAGAGGGATTGGGAGCGTACTTTGACCTGCTGGACGGCCTGAATGACACGGTAGGGAATCTCTCAGAGCTCTCCATTGCGCTCGACAGGCTGGCCGACGCCTCGGGCAACTTCACGCTGGCCGTCTCCGCGCTCAGGTCCCTCACGGACTCCCTCGCAATGCAGGCAGACTACATGGTTGACGGCCTGACGTCGCTGATCAGGATCTTGAATATGCAGTTCTACCTAATCGGTGAGGGGGAGAACGACTCAGAGGGAACTCCATCCGGGATCAGAGATGCGGTCGGAGCGCTCAGGGGCCTTGCCTACTCAATGGTGGAGACGATCGGCTACCTGAACGAGACGGTCACAGCGATAGAGAACGGCTCGGGGAAGGAATTCAGGAAGATCTCCAGGCTGGCGAGTGAGACCGGCACGGCGCTAGAGGCCATGAAGTCAGCCCTAGCCGAGTTGAGCTCGTCGAGTGATCAGATAAGGGAACTCATAGCCGGGCTAGACGATCAGGCAACGGAGATAGAGGAGCGAATAAGCGAGTTAGACGCAGCCATCGGGGCGGCTCGCCTCCGAATCGTCCTGGCCCCGCCAGCATCGCTCGGCGAACCGATGGTGGCCTCGCTGGACCTAGTATACAATGAGTCGGGAGAAGCTTGGGAGCCCGTCGACCTGCGACCGGCCATCGCCTCCTCCAACCGCTCTGATGATGTGCTGATCCTAGTTATCAAGCGCCGCGGCGGGGGCGTGGTAATCTCGCACCTCGGAGGCGCTCTGGAGAGGCCGTTCAACGCCCTATCGAACTACAAGGAGGGAACGCTGTCAATTTTGCTGCCCCGCTCGTCCAATCTGTCCAACATAACGTCTGCTGCGGGTGTGGACATTTACGTGGACGCGCGCTCGGCCCCCGAGCTGGAGGCGTGGGTGGACCTGATTCCGAGAGAACGGGAGAGCGTGTCTTACAGCGTCGAGGTCTCGATGGCACAACCCAAGCTTACCGTAGAATTCATCCCCCAGATCCGCCCGCCTACCGAGCCGACCGTTACGCCGAGCCCCGCCCCAGAGGAGGGATTCCAGATGAGGACCTGGATGTGGTACCCAGTCTTGGCAATCCCCGTCTCCGTCGTGGTAGCCCTCATGCTCTGGGACAGACGACCCAGGGAGATCACCCCTCTGAGTGAGGAGTTGAGGGGCCTGCTCGAGAGGCTCGAGCGTATCTCCGAGTTCGAGTCGAGAGAACGTTCAGAAAGAGAGCTTGACGAGCCTGCGACCCCGGAGGAGGGACAATCCGCCTAGTTCGGGTACCCTGCTCACCACCTCCTCCCGTCTCCAGTGAACGGCCTGAAGACTATCTTGTCCCTCTCCCGGAGTATCCACTTGAGGAGTTCCCGAGCCCTGTCTGGGGGGAGGTTAAGGAACAGGGCGGCTAGGTGCTTGCAGAACATCTTCCTCTGAGACTGTCTTGACCAGTCCGCGCAGTCGTGCAGGATCACCCCTTGCCTCAAGTCGATCGTCACGTCGTAATCCTTGACCCTGGCCATGAGGACGCTCCCTTGGTCGGCCACGACCTCCACCTGGCTTGAGGGTATTTCAAGGGCCCTCTCAAGCCTCCGCTCATCTGTGAGGCTCTTGAGCAGTTCCAGAACGTCCTCCTGTGGTTTGGGAGGCGCCTTCGCCTCTTTCTCCTCGACGAACTCCTCAAGAGAGGCCTGGGCCGTCGCCCTGAGGGACTCCCTCCAGGATCTGATCCTCCTGAGGGCCTCCTCGTGCTGCGGACCCGCCGCCCCCAGCATCTTGAGCATCGCTATGGCGTTCTCGGGCGCGTAGGCGTGGTAGTGGTTGTTGAAGTAGCCGTAGACTTTCTTCGCCGATGATCCAGCCTCTTCCACGGCCTTCGCCCATGGCCTCAGCTCGTCCTCGGAGTAGAGGTAGTTGTAGGGGACCTTCTCCCCCCTCCCGTGCCACCTGAAGTAGGCTACGTCTGACGTGATCACGGCCCTGGGAGGAGCCCCGCCCCAGTCCGAGACGACGTAGGCGGCGCCAGCGGACTCCAGCATCCTGAGCACCTTCGGATCGTCCCAGCTCGGGTGCCTGAACTCTATGGCGAGGGTGGCCCACTCCGGGGAGAGGGAGAGCAGGTGCTCAAGCCTGTCCGGCTTGGCCCGGAAGCTGGGTGGAAGCTGAACGAGGATCGGGCCGAGCTTTCCCGCCGAGCGGAGGGGCTCCAGGGAGTCGAAGAAGAGCTTGAGATCCGCCTTGATTCCCCTGTCAAGCCTGAGCCTCTTCCTGTGGGTCACGTCCCTCAGCATCTTGACGGAGAAGTCGAACCCCTCCGGCGTGACTCTCGCCATGCCCTCGAAGGTCTCCCTGTCGAGGATCTGGTAGAAGGTGGAGTTGACCTCCGTGGTGTTGAAGAGCCTCGAGTAGAGCGTGAGCCTAGCCCCGCCCGACTGGGGGTAGAAGGGGCCCACCCAGTCAGCGTAGTCCCACCCGGAGGTCCCTATCCTGAGGTCCAAGATCCTGCCCACGAACACATCCGGGCGGCAAAATTAACGGATTTGCAGACCCAGGTGGAGGACTAGGCAGATTTCCTCCTGCTGGGTCCCCACGTACCCCACTGACCTCTGCATCCCCCGCTCTGGAGTGACCCTCGAGGCCATGGGGGGCCTACCTGCTACTGCAGGCGAAGACTCCCCCCTCAAGCGGGTCTCCATCAGGTGCGCAGAGTTCCTCACGGCCTCGTCTGTCGCGAGGTTCG
>JAOZGN010000042.1 GCA_027491555.1 Thermoproteota archaeon
GTTCACCGCGGACCAGGCCGAGGAGATGGCGAAGGACCCGAACCTGGTGGTCGAGAAGGTCAGGGCGGCCAGGTCCGTCTTCGTGTTCCTGAACACCCACAAGGCCCCGTTCAACGACAAGAGGGTCCGGCATGCCCTCAACATGGCCGTGGACGTGGACGCCATCATACAGAACGTGCTCAAGGGCTACGGACGCAGGATAGCCTGCATGTCCTTCCCGGGCGTCCTGGGGCACGACCCGAACCTTGAGCCGTTCCCGTACGACCCCGACAGGGCCAAGCAGCTGCTCGCCGAGGCTGGATACCCGGACGGCTTTGACGCCGTCATGATGTACGACGAGGAGTGGAGGAAGGACCAAGCGGAGGCGATCGCCTACTACCTCGGACAGATCGGCGTCAACGTCACGATTCAGCTCATGGACTGGGGCACCATCAAGAACGAGTACCTCCTCAAGGCCAAGGGAGACATGTACTTCGGATCCTGGGGATGCGGCGAGCTGGAGCTCTACGGGAACGTGAACTCGACGTTCGCCAGGGAGAAGAACACCTACGCGTTCCAATACCACAACCCCGAGGTCACCAGGCTCATGAAGGAGGCCCTCGCCACGCTGGACCCGGAGCAGAGGGCACAGAAGTTCATGGAGCTCGAGAGGATCCTGCAGGAGGACGCCCCCGCGATATGGCTGTGGGAGCAGTTCGACCCGTGGGTCTACAGGAAGGAGGTCACGTTCACCCCCAGGACCGACGAGAGGTACAACCTGGTGGACGCGGACATAAGCGTCTAAACCTTTCCCCCTTCTCTCTTTTTTGTCCGGGAGCGTGCCTGCCATGTTAGACAGGGATCTGCTCCGGCTAATCGGACGGCGTATCGTCGGCCTTATCCCCGTCATGTTCGGAATCGCAATAATCGTGTTCCTTGTCTTCAGCTTCGTCCCCGGCGATCCCATCACGATGCTGATCGGAAAGCAGAGCGACGTCAGCGAGGAGTTCATACAGCAGCTGAGGCACAGGTACGGGCTGGACAGACCCCTCTACATACGGTTCTTCTACTTCCTCCGCCAGCTCCTGCACGGAGACGTGGGGACCTCTTACCAGTTCAACAGGCCGGCGCTTGAGGTCGTCCTGGAGAGGCTGCCAGCTACGGTGGAGTTGGCCTTCTTCGCCCTCGCGGTGGCGGTCCTCATAGCGATACCGGCCGGGATATTCGCCGCCCTGAAAGGAGGGGCGGTGGACAGGGGCATCGTGGGCCTCTCTGTCGTGGGCTTCTCGATGCCTAACTTCTGGATAGCCATGCTGCTCATTCTGGTGTTCGGGACGACCCTAAAGGTCCTCCCCATCTCGGGGAGGCTGGACGTCACCCTCACGGTCGAGAGGGTGACAGGCTTCTACATCCTAGACGGGATAATAGCGGGGGACTGGGAGGTGGTGAAGTCGGCCCTGAGCCACATAATCCTCCCGGCCCTCTCGCTGGGCATCCCGGCGGCGGCCCTGATAGTCAGGCTCCTGAGGAACAACCTGATCAGCGTCCTGGGAGCCGAGTTCATCAGGGCGGCCCGGGCCAGGGGACTCAGGGAGAGCGCGGTGATCTACAAGCACGCCCTCAGGAACGCCCTCATACCCACCATCAACATAGTGGCCCTTCAGCTGGGCTTCTTCCTCACCGGATCCTTCTTCGTGGAGACAGTGTTCGCCTGGCCTGGCATGGGCAGGCTCGCCGTCGACGCGATCTACGCCAGGGACTACCCGGTTGTGATAGCCGCCGTGATGATCTCGGCGCTCTTCTTCGTGCTCTCAAATCTGCTGGCCGACATCCTGATTCTCGTCACCGATCCCAGGACCAGGGGGGTGAGGTGAGTGAGCAGGAGGAGGCTGATAACGCTCCGCGACGACCTCCTCAGGTTCCTCAGGGGGCCGACCGTCAGCTACATGAAGAGAGATCCCGGCGCCATAGTCGGCGGCTCCATATTCCTTATCTTCGTGATATCCGCCCTGTTCGCCGGGTTTGTGGCCCCCTACGATCCCTACGAGGCCGACCTGGCCAACTCGCTCCAGCCGCCGGTGGGGTTCGGCGGGTCGTGGGAACACCCGCTCGGGACAGACGCGATCGGGAGAGACCTGCTCAGCAGGCTGATCTATGGGGCCAGGATCTCCCTGTCCGTCGCGGCGGTGTCGGTGACGCTGGCGGTGCTCGTGGGGGTGTCCCTGGGAGCCCTGTCGGGCTACTTCGGAGGGGTCATCGACGAGGTCCTCATGAGGATCGTCGATTTCTGGCTAAGCTTCCCCGCGGTCCTCATGGCCATCTCTCTGATGGTCGTCCTTGGCCCTGGGTACTGGAACGTGGTCGCCGCCATGACCCTCACGTCATGGGTCCCGTTCGCAAGGGTCGTGAGGGGCGAGTTCCTCACGCTAAGGGAGAGGCCCTTCGTCCTGGCGGCGAAGGCGATAGGCGTGGGGAACGCCCACATAATATTCCGGGAGGCCCTGCCGAATACCTTCCCGTCTCTGATCGTGCTCTCGACGTTCCAGCTGGCCAGAAACATAATCTACGAGGCCTCGCTCAGCTTCATCGGGATAGGCGTGAAGCCCCCGAATCCGTCGTGGGGGCTCATGCTGGGGACGGGCAGGCAGCACATCCTGGATGCCTGGTGGATAGCCATGTTTCCCGGGCTCGCGATAACCCTGGTCGTGCTGGGGATCAACCTGCTGGGCGACTCGCTCAGGGACGCGCTGGATCCGACCATCAAGAAGAAGCTGGGGGTTGTGGAGGTACAATGACAGCCCTTCTCGCGCTCCGGGACGTTACCAAGTACTTCGAGATCAAGAGGGGAGTCCTCGAGAAGAGGGTAGTCAAGGCCGTCGACGGCGTCAGCTTCGACATCGAGGAGGGGCAGACCGTCGGACTCGTCGGTGAGAGCGGCTCTGGCAAGTCCACGCTGGCATTGACGGTGCTGAGGCTCTACGAACCCACTGGGGGAGAGGTCCTATTCGAGGGGGTGAACCTGTTCAGGCTCAAGGGGAGAGAGCTCACCAAGGTGCGCAGGAAGATGGGCATCGTGTTCCAAGACCCCTATCTCTCCCTCAACCCGGTAAAGAGGGTCAGGGACATCGTTGGCCTGCCGCTGAAGGTCCACATGCCGGACCTGAGCTTTGAGGAGAGGGAAGCCAGGATCAAGGAGATGCTCGAACAGGTTGGGCTGAAGGCGTCGGACATAGAGAAGTTCCCCCACGAGTTCAGCGGGGGGCAGAGGCAGAGGATAGCCATTGCCAGGGCCCTGATAGTCAAGCCGAAGTTCCTCATCCTAGACGAGCCTACGTCCGCCTTGGATCTCTCGGTTCAGGCGAAGATCCTCAACCTCTTGCTGGACCTCCAGAGGGAGTTCGGGCTCACTTACCTCTTCATAACCCACGACATGAACGTGATCAAGCACATCTCGGACAGGATCAACGTGATGTACCTCGGGAAGCTGGTGGAGTCCGCCGAGACAGAGGAGCTCTTCGAGAGGTCGCTTCACCCCTACACGCAGGCCCTCCTCTCCTCCGTCCCGACGCTCGACCCAAGGCGCAGGGGAAAGAAGAAGATGCTCCTTCAGGGAGACCCTCCCGACCCCGCCAATCCGCCGCCAGGCTGCAGGTTCTCGAGCAGGTGTCTCCTGGCCGACGACCTCTGCAGGAGGGAGGAGCCGCCCCTGGTGGAGGTGGAGCCGGGGCACTGGGTCGCCTGCCACAAGGTGGGGGGTGAGTAAGGGAGAATGCTTCGGATGGTGGCCCTGGCCGGGGACCCCTATGAGATGGGCCTCCAGCTGGGGAAAGAGGTCAGGGCGCTCACCCCATACATCCGAGAGCTCTTCGACGCAGTGAGGAGGGAGATAGGTGAGAACCTCTCGCTCGAGAAGCTCGTGGACGACATGCGAGGGGTAGTCGAGAAGTACGCCCCCGAGTTCATCCAGATGCTGGAGGGGGTCGCGGAGGGGGCCTGGTTCGCGAGGGACATCCTCTTCGAGACCACCTGCTCCACGTTCCTCAGGCACATGCTCCACTACGGCCTCGAGTGCTCAGTATGGGCGGTCAGGGCCGAGCACACCGCCATCGGGGAGCCGATCCTGGCGAAGAACAGGGACAAGAGGGTGAGGTACAAGCCTCTCCATCTGTTCGTCTACGCGCGGCCGAAGGGTGGGCTGGCCTACTTCGCCTCCACCAACGCCGGTGACCCAGGAGTGGCCGGCGGGGGCATGAACGAGAGGGGTCTGACCGTCTTCTCCACGTACGTGGCCTCCTCAGACATCGGCGTGGGCCTGCCAGACAACGTCCTGGCGAAGATGATACTCGAGAGCTGCTCCACGGTGGAGGAAGCCATCGACCTCCTGAAGTCGGTTCCCAGGCTAGGTCAGTTCACTTTCACCCTGGGCGACGCCAAGGGGGACATCGCGGTCGTGGAGGTCGGGTACAGAGAACTCGACATCGAGATCCCGGAGAGAGGGTTCGCCTTCAGGACCAATCACTTCAAGTCCGTCAGGATGAGTGAGAGGTACTACGACCCCTACCACTACACGGCCTACGAGAAGGAGGACACCCTGGCCAGGTGGAGGCACCTAGACGAGAGAGTGAGGGGCGCCCTCGGCACCATAGACCTCAACTTCGTGAAGAGGCTCATGAGGTACCACGACCCCAACGGGCACTCGATCTGCAGGCACGTCGGCGAGGGAGACGTGCCCATCGAGACCGTGGCCTCCATGATCGCCCTCCCCAAGAGGTCCAGGATCCTCTTCGCTGAGGGGCCTCCGTGCGAGCACCCTTACCTGTCCCTCGACCTCGGAGGTGGTATGCCATGACCCTTCTGGAGATCCGGGATCTCAAGGTGTACTATTACGCCCTCGACGGCGTGGTCAAGGCCGTCGACGGCGTATCCCTGGGCCTCGAGAGCGGAGAGTTCTTCGGGCTGATCGGAGAGTCAGGGTGCGGCAAGTCCACCCTGGGCAACGCCATCCTCAGGCTCGTACCCCCGCCTGGGAAGATCGCTGGTGGGAGCATATACTTCCACGGAGAGGACATCTTGCAGTTCCCCGAAGAGAAGATGAGGGAGATTCGAGGCGACAGAATCTCGATGATCTTCCAAGACCCGACCGCCGCCCTTGACCCCGTCTACACCATCGGAGACCAGATAGTGGAGACCATACTCGCCCACAACCCCGAGGTGAGCAGGAAGGACGCCGAGTCCCGGGCGATAGAGCTCCTCAAGCTTGTGGGCATCCCGGGGGCGGAGGCCAGAATCCACGAGTACCCGCACCAGTTTAGCGGAGGCATGAGACAGAGGGCCGTCATTGCCATAGCCCTCGCCAACAACCCGGAGCTGTTGATAGCCGACGAGCCCACCACGAACCTAGACGTGACCATAGAGGCTCAAATCCTCACCCTGCTCGACGAGCTGAGGAAGAAGCTCAACATGTCCATCCTGCTGATCACGCACAACATAGGCATAGTGGCCGAGTACACGGACCGCGTCGGCGTCATGTACGCCGGGAAGCTGGTCGAGGTGGGCAAGACCGTGGATGTGCTCACCGACCCCAAACACCCTTATACGCAGGGCCTGCTGGGCGCCATACCCGGCAGGGGCGGGAGGAAGGGCCGAGTGACCGAGATACCGGGAACCGTCCCAAACCTGGCAAATCCTCCTCCTGGGTGCAGGTTCCACCCCCGGTGCCCCAGGAGGTTTGATCCCTGCGACCAAGAGGAGCCGCCCCTGATGGAGCTCCCCGGCGAGGGGAGGATGGTGGCATGTCACCTGTACAGGAGGCCCGGAAGCTGAATGAGAACATGCTCGAGATCCTAGCCATCCTCGACGGGATCGAGGGGCCGGCCACATCGGGTGAGATTCAGCGGGAACTCAACAGGCGGGGCATCTACCTGAGTCAGAGGACGATCCGCTACTACCTGAAGCTGATGGATGAGCTTGGGCTCACCAAGAAGGTCAGGAAGGCCAGGCAGATTACCAGTGAGGGCCGCAGGAGGATGCGGGCCCTCACGGTGTCCACCAGGATGGAGTGGATGCTGGACAGGATGTACCAGAGGATCGCTGAGATGGACTTCGACCTCGCGACTGGCAGGGGGACGGTGATAGCCAACAAGCTGTTCATCAAGAGAGAGGACTTCACCTGGGTGATGAGGCACGTCATCAGCCTCGGGAAAGAGGTTCCGAAGCTCCTCTTCTACCCCAAGTTCCAGGTGAGGGAGACCGGCCTCAGGAGGGCTGACCTACTGGAAATCAAGTACGTGTCGTCCAACACCCTCTACGGAATCCTCCTCAGGAACGGGGTCCCAGTGAGCGTGAAGGGCGTGGGCCTACTAGAGCTGAAGGACTACAGGCCGACCACGTTCGCGGAGGTGATGCACTACTCGGGGACGACCATAAGCCCCTCTCAGCTCCTCATATTCGCTGGCATGACCAGGGTCGCCGAGGCGGCCAAGAGGGGGACGGGCACGGTCCTGGCCACCTTCGGCGAGATCCCCTACAATAGCATCTCGAAGGCGCAGAAGATCCTGGAGAAGATGAGGGAGCTGGGGTTTGAGGGGATCATGGAGATCAGGGAGCCCGGGTTCGCGTACGGCCTTCGGACCGGAAAGCTGAGGGGCGTGGTGGTCAGCGTCACAGGCGCAAACCTCCCGGCCATGATCAAGGAGGGCGGGTTCGACATCAGAATGGCCTTCGACACCGGGATGGACGACCTTGCCGCCTTTGACAGGAACGTCATTCCCGTCTGACCTGAGAGACCGAATCCAATAGGATCTTGAGCGCCTTGTCCGGCTCCCTCCCCGAGAGGAGCCCCATGGCCCAGAAGACGTAATCTCTGTCGACGTACAGCTCCGGATCCCTCGGCTTCAGGACGAAGGGGCGGGACTCGTCGTAGACGGCCTCGCTGAGGATCTTCCAAGGCCTCTTGCTGTTGACTATCGGCCCGCCCGTCCCAACCACCGTCCCCACCTCGGTGAGGTCCTTGCCCGTGAGGACGTAGAACTTGCCCATGGGTGTCGGTATCTCCTCCAGTCTTCCCACGTGCCTCTCCACGCCGAGCTCAACTGCGGACCTGGCCAGCGCCTCGTCCACCAGCCAGTCGAAGTAGGTCTTAGGTAGGTAGCTGGTCTGCCGGCGCAGCATGCGGATATGCTCCTCTACGGCCTCCAGCCTGATGTCTGTCATGTACTCCCTGATCTTCGAGACGATCCTGTCCAGGCCGGCGGCCTCCATCAGCGACTCGGCGCTTACCCTGACGCCCAAGTCTCCCTCCACGGTCCTCTTGACGTAGGGCTCTTCCAGCCCTTTCTCTACAACCCCGGGGAGCTTTGACTTGCCTTCGGCCACGCTGTAGACGTTAGTGGTGGCCCCGCCGATCTCAACCGCTAGGAGCTCGCCCATTCCACCCTGCGACTCGGTGCCCTTCGCTAGGAGTTCCGCCGCCCTCAGCGAGGCCGAGGGGGTCGGCATGAGGATGTGGAGGAGCCCCGTGACCCTGTCAAGCCCCTTGGCTTGAATGATCCTCTTCAGGAAGATCTCCCTAATCTTATCGTTGGCAGGCCTCACGTTGAGCTTCCCCAGCTCTGGCATGATGTTCTCGGTCCAGTAGACCTCCTTCCCGGCTAAGGAGAGTATCTCAACCACGTCGTCCCTGGCCTCCTTGTTTCCCGCCACCAGGATGGGGCACGTGAGCCCGGAGGCGGCGAGCATCCTGGCGTTGTGCGTTATCGTCTTCTTGTCTCCCCCATCCGTCCCACCCGTCAGGAGGACGATGTCGGGCTCCTGGGCCTCTATTGACGCGACCTCGCTCTTGGTGAGCTCGAACGAGTAAACCCCGATGACCTTGGCCCCCGCCGTCAGCGCGGCCCGCCTACCGGCCTCTGCGCTGTACTTTGGCACGAGCCCGACCACGACCATCTTCAGCCCGCCGGCTGCGCTGCTGCAGGCGAGCTTGTACTCAAATGGGCCGTCGGACAGGTCGCTCAGCGAGAGCCCCATCTTCTCCAGGGCCCTGGCCAGGCCGTGCCTGACGTCCGTGTCCACCGTGCTGGGGGCCTTGGCGGAGGAGACGACCCGCTCCTCCGCCAGGTCCGCGACCACGGCCTTGGTGAATGTGCTCCCAAAGTCTATGAGGAGGGCCCTCAAGGGCTATTCGCCCCTCACGAATGCCACTATCTCCTCCGCAGACATCCCCTCCAGCCCGAGGTTCTTCGCGCTCCGCCCTTCGGCGTAGAAGTCCCTGTTGAAGACCGCCGACGCTAGGGATATGAGGGACTTAGACACGGGAGTGCTCACGCCGACCTGCTCCCCCACGTCCGCGTAGGGCACGAGTCCCGTGGGGACGTCCTCTAGGAGGTACCTGACGGCCAGCGTGGAGGGGGCCTTGATCCCCCTGTAGGCCTGGTTGTTCTGGAGGGCATCGTAGACATCCTTGCCCTTCGCTCCGTACTTCTCCTCAAGCCACTCCAGCAGGTTCAGGACGTGGGTGTCGAGCGCGTTCGCCAGGGCCACCCTCTCGGCGTCAACCCTCTCCAGCACCTTTGAGACGGAGGGGCTGGCGCCCTCGACGTAGAACTCGAAGTCCCCGCCGCGCTCGATCCAGCCGGCGTTCATGAGCGTGATGGTAGGATGGAACACGGCCCCTATGTTGGTCAGGCTGGTCTCGAGGACATCCCTAGCCCCATCGAACTGCGGATAGAGCTGGCGGATCGTGTCCAGCAGCTCTCCGGTATCAGGGGCAGGCAGGGCGGCAAGCTTGACCTCCTTCTTGACTCCCAGCACCTTCACCCTGGTGGGCGACAGCCCCCTGGCCGCGTAGACCAGGGTCTCGGCCTCGCCGACTATCACGCCCTCGGCTTTCTCACCCAGTATCCTCTTGAACTCGATCGCTCCGAAGGTCCTGCCGGGGTTCAACAGGATCTTCTGACCCGGCTGGAGATGAGGAGCAACTGACCGGGCGATGTACTTGTGGGCGTGAGCGGGAACAACCACCATGATCAGGTCGGCGTCTCTCACAGCCTCTCCAGCATCAGTGGTGGCGAGGGCGATGGGGCCAAAGCCCTCCACCGCCCCCTCCAGCTCTATTCCTCCCCTCTTCCTAACCTCCTCGAGGTCCACCTTGAACTCCGGCTCCTTCTCCTTGTAGTTGTAGAGCCTGACCTCGTGTCCCATCAGCCCCAGGTGGGCGGCCATGGCCTTGCCGCCGTGGCCGGCGCCCATCACGGCTATCTTCATCCAATCGCCTCCCGAAGATCCGCGAGCTCAGATGAGCCTTCCCTTGAAGTAGTCGTCCAGGATCCTGCGGATGCGCTCGCTCTCGGGCAGAGGCCTCTTGGTCTCCGGGTCGACCGCGTAGGCGGCCCCGTTGATGATCCTGGTCTCGATCTCTCCCCTGGCGTAGGGGTTGTTCTTCAGGTGAGGCGCGTCCAAGATCCCTATCTTCAGGGCCCTGGCGAGCGTCTCGGGGTCGGTCCACGGGTCCTCGACATCGGGGTCAGCGATCTTCCTAATGGCGTCCAGCGTGATCTTGGCCTCCCTCACCAGCTCCTCCTTCCTGGCTTGGATCTTCGGGTCCTTGGTCACGTCGGGCAAGCCGTGCAGCGTGTCGCTGATCACCTGGTGCACGATCTTGCCGCTCTCTATGATCTCCTCGGCCGTGGCCGCGTGATCGGGCTCGGTGTACGCCACCATGTGGATTATGTGGGGCTTCAGGTGCATCTGCATCGTCACGGAGTAGGCCATGTGGCCCTTGGCCGCGTCAAGGTCCGGCGGGTAGCTGGACAGGCCGGTCCTGGTCTGTATGAAGATCTTGAAGTTCTCGTCCTCCAGGGGCTTGATTATGTCTATCTTGGCCAGCTGCTTGGCCAGGTCCATCTCGGCCGAGATCCCCGGTGGGAGGTCGAACATCAGCGTGGCGATGTAGTGCTTCACCCCCGCCTTCTTGGCGTTGTAAGCGGACAGGAACGCATCGGCCACCGCGATGACGTCGGGCGCATCCCTCAGCTCGAAGTGGTGGGGCTCGTTCAGCTCGACGGGGATGTTCCTCTCGCCGTGCCAGGCCATCAGCCTCTGGTGCTCATCTATGGCCTCGACGAGGTCCAGGGGCCCCCTACCGTCGAGCCTGCTGAACCAGAAGATTGGGATGGCTGCCCAGGCGTTCTTGATGGTCCTCACCAGGAGGTCGGCCATCTTGAACAGGTCGCTGGTGCCCTGGTAGCACCTCAGAAGCGGGTAGTTGCCGGTCCTAGTGGCCTCGTAGATCCTGATGAGGTCGTCCTCCGACCTTATGGGCACGCCTCCAGCCCCGGCCCTCCCAGGATCCCACTTCTCCGGGTGGAAGAAGTTCTCCTGGAACTCCTGGTCTGGAGCTATTGAGATCACGTCGATGAGCTTGGACTCGGCCACCTTTCTGGCCGCCTCCACGGTCTCCTCGACGGAGCTCAGCCCCAGGTGCTGCCTGATGATGGGGTAGGGATACTTCCAGGCGATCCTCTCGACGGTGGTCTGCGGGTAGTGCTCTTCTCCCTTGCCAGCTTCGCCCCCTCCCTTCAGGTAGGACACGACCTCGTCCATAGTCTCCCTGCCGCTGAACACCCTGTCGAAGAACCCGAAGCTCTTGGCCACCTCGGCGACGGGCGGAGTGCCCCCGAACACGTACCTCTTGTCCTCCAGGCCAGCCTCCTTCACCGCGCTGATGAACCGCTCTATCCAGTACCTTCCAGACTCTGGCATCAGCCTGTAGCTTATTCCGACTATGT
>JAOZGN010000043.1 GCA_027491555.1 Thermoproteota archaeon
GTTCACCGCGGACCAGGCCGAGGAGATGGCGAAGGACCCGAACCTGGTGGTCGAGAAGGTCAGGGCGGCCAGGTCCGTCTTCGTGTTCCTGAACACCCACAAGGCCCCGTTCAACGACAAGAGGGTCAGGCACGCCCTCAACATGGCGGTGGACGTTGACGCCATCATTAAGAACGTGCTGAAGGGCTACGGACGCAGGATAGCCTGCATGTCCTTCCCCGGCGTCCTGGGGCACGACCCGAACCTGGAGCCCTTCCCGTACGACCCCGACAGGGCGAGGCAGTTGCTCGCCGAGGCTGGCTACCCTGACGGCTTTGACGCCGTCATGATGTACGACGAGGAGTGGAGGAAGGACCAGGCCGAGGCCATCGCCTACTACCTCGGGCAGGTGGGAGTCAACGTAACGATCCAGCTCATGGACTGGGGCACCATCAAGAACGAGTACCTCCTCAAGGCCAAGGGTGACATGTACTTCGGCTCCTGGGGATGCGGCGAGCTGGAGCTCTACGGGAACGTGAACTCCACCTTCGCCAGGGAGAAGGACACCTACGCGTTCCAGTACCACAACGACGAGGTCACCAGGCTTATGAAGGAGGCCCTCGCCACGCTCGACCCGGAGCAAAGGGCCCAGAAGTTCATGGAGCTCGAGAGGATCCTGCAGGAGGACGCTCCCGCCATCTGGCTGTGGGAGCAGTTCGACCCGTGGGTCTACAGGAAGGAGGTCACGTTCACCCCCAGGACCGACGAGAGGTACAACCTGGTGGATGCCGACATAAGCGTCTAATCCTTCCCCCCCTCTTTCTTTTTTAGGCGGGAGCGTGTGCGCCAATGTTAGACAGTGATCTCCTCCGGCTGATCGGACGGCGGATCGTCGGCCTCATTCCCGTGATGTTTGGAATTGCGATAATCGTCTTCCTGGTGTTCAGCTTCGTCCCGGGAGACCCCGTCACCATGCTGATAGGTAAGCAGAGCGACGTCAGCGAGGAGTTCATTCAGCAGCTCAGGCACAAGTACGGACTTGACAGGCCCCTCTACGTCAGGTTCTTCTACTTCCTGAGGCAGCTGATTCATGGGGACGTCGGCATATCCTACCAGTTCAACAGGCCAGCCTTGGAGGTGGTTCTCGAGAGGCTCCCGGCCACGGTTGAGCTGGCCTTCTTCGCCCTGGCCGTGGCCATCGTGATAGCCATCCCCGCCGGCATATTCGCCGCCCTGAAGGGAGGGGCGGTGGACAGGGGCATCGTGGGCCTCTCCGTGGTGGGCTTCTCGATGCCCAACTTCTGGATAGCCATGCTGCTCATCCTCGTGTTCGGGACGACCCTCAAGGTCCTCCCCATCTCGGGGAGGCTGGACGTCACCCTGACCGTCGAGAGGGTGACGGGCTTCTACATCCTCGACGGGATACTCGCCGGGGACTGGGAGGTGGTCAGGTCAGCCCTCAGCCACATAATCCTCCCGGCCCTGTCGCTGGGAATCCCGGCGGCGGCCCTGATAGTGAGGCTCCTTAGGAACAACCTGATCAGCGTCCTTGGGGCCGAGTTCATCAGGGCGGCCAGGGCCAGGGGCCTCAGGGAGAGCGTCGTGATTTACAAGCACGCCCTCAGGAACGCCCTCATACCGACTATTAACATCGTCGCCCTCCAGCTCGGCTTCTTCCTCACGGGATCCTTCTTCGTGGAGACCGTGTTCGCGTGGCCCGGCATGGGCAGGCTGGCCGTAGACGCGATTTACGCAAGGGACTACCCGGTCGTCATAGCCGCCGTGATGATATCGGCTCTCTTCTTCGTTCTCTCCAACCTGCTGGCGGACATCCTGATTCTCGTGACGGACCCGCGCACCAGGGGGGTGAGGTGAGTGAGCAGGACTCTGACGACTCTCCGCGAGGATCTCCTCAGGTTTCTGGGGGGCCCCACCGTCAGTTACATGAAGAGAGACCCCGGCGCGATAGTGGGCGGGACGTTATTCCTTGTGTTCGTGATGTCCGCCCTGTTGGCCGGGGTGGTCGCGCCCTACGATCCCTACCAGGCCGACCTGGCGAACTCCCTGCAGCCCCCCGTGGGGTTCGGCGGATCCTGGGAGCACCCATTGGGGACGGATGCGATCGGGAGGGATCTCCTGAGCAGGCTGATATACGGTGCTCGGATCTCGCTGTCCGTCGCGGCCGTGTCGGTGACCCTGGCCGTCCTCGTTGGGGTCTCGCTGGGGGCCCTGTCCGGGTACTTCGGTGGGCTCATAGACGAGATCCTCATGAGGATAGTCGACTTCTGGCTGAGCTTCCCGGCGGTGCTCATGGCGATCTCCCTGATGGTCGTCCTGGGGCCGGGCTACTGGAACGTGGTCGCCGCCATGACCCTCACGTCCTGGGTCCCGTTCGCGAGAGTCGTGAGGGGAGAGTTCCTCACGCTGAAGGAGAGGCCCTTCGTCCTGGCGGCGAAGGCCATAGGGGTGGGGAGCGCCCACATAATATTCCGGGAGGCCCTGCCCAACACCTTCCCGTCGCTGATCGTGCTCTCAACGTTCCAGCTGGCCAGGAACATAATCTACGAGGCCTCGCTCAGCTTCATCGGGATAGGCGTGAAGCCCCCGAACCCGTCGTGGGGCCTCATGCTGGGCACCGGGAGGCAGCACATCCTGGACGCCTGGTGGATCGCCATGTTCCCCGGGCTCGCGATAACCCTGGTCGTGCTGGGAATCAACCTGCTGGGTGACTCGCTCAGGGACGCGCTCGATCCCACCATCAAGAAGAGGCTGGGGGTTGTGGAGGTACAATGACGGCGCTTCTCTCGCTCCGGGACGTGACCAAGTACTTCGAGATCAGGAGGGGAGTTTTCGAGAGGAGGGTTGTCAAGGCCGTCGACGGCATCAGCTTCGACGTCGAGGAGGGGCAGACCGTCGGGCTCGTCGGCGAGAGCGGGTCCGGAAAGTCCACCCTGGCGCTGACGGTGCTGAGGCTCTACGAACCCACTGGGGGGCGGGCCATATTCGAGGGCGTCAACCTGTTCGAACTCAAGGGGAGGGAGCTCACCAGGGTCCGCAGGAAGATGGGCATAGTGTTCCAGGACCCCTACCTCTCCCTCAACCCGGTGAAGAGGGTCAGGGACATAGTCGGCCTGCCGCTGAAGGTGCACATGCCCAACTTGAGCTTCGAGGAGAGGGAGTCAATGATCAGGGAGATGCTGGAGCAGGTCGGGCTCAAGGCGGCTGACGTAGAGAAGTTCCCCCACGAGTTCAGCGGCGGGCAGAGGCAGAGGATAGCCATAGCCAGGGCCCTGATAGTCAAGCCGAAGTTCCTCATACTGGACGAGCCCACGTCGGCCCTGGACCTCTCGGTTCAGGCGAAGATCCTCAACCTGCTGCTAGACCTCCAGAGGGAGTTCAGGCTCACCTACCTCTTCATAACCCACGACATGAACGTGATCAAGCACATCTCGGACAGGATCAACGTGATGTACCTCGGGAAGCTGGTGGAGTCCGCCGAGACGGAGGAACTCTTCGAGAGGCCGCTCCACCCCTACACGAGGGCCCTCCTCTCCTCCGTGCCGACGCTCGACCCGAGGCAGAGGGGGAGGAAGAAGATGCTCCTCCGCGGGGACCCCCCAGATCCCGCCAACCCCCCGCCGGGGTGCAGGTTCTCGAGCAGGTGCCCGCTGGCCGACGACCTCTGCAGGAGGGAGGAGCCGCCCCTGGTGCAGGTTGAGCCGGGGCACTGGGTCGCCTGCCACAAGGTCGGGGGGTGATTGTTGGAAGATGCTCCGGATGGTGGCCCTGGCTGGAGATCCCTACGAAATGGGGCTTCAGCTGGGGAAGGAGATAAGGGGGCTGACCCCATACATCCGAGAACTCTTTGACGCAGTCAGGAGGGAGATAGGGGAGAACCCTTCCCTGGAGAAGCTCGTGGACGACATGAGAGAGGTAGTCGAGAGGCACTCCCCCGAGTTCATCAAGATGCTGGAGGGGGTGGCGGAGGGGGCCTGGTTCGCCAGGGACATCCTCTTCGAAACCACCTGCTCCACGTTCCTGCGGCACATGCTCCACTACGGCCTCGAGTGCTCGGTCTGGGCTGTGAAGGCGGAGCACACATCCCTCGGGGAGCCGATCTTGGCCAAGAACAGGGACAAGAGGGTCAGATACAAGCCGCTGCACCTCTTCGTATACGCCCGGCCGAAGGGCGGGTTGGCGTACTTCGCCTCCACCAACGCGGGCGACCCGGGCGTGGCGGGGGGCGGCATGAACGAGAGGGGCCTCACGGTGTTCTCCACGTACGTGGCCTCCTCAGACATCGGCGTGGGCCTCCCAGACAACGTCCTGGCCAAGATGATCCTCGAGAGCTGCTCGACGGTGGAGGAGGCCATAGATCTCCTCAAGTCCGTCCCCAGGCTGGGGCAGTTCACCTTCACGCTGGGGGACGCCAAGGGGGACATAGCGGTGGTCGAGGTGGGATACAGCGAGCTGGACGTGGAGATCCCGGAAGAGGGATACGCCTTCCGCACGAACCACTTCAAGTCGGCCCGGATGAGCGAGAAGTACTACGACCCATACCACTACACGGCCTACGAGAAGGAGGACACCCTGGCCAGGTGGAGGCACCTGGACGAGAGGGTGAGAGGCGCCCTCGGCACCATTGACCTCAACTTCGTGAAGAGGCTCATGAGATACCACGACCCCGGCGGGCACTCCATCTGCAGGCACGTCGGCGAGGGGGACGTGCCGGTGGAGACCGTGGCCTCAATGATAGCGCTTCCAAAGAGGTCTAGGA
Organism: Thermoproteota archaeon; assembly: GCA_027491555.1. The sequence goes on from JAOZGN010000043.1 coordinate 4,757, forward strand.
TCCTTTTCGCGGAGGGGCCCCCCTGCGAGCACCCCTACGTGACCCTCGACCTCGGAGGTGGTATGCCGTGACGCTCCTCGAGATACGAGACCTGAAGGTGTACTACTACGCCTTCGACGGCGTGGTCAAGGCCGTCGACGGCGTGTCACTAGAGCTCGAGAGCGGGGAGTTCTTCGGCCTCATCGGGGAGTCGGGGTGCGGGAAGTCCACCCTGGGCAACGCGATCCTCAGGCTAGTGCCACCGCCCGGGAGGGTGGTGGGTGGGAGCATCTACTTCCAGGGAGAGGACATCCTTCGGCTCCCCGAAGATAGGATGAGGGAGATCAGGGGAGACCGAATCTCGATGATATTCCAGGATCCCACGGCCGCCCTCGACCCCGTCTACACGATAGGGGACCAGATAGTCGAGACCATACTCGCCCACAACCCGGAGGTGAGTAAGAAGGACGCCGAGTCTCGGGCGATAGAGCTGCTTAAGCTCGTGGGCATCCCCGGGGCGGAGGCTAGGGTCCACGAGTACCCGCATCAGTTCAGCGGCGGCATGCGGCAGAGGGCGGTCATCGCAATAGCCCTCGCCAACAACCCAGAGCTGCTGATAGCCGACGAGCCCACGACGAACCTGGACGTCACTATAGAGGCCCAGATCCTCACGCTGCTCGACGAGCTGAGGAGGAAGCTCAACATGTCCATCCTGCTGATCACGCACAACATAGGCATAGTGGCCGAGTACACGGATCGAGTGGGCGTTATGTACGCCGGGAAGCTCGTCGAGGTGGGCAGGACCGTCGACGTGCTCATTGACCCGAAACACCCTTATACCCAAGGGCTGCTGGGCGCGATACCGGGCAGGGGTGGCAGGAAGGGGCGGGTTACCGAGATCCCCGGGACGGTCCCGAACCTGGCGAACCCCCCTCCCGGGTGCAGGTTCCACCCCAGGTGCCCCAGAAGGTTTGACCCCTGCGACCAGGAGGAGCCGGCCCTCGTGCCGCTCCCCGGCGAGGGGAGGATGGTGGCATGTCACCTGTACAGGAGACCCGAAAGCTGAATGAGAACATGCTCGAGATCCTGGCCATCCTCGACGGGATCGAGGGGCCGGCCACGTCGGGCGAGATTCAGCGGGAGCTCAACAGGAGGGGCATCTACCTCAGCCAGAGGACGATCCGTTACTACCTGAAGCTCATGGACGAGCTTGGGCTCACGAGGAAGGTCAGGAAGGCCAGGCAGATAACCAGCGAGGGCCGCAGGAGGATGCGGGCCCTCACCGTCTCCACCAGGATGGAGTGGATGTTGGACAGGATGTACCAGAGGATCGCCGAGATGGACTTCGACCTCGCGACCGGCAGCGGGTCGGTGATAGCCAACAAGCTGTTCATCAGGAGGGAGGACTTCACCTGGGTTATGCAGCACGTGATCAGCCTCGGGAAGGAGGTCCCGAGGCTCCTCTTCTACCCGAGGTATCAGGTCAGGGAGACCGGCCTGAGGAGGGGAGACCTGCTCGAGATCAAGTACGTCTCCTCAAACACCCTGTACGGCATCCTCCTACGCAACGGAGTTCCAGTTAGCGTGAAGGGCGTCGGACTACTGGAGCTGAAGGACTACAGGCCCACGACGTTCGCGGAGGTCATGCACTACTCCGGGACCACCATAAGCCCCTCTCAGCTCCTCATATTCGCCGGCATGACGAGGGTCGCCGAGGCGGCCAAGAGGGGGACGGGCACGGTCCTGGCCACCTTCGGTGAGATCCCCTACAACAGCATACCAAAGGCGCAGAAGATCCTGAACAAGATGAAGGAGCTGGGCTTCGAGGGGATAATGGAGATCAGAGAGCCCGGCTTCGCCTACGGTCTCCGAACCGGAAAGCTCAGAGGCGTGGTGATCAGCGTCACCGGGGCCAACTTTGCTGCCATGATCAAGGAGGGCGGATTCGACCTAAGGATGGCCTTCGACACAGCCATGGACGACCTCGGCGCCTTCAACAGGAACGTCATCCCCGTCTGACCGGGGACACCGAGTCCAGCAGGATCTTGAGCGCCTTGTCTGGCTCCTCGCCCGAGAGGAGGCCCATAGCCCAGAAAACGTAGTCCCTGTCCACGTACAGCTCCGGGTTCTTCGGCTTCAGAACGAAGGGGCGGGACTCGTCGTAGACAGCCTCGCCGAGGACCTTCCACGGCCTCTTGCTGTTTACGATCGGTCCTCCGGTTCCGACCACGGTCTCGACCTCGGTGAGATCCTTACCCGTGAGGACGTAGAACCTGCCCATCGGCGTCGGTATCTCCTCGAGCCTCCCAACGTGTCTCTCCACGGCCAGCTCCACCGCCGACCTTGCCAGCGCCTCGTCCACCAGCCAGTCGAAGTAGGTCCTGGGCAGGTAGCTGGTCTGCCGACGCAGCATGCGGATGTGCTCCTCAACGGCCTCCGGCCTTATGTCCGTCACGTACTCCCTCATCTTCGACACGATCCTCTCCAAGCCCGCGGCCTCCATCAGCGACTCCGCGCTCACCCTGACGCCCAGGTCTCCCTCCACGGTCCTCTTCACGTAAGGCTCCTCAAGGCCCTTCTTGACGACCCCCGGGAGCTTTGACCTGCCCTCGGCCACGCTGTACACGTTTGTCGTGGCCCCGCCGATCTCCACCGCGAGGAGCTCGCCCATCCCTCTAAGCGACTTTGTCCCCTTCGCCAGCAGCTCCGCCGCCTCCAGGGAGGCGGAGGGGGTCGGCATGAGGATGTGGAGCAGCTTCGTCACCTTATCTAGTCCCTTGGCCTGAATGATCCTCTTCAGGAAGATCTCCCTGATCTTCTCGTTTGCGGGCCTCACGTTGAGCTTGCCCAGCTCCGGCATGATGTTCTCGGTCCAGTAGACCTCCTTACCCGCCGATGAGAGTATCTCCACCACGTCGTCCCTGGCCTCCTTGTTCCCAGCCACCAAGATGGGACATTTCAGCCCGGAGGCGGCAAGCATCCTGGCGTTGTGGGTTATTGTCTTCTTGTCTCCCCCATCCGTCCCGCCCGTTAGGAGGACGATGTCAGGTCCCTGGGCCTCTATCGACGCCACCTCGCTCTTGGTGAGTTCAAAGGAGTACACCCCAATGACCTTCGCCCCGGCCGTCAGCGCCGCCCGCCTGCCAGCCTCGGCGCTGTACTTCGGCACGAGCCCGACCACGACCATCTTCAAGCCGCCGGCCGCGCTGCTGCAGGCCAGCTTGTACTCGAACGGGCCATCGGACAGGTCGCTCAGTGAGAGCCCCAGCTTCTCCAGGGCGATGGCCAGGCCGCGCCTGATGTCGGTGTCCACCGTGCTGGGGGCCTTTGCGGAGGAGACCACCCGCTCCTCCGCCAGGTCCACCACCACGGCCTTGGTGAAGGTGCTGCCGAAGTCTATGAGGAGGGCCCTCAAGGGCTATTCGCCCCTCACGAATGCCACTATCTCCTCCGCAGACATCCCCTCCAGCCCGAGGTTCTTCGCGCTCCGCCCCTCGGCGTAGAAGTCCCTGTCGAAGACCGCCGACGCTAAGGATATGAGGGACTTGGACACGGGAGTGCTCACGCCGACCTGCTCCCCAACGTCCGCGTATGGGACCAGGCCGGTGGGGACGTCTTCAAGCAGGTACCTGACGGCGAGCGTGGAGGGCGCCTTGATACCCCTATAGGCCTCGTTGTTCTGCAGGGCCTCGTAGACATCCTTGCCCTTCGCTCCGTACTTCTCCTCGAGCCACTCCAGCAGGTTCAAGACGTGAGTGTCGAGCGCCCTCGCCAGGGCCACCCTCTCAGCGTCTACCCTCTCCAGCACCTTCGACACGGAGGGGCTGGCGCCCTCGACGTAGAACTCAAAGTCCCCTCCGCGCTCGATCCAGCCGGCGTTCATGAGCGTTATTGTGGGGTGGAACACGGCCCCTATGTTGGTCAGGCTGGTCTCGAGGACATCTCTGGCCCCGTCGAACTGCGGATAGAGCTGGCGGATCGTATCCAGCAGCTCTCCTGTATCTGGGGCAGGCAAGGCGGCAAGCTTTACCTCCTTCTTGACTCCCAGTACCTTCACCCTCGTCGGCGACAGCCCTCTGGCCGCGTAGACCAAGGTCTCGGCCTCACCAACTATCACGCCGTCGGCTTTCTCACCCAGTATCCTCTTGAATTCGATCGCTCCGAAGGTCCTGCCGGGATTCAACAGGATCTTCTGACCCGGCTGAAGGTGAGGGGCAACCGACCGAGCGATGTACTTGTGGGCGTGAGCGGGGACAACCACCATGATCAGGTCTGCGTCTCTGACAGCTTCTCCAGCATCGGCGGTGGCGAGGGCGATGGGACCAAAGCCCTCCACAGCCCCCTCCAGCTCTATTCCTCCCCTCTTCCTGACCTCCTCGAGGTCCACCTTGAACTCCGGCTCCTTCTCCTTGTAGTTGTAGAGTCTGACCTCGTGCCCCATCAGCCCCAGGTGAGCGGCCATGGCCTTGCCTCCGTGGCCCGCGCCCATCACAGCTATCTTCATCCAATCGCCTCCTCGACGTCCACAGAACTCAGATGAGCCTTCCCTTGAAGTAGTCGTCGAGGATCCTGCGGATGCGCTCGTTCTCGGGCAGAGGCCTCTTGGTCTCCGGGTCGACCGCGTAGGCGGCCCCGTTGATGATTCTGGTCTCGATCTCTCCCCTGGCGTAGGGGTTGTTTTTCAGGTGAGGCGCGTCCAGTATCCCTATCTTCAGGGCCCTGGCGAGCGTCTCGGGGTCGGTCCACGGATCCTCTACATCGGTGTCAGCGATCTTCCTGATAGCGTCCAGCGTGATATTGGCCTCCCTCACCAGCTCCTCCCTCCTGGCCTGGATCTTCGGGTCCTTGGTCACGTCGGGCAGGCCGTGCAGCGTGTCGCTGATCACCTGGTGCACTATTTTGCCGCTCTCTATGATCTCATCGGCCGTGGCCGCGTGATCGGGCTCGGTGTACGCCACCATGTGAATTATGTGGGGCTTTAGGTGCATCTGCATCGTCACGGAGTAGGCCATATGGCCCTTGGCCGCGTCGAGGTCCGGCGGGTAGCTGGACAGACCGGTCCTGGTTTGAATGAAGATCTTGAAGTTCTCGTCTTCTAGGGGCTTGATTATGTCTATCTTGGCCAGCTGCTTGGCCAGGTCCATCTCAGCCGAGATCCCTGGCGGGAGGTCGAACATCAGCGTGGCGATGTAGTGCTTTACCCCCGCCTTCTTGGCGTTGTAGGCGGATAGGAACGCATCGGCCACCGCGATTACGTCGGGCGCATCCCTCAGCTCGAAGTGGTGGGGCTCGTTCAGCTCGACGGGGATGTTCCTCTCGCCGTGCCAGGCCATCAGCCTCTGGTGCTCGTCTATGGCCTCGACTAGGTCCAGGGGGCCCCTTCCGTCGAGCCTGCTGAACCAGAAGATCGGGATGGCCGCCCAGGCGTTCTTGATAGTCCTCACCAAAAGGTCGGCCATCTTGAACAGGTCGCTGGTGCCCTGGTAGCACCTCAGAAGCGGGTAGTTGCCGGTCCTGGTGGCCTCGTAGATCCTGATGAGGTCGTCCTCCGACCTTATGGGCACGCCTCCAGCCCCGGCCCTCCCGGGATCCCACTTCTCCGGGTGGAAGAAGTTCTCCTGGAACTCCTGGTCTGGGGCTATTGAGATCACGTCGATTAGCTTGGACTCGGCCACCTTCCTGGCCGCCTCCACGGTCTCCTCGACGGAGCTCAGCCCCAGGTGCTGCCTGATGATGGGGTATGGGTACTTCCAAGCGATCCTCTCAACGGTCGTCTGCGGGTAGTGCTCTTCTCCCCTGCCAGCTTCGCGCCCTCCCTTCAGGTAGGACACGACCTCGTCCATGGTCTCCCTGCCGCTGAACACCCTGTCGAAGAACCCGAAGCTCTTGGCCACCTCGGCTACGGGCGGAGTGCCCCCGAACACGTACCTCTTGTCCTCCAGGCCAGCCTCCTTCACCGCGCTGATGAACCGCTCTATCCAGTACCTTCCAGACTCTGGCATCAGCCTGTAGCTTATTCCGACTATGT
>JAOZGN010000018.1 GCA_027491555.1 Thermoproteota archaeon
TGACGTCGGCCCAGGTATAGAGGCCGCCGCGAGGCTGCGGGGGCTGGACTTCATTCCGCTCTGGAGGGAGCGGTACGACTTCCTAGTGAGGATTGACCGCCTGCCCAAGCGCGAGGTCCAGGCGCTCTTAGAAACCCTGAGGTCCGTCGCGTTTCGGAAAGCCCTAGACCGGCTCCCCGGCATAGAAGCCGACGAGAGGACCGGTGAAGTGATCCACGATCCGCGGCGGACCTAATGGGAAACGGAGGCTCACCCACCGCTTCTGTGGCTGTCGCCGTGCTTGTGCTTGTACCCCCTGGCGACCCACACTGCGTGCTCGGCTTCTGGGAGGATGAGCCTCTCCAGGGCGAGCCGGATCCCGTCTGGAGATCCCGGGAGGCAGAACACCACTGAACCGCCGACCACCCCGGCCGTGGCCCTTGAGAGGAACGCTGCAGGTCCCACCTGCTCGTAGCTGAGCATCCGAAAGAGCTCTCCGAATCCGGGGAGCTCCTTTGTGAAAGCTGGCCGCACGGCCTCTACCGTGACGTCCTTCGGGTGAGGGCCGGTGCCTCCAAGGAAGAGCACCACATCGACCTTGCCCGCGACCGCCCTGAGCGCCTCACCTATCTCCTCTAGCGAGTCGGGCAGCACGTCCCTCTCGACGACCCTGTGGCCGGCCGACTCGACGAGGCTAACCGCGAGGTCTCCGCTCTCGTCTACGAAGGCCTCTCCACGCGACTTGGCAGCGTGTCTCGAGGAGCTGACCACGAAGACGGCGAAGGTGAGTTCAGACCTGGCGCGATCCCTGTGGCGATCTACGGACCTCACGGCTGGCGCTCCTAGGAAGATAGGTATTCAACTTATCGTGAGTCGATCTGGTGTGGCCAGAGGCGATCTCGACAAGGGGCGGGCTCAGCGTGAGCTGGGATTCACATCCTTCGTTCGAATGATGTTCGCTCCAATCATCGCCGCGCCCCGATTAGGTGGGTCCCTCTCGGGCTTTTTAAGTCGAGTCGGGCAACCCGGCACGATGGCCGCCGACGAGCTGAGCCTGGAACTCCGAGAGGTGGAGCAGGCAGAGGGCATCGGCCTCATCGAGTATCTGTTGTCTCCAGTCAGGGACCCGTGGAGTGTCTTCAGAAAGGCCGTGAGGCGGCCCAGCCTGAAGCTGTTCCTGCTGGCAGCCCTGATGGTCTCCCTTCTGGGGACAGCCAGCGGCGTCCTCGTAGCCTCCAGGATTGAGTACAGGTTTGTCAACCTCCCTGAGGGTGTCGACCCAGAGCAGATCCAGGCTGCGATGAGGATGTTCAGCGGACCTGCCTTCGTGGGCGTGACGTCGCTCATTTCAGGGATGGTGATCGCCCTTCTGGCCGGAGGACTCGTCCACGTTGTCGCGAGGCTGGCCGGAGGGGAGCCCGTGAACCTCTCCACTACGCTGACCAGCTTCGGGACGGTGTACCTGACCGAAGGTGTGAAGTCGCTCATCGACATGGCCGTGCTGCTTCAGACGCTGCCCGAGAGGGTGGTTATCAGGATAGATCTCGCCAACCCTTACTCGATGCGCGCGGGCGACGTCGCGAAGCAGTTCCAGGTCACGCCCGTGTCACTCACCATGTCGGGTCTGGTGGCGGTGTGGCAGTGGTTCCTCCTCACAGAGCTGATGAGAACCGTATTTGGCCTGAGCCGGGCTAAGTCGGCGGCCGCAGCCGCAACGCTAGTCCTGCTGAAGTTCATTCCCTTCATGGCGGGCCTCGCGCTGGGATGAGGCTTCGGGGGATTCCGATTGACGGATCTCATAGAGGCTGTCGCGGAGGGACTGACCAAGGAGGCTCTGAAGAGCGGCGAGCGTAGGCTCCTCCTGATATCGTGTGAGGACAGACTGGGCGCCCTAGCCAAGGTGGCCAGGGTCTACAGGAAGGTCGCCGGTGGAGAGGTCAGCGCCCTCTACTCCAACGTCTGGGCGGAGGACGAGGTTCTGGGAAGCTGGAGGCTGACGAGCCAGATCCCCCAGGACGTTCACCTGACGGCCCTAGACTTCGACCGCAGCGAGGAGGCCATGGGCGGGACCTGGGACATTCTCCTCACCGACTTTTCCGTGCAGATGAGGGCCAACGACATAGGCAGGTTGGTCGAGACCGTGAGAGGCGGTGGCCTCGTCGTCATGGCCATCCCGCCCGTGGAGGAGTGGCTGAGGACCCTCACGGACTTTCAGAGGCGGCTCGCCTCTCCGCCATACCGAGAGTCAGACGTGAGAGGTGAGTTCAAGAAGCGCTTCCTCAGGACCGTGAAGAGCGCGGAAGGCGCCAGGTTCGTGGATCTCGAGTCTGGCGATGTTGTAGGCACCCCGAGGGTGGTCCAGAGGAGGGAGCGCCAGCCCCCCCAGGTGGACGACCCCCTGATGGGCCTCGCCCTGACCCCAGAGCAGGTGCAGGTGGTGGAAGCCATCGACAGGCTGTCTCGGGCCCCCAACAAGGCCGCCCTGCTCGTAGTGGCCAACAGGGGCCGGGGCAAATCGGCCGCCCTAGGACTGGGAATAGCCCACCTGATGGGGAGGAGGGGCGTCAGGGGTGTGGCGGTTACGGCCCCAGCGGTAGCGGGAGTTCAGACCCTCCTCAGGTTCGTCTCTAGGGGGCTCGAAGCGCTGGGGATACGCGGAAGGGCCGTTGTGAAGGAGGGGAAGACGATCGCCGTCACAGCCAAGGGGAGATCTGCGTTCTACCTGGCCCCGATGAGCCTCGTCGACTCCAACGTCAAGGTGAAGGTCGTCGACGAGGCCGCCGGGATCCCAACGCACCTGCTGTTCAAGGTGCTGGGATCGAGCAGGCTGGCCATCTTCTCCAGCACGATTCACGGGTATGAGGGCGCCGGGAGAGGATTCTCCCAGCGATTCATGGCTAGGCTCGAGACCGCAAGCGGGGTGCTGGTGGAGAAAGTGGAGATGCGGACCCCGATACGGTACCCTGAGGGCGATCCCGTCGAGAGGTGGCTCTACGACTTCCTGCTGCTCGACGCGGAGCCTGGAGATCCGCCCGAAGGCGCGTCCCCGGAGGTGGGGGAATACGTGAGGGTAAACCTGTCCGCCAGCGACGAGGAGTTCCTCAAGAAGTTCTACGGGATCTACGTCCTGGCCCACTACAGGAACAGACCCAATGATCTCGCCACGCTTCTGGACGCGCCCCACCACTCCGCGCGGGCCCTGCTGATCGACAGGGAGCCCGTGGTCTCGGTCCAAATCTGCGAGGCGGGCAGGCTCACCCGGAGGTACATCGAAGGCATCCTGAGAAGGACGGAGAACCCGCCCGGGCACATGATACCCTCGAGGCTGCTAGCCCACTACGGGCACAAGGGGTTCCCCAAGCTCTGGGGCTGGAGGATCGTTCGCATAGCGACCCACCCGGCGCTCCAGCGTAGAGGCCTCGGCACGAAGGCCCTCCAGGAGATAGTGAGAGAGGCGGAGGCGGCAGGAGTCGACTGGGTGGGCGCCGGCTTCGGGGTGAGCGAGGAACTCCTCAGGTTCTGGGTCAGGGCCGGCTTCCTGCCGGTCCACATAAGCCCGCAGAGGAATCCCGTCTCGGGAGAGTACAGCGTCTTCGTTGTGCTCCCACTCAGCAGGCAGGCTGAGGACATGGTGAGAGAGATAGTTGGGGAGTTCAAGAGGAGGCTGATCGACTCCCTCCACGACGTCTACTTTGACCTCTCCCCGCGGGTGGCCAGGCTGCTGCTCTCCCCACGGTGGGGGAAAGCCAAGCCCAGGCTCAGGTTCAGCCAGAAGTTGAGACTGAGGGACTACCTAACGGGCTACAACACGTACGAGATGGTGTCGGACGCGGTTTGGGAGATTGCCAGGGCCTACTTCCTCTCTCCCCCCAAGGAGAGGCCACTCACCGAGAAGGAGGAAGTGGCGCTCCTGGCGCGATCCCTGCAGGGCCGTGGATGGGGTATGGTAGCAGGACTCTTGAAGGTTAAGAAGGTCGTTGACGTGATGGACATCCTCAGAGGCGCCGTGAAGAAGCTGGTGGTGCTCTATGGGGAGAAAGAAATCGCTGAGGTTTGACAAGAGGTACGTGGACAGCATACTCAGGGGAGAAAAGGTCACGACGATCAGGAGGACGACGAGGCTCAAGCCAGGAGACGTGGTGAACTTGGTGGCAAGAGGAGAGGTGTTCGGTGAGGCCCTCGTGAAGGACGTGAGGAGGGTGAGCCTCTCTGGGCTTACAGACGAGGAAGCGCGGCGGGACGGGTTCGAGTCCAAGGAGGGGCTGGTGAAGGCGCTGAAGAGGTACTACGGTAAGAAGGTCCTTGAGGAGGACCAGCTCTGGATGATCGAATTCCAGCTCCTAGAGAGCGGTGAGGAACGTAAGGAAGGGGGATCAGACTGAGGAGCGGGGCCTCAGGCGGGATCCAGGATCTTCACCCGTCGGCGGGCCTAGCGAACTTCCTTCATCGGCCCCGCGAGAAGGCACGTTCTTCGGACCTCCAAAAAGCGTTGCGCGTTCATGGTCCCTCAGAACTCACTCCACGATTGTGGCTAAGGCCTGACCGGGCCAGTCCTCGGGTATGTATCCCCACTCTGCCATCACGACGAGGCCAGAACTCGCCAACTCGACGAAATCAGGCTTAGAGAGGAGGTTCTTCCTCGCGGCCAGCGTCAATAGGCTGGAGCCTATCATGGTCCTCTCCTCGGCCAGGCCTTGGACTCTTGAGGCCAACGCCTCTCCCCACCCCCTGGGCTCGAGGGGGACGACGCGCCCTCCAAACATCCGCTTGAGTTTGGACCCCAGTCCAGGCTCTGTGAGCCTTGAGGGGGGCAAGAGTTCCAGCCTCGTCTTCTTCCCCTCACCAAAGACCACGACCCCGAGCGGGATATTAACCGGAGCGCAGGGTCTCACGTCTTCCTCCGCCAGGCTAGTGAGTAGGTTTCTAGATCTCACCTCACTCTCGAGTTCTCTCTTCAGGGTCTCCAAGGCGCCGATTAGGCGACCGTACTTGGCGTCTATCTCCTGAAGTCTCTCGGATCTTTCGTCCTCCAGTTGAGTTCTCCTAGCTTCGAGCTCCTCGCCGGACAGGTGTAGCTGAGCTTCGGAGATCCTTGCAGCGTAGGCCCTTGAGATGGCCGCCTTCTCTGACTCCGCTAGAGATTGGAGAGAACTGGTGAGGGCCTCCAACTTCTCCAGGTAGCGTCTAAGAACCTCGACGTCCCTCTTAGACCTCTCGCCGATCTCTTTCAGAGCCGCGTAGGAGCCGACCGCCTTGTCTTCGGTCAATGTGGGGGGAGGAGTGCCGCCCGGAAGTCCGGGGGTTTCTACCGCCTCGGACAGGGCCCATCTTATCAGTCTAGGGTCTGCCACCCCTGAGAGTTCGACGTCCCGCCTAGAGGATCGTATACTGGAGTAGGCGAACTCCACCGACTTCATCAGCTGCTCCGAGTCCACTATGGCGACCCTGTCCAAGAAGCGGAGGGCCGAGGACAACGCGCCACGGTCTGTGAGTCCGAGCTTGAGCGAAAGGAGCCCGGAAGGATCCCAAAAGACGCACCTACCGCCGACCCTCATCGGCTTCAGAGTGAACTCGACCACTCCAAGCCCGGTGGGCCTCTCCGTTTTGGACCAAGGAAGTCTCCCCCTCTTGGCCTTACTCCAGGCGAACAGGGTGAGCGCTCCCGCCTCTAGCTCGGGTGACGGCGAAGCGTTTGGCGCTGTGACCAGCGGCACCCTCAGGCGGGACGACACGGGCGTCCTCGGGCGTGCAATGAAATTAACCTAACTTATCCCGTGAAAAAGCCTCCCAAATAACTGTAAGAACTTAGATGCTTTCTTAGATGGAAGAATTTTGGGAGAGGAGGATGGATAATGACTTGCAGGTCGAGACAGTCCACGAGGATACTCTGAGGGAGATTATGTCAATCTTTTTAATGAAAACTCAGTGCCCACTCATTGCGGGCGCGGCCCGCAGGGTGACCAGTATGGGGACCGTGATTCCGTCTGCTGAGGAGATGTTCCGGATTACGGGAGGGGCCGCCCCCTCGGAGATGAACCCCTGGTTCAACTTCCTGAAGCTGCTGGAGAGGTCCGCCAAGGTCATGGGTCTCGACCCGGGCTACTACAAGATACTCGCCACCCCCAAGAGGATCCTCGAGGTCCAGCTGCCCGTCAAGATGGACGACGGCAGCATTGAGGTCTTCGTCGGGTGGAGGGTCCAGCACAACGACGCCAGGGGTCCCTGCAAGGGAGGCATCAGGTACCACCCCGCCGTCAATGAGGACGAGGTCAAGGCCCTCGCCGCCTGGATGAGCATCAAGACCGCCGTGGTCGACATCCCCTACGGCGGAGCCAAGGGCGGCATCAGGGTTGACCCGCACAAGCTCAGCCTCAACGAGCTCGAGAGGCTCACTAGGAGGTTCGCCTGGGCGATCGCCCCCATCATAGGCGTCGACAGGGACATCCCCGCCCCCGACGTCTACACCAGCCCGAGGGAGATGGCCTGGATCTACGACACTTACAGCCAGATCGTCGGCTACCCCGAGCCCGGCGTGATCACCGGCAAGCCGCTGGAGCTCGGCGGCAGCGAGGGCAGGGAGGAGGCCACCGCCAGGGGCCTGCAGTACACCGTGGAGGAGGCCATCAAGGTCCTCAACATCGACCCGAAGAAAGCTACCGCCGCCGTGCAGGGCTACGGTAACGCCGGTTACTTCTCCGCCAAGTTCATGCACGAACTCGGCATGAAGGTGGTCGCAGTCAGCGACAGCAGGGGCGCCATCTACAACCCTGACGGCCTCGACCCCGACGCGGTGCTCAAGCACAAGAAGGAGACCGGCAGCGTGAAGGACTTCCCTGGAGCCACCAACATCGACCCCGACCCGAGGGTCGGCAACGCCAAGCTCCTGGAGCTCGACGTCGACGTGCTTATCCCCGCCGCCATTGAGAACGTGATAACCAAGGAGAACGTGGACAGGATCAAGGCTAAGATCGTGGCCGAGGCTGCTAACGGGCCCACCACGCCTGAGGCTGACCTCGTGCTCCACGAGAAGGGCATCCTCGTCATACCCGACGTGCTGGCCAACGCGGGCGGCGTGACTGTCAGCTACTTCGAGTGGGTGCAGGCCAGGACCAGGGAGTGGTGGGACATCGAGACTGTCAGGCAGAAGCTCAGGGTCAGGATGACCAAGTCCTTCAGGGACATCTACAACCTCCACAAGGAGAAGAACATCGACATGAGGACTGCCGCCTACTGGCTCGCCATCGACCGCATCGTAGCCGCGATGAAGGCTCGCGGCATCTGGCCGTGAGCCTCTCCCCTCTTTCCTTTTCCCCTTCTTCCTCAGCCTCTACTTTGGGATGACGTGATCAACCTTTTTTCAGAGGGGGCCTCGAAATCTCGGTGAGCCTGGCGGATCCTAAGGAGGAGATCGTGAGGATATCTAGGCTCCTCTACCTCAGGAGGCTCGTTACCGCAGCGGGCGGAAACGTGAGCGTGAGGGCATCGGAGGACATGTTCTGGATAACCCCCTCCGGGCCTCATAAAGGCAGCCTGTCTCCCTCTGACATCGTGCTGATGAGCACCTCCGGCGAGGTGGTAGAGTCTACGGGTAGGAGGCCATCCTCAGAGTGGAGGATGCACGCGGCCGTCTACAAGGTTCGGCAGGACGCGAAGGCCATCGTTCACGTACACGGGCCGCTGTCAACCAGTATCGGGACGCTATCCGGTGTCCTGAAGCCACTCTCAGAGGAGGGCCTCATCTATCTCGGCGGCGCCGTCAGGTGCATACCCTGGCGCAGGGCTGGGACGTGGGACCTTGCAGAGGCTGTTGCGGATGCCCTTCGAGATGCCGACGTCGTGATAATCGAGCGTCACGGGTCTGTGGCCCTCGGTCCGGCGCTCGACGTCGCCGCCGCAAGGGCGGAGGCCCTCGAAGAGGCCGCAGAACTCTATATCGGGACGGTAGGGTCGTCGCGCAGGGATTGGAGGTCAATCCTCTGGCTCTAGAACGATCACCTCGCATGAATCCACGAGTTCCGAGAATCGCCTCGCGTCTCTCTCTGAACCCACGATAGATCCATAGTGCATTGGTATGACCACCTTGGGCCTGATCGCCGCCGCGGCTCTAGCGGCCTCCTCTGCGTCCATGACGTATGTGCCGCTAACGGGGAGCAGCGCCACATCGACCTCCATGCCCTCCATCTCTGGAATGAAGTCGGTATCCCCAGCGTGGTAGATCTTCACTCCATCAAGTTCGAAGATGTATCCAACGTAACCCTTGTCCTTAGGATGGAACTTCTTCCTCTCGGGGCGGACGTTATACGCTGGCACGGCCCGCACCTTTACACCTATGACTTCGACCTCCCTCCCTGGAGAAACCTCAATCTTTTCGCCCGGAAGGGATCTGAGCTTTTTCAGACAGGAGAGCGGGCCCAATATCCTCGTGCCGGGGTCAGCAACCTTGGCTGCGTCCTCAGGAGAGCAGTGGTCGAAGTGGTCGTGTGTAATCAGGATCAGGTCCGCCCTCTTTCCACCCGCAATCTCGTAGGGATCGACGTAGATTACCGCCGAGTCAGAAACGCGAAAGGCTGCATGACCGAGCCAAGAGATCTTCACGGGACCGATCTCGTACACGGACCCCACATGCACGCTGCTTGCTCCGGCCACCTAATCAACCTTGTCGGGGGCGGTCCCCTGAAGCCCAGGCAGCTCATCTCAGAGGCTCGCCGCCGGGAGCACTGGTCATCCGGCCCCGACTTCATCGCCTGGGGAGCTAGACTATATCCCTGACGCATCCCCCTGTCGCTGACCTCCCAACTATTGAATTCGGTTGGAGAACTCCTATCTAAGCTTCACGGCCAGTTACCAGGACTCTTTTTCCAAAAAGGGAAAACTGTTGAACCGAAAATGCTTATCTACACCTTCCTGTGAGAGATCTCAGGGCTGGAGGTGGTTTGGTGGAGTATAGAACGCTCGCTAAGAGCGACCTGAAGGTCTCTGTGGTTGGGCTGGGGACCTGGCAGTTCGGCACCGAGGCGTGGGGCTTCGGCGCCGATTTCACCGAGCAGGACGCCAGGGCCGTCTTGGAAAGGGCTCTGGAGCTTGGGATTAATCACATAGACACGGCGGAGGTCTACGGGAAGGGTAGGTCGGAGGAGATAATTGGAGAGGTGCTCGCGGACCGCCGAGACGAGGTTGTCATCACAACCAAAGTCTCAGGGGATCACCTCAGGTACAAGGACGTGAAGAGGGCGGCTGAGAGGAGCCTCCGCAGGCTGAGGACCAAGTACATAGATCTATACCTCGTCCACTGGCCTAACTACTACATCCCCCTAAGGGAGACCATGAGGGCCCTAGAGGACCTGGTGGCAGACGGCAAGGTTAGGTACGTGGGCGTCAGCAACTTCTCCGTGTGCATGATGGAGGAGGCGAGGTCCTATCTCAACAGGATAGACCTGGTGGCAAACCAAGTTAGATACAACCTCCTGCAGAGAGAGGTCGAGGCAGAGATACTTCCATACCTGAAGAGGGAAGGGCTGACCCTCATCGCTTACAGCCCTCTCGCCAAGGGGCTGCTCACGGGGAAGTACACCGTCGACAACCTTCCAGCCGACGCCGTTCGAAGTGGGGATCCCCTGTTCAGCAAGGAGGAAAACCTGAGGGCCGCCCTGAGGGTCGTGGACGTGCTGAGGTCCATAGGGAAGAGGTATGGAAAGACGCCAGCTCAGGTTGCGATCAACTGGCTGCTGAGGGATCCGTCGGTCGTCGCCATTGTTGGGGCTAAGAGACCAGAGCAGGTCATTCAGAACGCCGGCGCTGCGGACTTCAAGCTCACAGAGGATGAGAGCCATAGGATAGAGGAGGTCACCGCGAGCCTCTGCTTGGACTACTCCTGAGACCCTCAAGGCCTCTTGACCCTTTTGATAGGTCTCATCCCAGATAGGAGGGCATCCCGACGTCCTCCTTTTTCTCCGCTTCTTCTTCCCTCATGCTGAGCTTCCTCTGTGCCACCGACAGGAGTCTAGAAGAGACCATGGCCGGAGAGATTGTTCCGGCCAGCACTATGACCTCCGGCCTAGACGATAGGCGCTCCAGCACCTCTATCATCTCCGCGGTGAATGTGTCAAATGCTGACGCGAGGTCGGCGCTCATGGCCGACTTGATCAAGTCTGTGGGCAACATGAACTCGACGCCCTCCAGGTAGACGACGGCTGGCCCCCTCAAGGAGTCGGCGAGCGCCTTAAGCTCCGTGATGACCCCCTCCATGTTCTCCCTCATGGCGTGCACGCTGACGAGCAGGAGCTTGGCCTGAGCTTCGGAGGCTATCAGCTTGGCGAGAGATCTGCCCTCCATTGGACTCTCGTCGGGGAGGTCAACAACCACTAGGTGGGGGCCCTCTGCGTGAATGAGCTCCTTCACCATCTCCGTGGCCCTTTGGATAAGGGGTCCCACGACCTTTCTATCCTCGGGGGTCAGCTCGGTACCCACCTCTTCGACGGGCGGCACGGGTACGGGTTCGATGACGTGTCGGAAGCCCTGATCCTCCAGCATTGCCCTAAGGAAGGATTCCATGAGCTCGAGCTTCCCCAGAAGCTTCTGGTCGCTCACCTTCGGCTTGATGAGCAGTATAGCGGTCTCTGTGACCTTGGCGGCCTCCACGCTCTTGATGAAGACGCTGTACAGCGTCATGCCTCCAAGAAGTTCGATGAGGCACTCCAACCTCTCTGACTTGCCGGCCTCCTCCGCGATCAGGAGCGGATCCAGCTGAGTGTCCAAGATGACATCTATCAGGTACTCGTCGAGCCGTGTGAACGCCAAGAGGGCCATCAGCTTGAATGGACCTAGGGAGCTGACGGACTCGCGCCTGGTGAGGGGGATCCTGTACTCCTTCACGAACTCTATGCCCTCTGCCGTCGTCTCCAGGCAGGTCATCCTGATCATGTAGAAGCAGGGCTTCACGACTCCCTTGACCCTGAGTACGTCCCCTGGAAAGAAGTAGTATGGGGTCACCCTCACAACTATGGTCAGCCTGCCAGTCCCATCTTCCAGAACCAGGCGCTCGTAGGTCTCCTCGCCAAGTTTTGCGGTTGGAAGAACCTCCACTATTTTGCCTTCGATCTGGACCTCTGTGCCCTTCTCCACCTTGCCTTCGAGGATCTCAGCTATCTTCATGCTCCTGCAAACCCCGGGAAGTGGGTAACGTGTCATAGGATTAAGTTTCGCCGCTACCCGGACGCTCAACTAGCGGCACTATCCGCTCCATCACGTACCTTACGAAATTCTCTACTTCAGTGGCCGTGAACACTGTCACCACGCAGTTTCGCGTTACCCCCACCGTGAGACCCCACTCCCTGTCCTCGAAGACCACGTACCAGATCTTCCCATGTTTGAGGTACTCCTGGTAGAGGTTCGTGTCCGCCAGGGCCTCGCCGAAGAGGGAGAGCTTCCTTATGTTGGGCAGGTCCACCTGGTCGAAGTACACCACCTTAGTGGCCTCCGGGTTGGACTCGTGGAGTTCCCTGAGGGTCTCGTGGGATATCCTGGCCTCCACTACCCCTCCGTGTCCCAGCAGAAGGGCGTTGGCGAGGAGAGAGGCTGCGGCGTTCGCCTTGGGCCTCTTCGCCAGGATCAGCAACATGGACCCGCTCTCCGTCCAGAATATGACGAAGGGGATCATGCGGGCCGACACCTCGTACCTGACCCCCTCCCTGCCGAAGAGGGGGACCAGGTACTCCTCGTACAACTCCCCCCAGACCTCTGCCTCCCCGACGGTGTTCACGTCCGTCTGAGTCCTGAGCGTAAACTCTGTGTCCCCGTGGACCACGGACCGCTCTACCCTCCACCCTCTGAGCTTCTCGGCCGCGAGCTCTGGGGTGATGTCGCCCTCTACCCTGAAGACCTTCCCTACGAGAGCCATGACTTCGACCACGATGGCCGGGGCAAATTGAAAAGGCTGCTCAGAATTATGAAGAGAGCGAGGTGTGGTGGAGAAACCGGAGCCCAAGGGGACCTACATCAGGGAAGTGGTGCTCGAGAACTTCATGTCTCACGAGTACTCGAGGATCCCGTTCAGGCCTGGCCTGAACCTAATCGCGGGCCCAAACGGGGCCGGAAAGTCGTCCATCGTCCTGGCAATAGCCGTCGCCCTCGGTCAGACTAGGACCGAGAGGTCTAGGAGGCTCAGGGACCTGATCAGGAGGGGCCGGGATCTATCGAGGGTTACCGTGGTGTTTGACAACAGTCCGGTCGCCGGGAGGCGGCCTGTCCCATGGTTCAGGGAGGACGAGATAAGGGTCTCCCGATACATCCGAGCGGACGGGACGTACTGGTTTGAGCTGAACTACAGGACGGTCGACAAGTACGAGCTGACCAGTAGGCTGGCCAAGATGGGAATAGACCCCGACAACATGCTCGTCATCATGCACCAAGGGACCATGGCGGAGTTCATCTCGATGAGCCCTACGGAGAGGCTGGTTATGGTTGAGGAGGCGGCGGGGCTCCACGAGTACAGAGAGAGGGTACTCCGGGCCATGAGGGAAATGGCCGGAGTCGAAGAAGAGGTTTCGAAGACTCAGGATCTCCTCAGGAGAGCTGAGGAGACTCTTGGGGTTTGGAAGGCCAAGTACGAGAAGCTCTTGGAGAGGAGGAGGCTCGAAGCAAGAGCCAGAGAGCTGAGGGCAGAACTCGCTTGGGCGAAATATGAGAGGCAGAAGGAATTCGTGAATCGGTTGGAGATTGAGCTGGAGTCGACCGAGACGGAGGTTGGAGAGATAGAGAGTGAGATCGTCAGGCTGAGCGAGGTCTTTGAGGAGCTGGAGAAGGAGTTCCGGGAACTGGGCGCCGCCTCTGTCAGAGGGGGCTGGGGCGAGGTGTGGGGAAGGGTCCTCGACCTGCACGAGCGCATAGTAGACTCGGCAGTTCGGCGGGCCGTGCTGGAGTACAGGCTCAGGGAACTCAGAGCGGCCTCCTCACGCCTGCGGGGTAGGCTGAGGAGGGCGAGATCTGAGTTGCAAGAGCTGGAGGCCGAGGCGAAGTCGGTAGAGCGGCCCGCGAGCAGGCTGAGAGACCCAGATCAGATCTTAGAGGAGCTCAGATTGGTCGGAGCTCGGCTGGCATCGCTCGGAGACGTCTCTGACGACGTTGAGAGGATGTACCACAGGTACCTTCAGACCTACGAGGAGATTCGGGAGAGGCTCAACCAGCTGGAGGGGAACAGAAGGGAGATCCTGGAGGCCCTCCAAGAGAGGGCGGAGTTCTGGAGGCGCGCCGTGAGGAGGCTCGTGTCCGAGGTCGACGGGGAGTTTCGGGAGATTCTCGGCAGGCTGGGCGGGATCGGGTACGTCCGGCTGGTCGACGGAGACGAGGTTGAGTCGGCGGGCCTGGAGGTGGGCGCGGGGTTCAGGGGGATGGATCCCGTGCCGCTGGAGTCCAGGGCGCTAAGCGGTGGTGAGAGAGCCACGACCGTTGTGGCGTTCATGTTGAGCCTGCAGAGGCACGTCAAGTCTCCAATAAGGGTTATCGACGAATTCGACGTTCACATGGATCCTGCACGCAGGGAGGTAGCCCTCAGAGAGTTCGCCAGAGTCCTGTCCGAGGTCGGCGGGCAGAGCATCCTAGTCACGCCCGGTCCGCCCCCGAGGGTCGAGGGCCCGGTTCACCTCGTGTTCGTCCAAAGGGTCGGGGAAGCCTCTCGGGTGGCAGAAGCATGAGCAGGACCGCGAAAGCCAGGAGAGAACTATTTGAGAGGATCCTAGAGCTTGTGCGGGACGTCCTCTCGGGTAAGGTGGACCCATTCGACGTGAACGTGGTTCAACTCGCCTCGAGGCTCAGGGAGGAGTTTCCACGCCTCAGAGGCTGGGACGAGATCAATCTGGACCTTGAGGCAATGACCGGGCTTGCAGGAGTCGTCGGGAGACAGGAGGAGTGGATCGAGCACCGCGCCTCGCGGCTCTTCGTGGATCCCCTCCTGGTCGCGCTGAAGGTCGAGGTCATGGATATGAAGGAACTGGCTAGAGTGTTCCTCAGAGCGTGGAGACCGATCGTGGAAGCCAGAGGCGTCACTCCCGCCTTCCTGGAGTCTGCCGTCAGGTACTGGCTCGAGCTCCCACCTGTCTCAGAGAGAAGAAGAGTGCTACCAGAGCCCAGAGAGGCGCCGAGCTTTAAGCCACTTTGGAAGGAGGAGGAATTCGAAGAGAAGCTGATGCTCGAGGCTAGACGCCTCCAGATGGTACTCGACGAAAAGGGAGGAGAGGTAAGCTACTCAGAGTATCTGAGAAGCAAAGATCCATGGGATTCCGCAGAGCGATCTTATTTGCTCAGTTTTCTGATCTCGGACGGCGTGGTGTCAGTCAGGCGGGACCCGGCTACCGGTGAGCTCTTCCTGGTTCGACCCCGCGGCTCAGGCGACTTCGCGAGGTCCATCGTCACCTGGATGGATGTCGGCGGTGAGGGTCATGGGTGAGGCGGAGGGGGGGAGCTCGGAGGACCTCAGGCGGAAGGTCAGGAGGGCGGCCCACATGCTGCTCCTCAGGAGCCACGCAAAGCCCGGGGTGAAAGGGTGGGAACTCAAGAGGGCGCTGGGGAGGGACTACAAGGTGGCTCTCCGCTTGCTGGACGAGGAACTCGCCGACATCGGATTTAGAATCGTTGCAAAGACGCCGGACGGTCGAGACGCGAGTGAGGAAGAGTATGGAGAGGCCACCTTCTACGTGACGTTTAGGGAGCCCCCAGACTGGCCGGAGATAAGGGGGTCTGGGTGGAGGATAGATGAGCTGGCCGCGCTGGCGGCCTGCGTGGCCCTGATATCGGCGAAGGGGGGTCGAGCGAGCAGGGAGGAGTTGAAAGACCTGCTAAAGTCAAAGCTGCCGGAATGGAAGGTTCCCGGCATCCTGACTAGGCTGATCAGGGCCGGATACCTCTCCGAGACGGATGAGGGGGTCGAGGTCGGCTGGAGGACGCGCGTTGAGATAGATGTCGAGCACCTGCTTAGACTCCTCCTCGGGTCCCGCGGCGCCTCCGGCGGGCGATGAGATCCATTATAGCGTCGAGAAGGGAGATCTCGCTGCCCCCAGACTTCGCAAGGAGGTCCTCGGCGGCCCTGGGAGAGACGCCGGCCGCAAAGGCCAGGATGGCCAGCCTCCCGTGCGCTTCCACCAGGGCGGCCGTCTTCCTGAGTTCTAAGATTATCCTCCTCATCTTTCGTCGCGACCTCGACTTCAGGGCCTTCTCGGAGAGCGAGAGGGCCTGCTCCACAACGAGCTCTGGCTCGCGAGAGATGCCGAGGCGACGAGAACCGCACACTGGACACTCCGGCCGTGCGGGGAGTTCATACGGCTCCACCTCTTCCACGTAACCCCCGCAGCTCAAGCAGGCCAGGGTGATCCTCTCCGTGAGGAGTCGGACCCTCAGTCTCTCCCTCCTGAGGAGCCTCCTCTTGTCGGGTGGGATCGACTCGAGCCTGAGCCTCATCCACCGCAGGGCGTCTCTGCAGACTGGGGTGGGCTCAGCCATTCTCCCCAGATTGACGAGCTCCCACTCTCCCGAGGTCAAGCGGTCGAGCACCTGCCTGGCCTCGGGGATAGACATGTCCCTCTCAAGAACATCCTTGACGGCCTGCCTGTAGACTGGGGTCCCCTCAAGACTTGCCATCAGCCTGTCCAGCACCGACGGGGTCACCTCGGCGTCCCTCGAGACGACCCCCATCTTCCTTGCGGCCTGAAGGAGCCTGAACCTGAAGTAGCCGCTCCTCTCTACGGCTGCCTTAAGAGTCTCCTCCACGTCGAGAGGCGGCGACTCGAGGGCCTCAGCCACAGAGTCGGGGGACACCAGGTGACCGGAGAGGTAGACCCTGTAGGGGTCCTCCGCTACTCCCACCGCCGCCCCCGTCTCCCGGGAGATCGCCTCTGCCAAGTACCTAGCGAGGGCTCTGTTGGCGAGCGTCCCGGCGTGGACGTGCACCACGACGGTCTCGCCCACGGCCTCGACCACGACCCTCCTGTGCGTGGGCACGGGCAGGGTCCTCTCGGCGGTCTCGATAGTGGGCAGGAGCGCGGGGAGGACCGTCGATTCCGCTACCCCGTACTCCTCCGCGATCGCCCGGGTCACATCACCCCTGGAGCGACCGGAGGCTATCATCTCCTCAACCCTGGCCCTTATGAGCCCGACCTCCTGGGAGACGGACATGGGTACTGGTATCTCCTCTCCCAACCAGTGTGGAATCGCCCCCTCTGGGTCCGGGTCCCTGACCACGTAGACCCTGTCCCTGAACACCTGGACTATCCTCCAGACCTCTCCGGCCATGATGAACTTGGATCCGGGCTCCCCCCTCTCGGCGACGAACGGCTCGTCCAAGGTCCCCACGGGCTCCTCCGTGTCCTGATCCACCACGAGGTAGGTCCTGATCTCGGGGATCATCGAGAGGTTCTCGAAGTAGTACGGGTAGAGGGCCGCGAAACCTGGGCCTCTCCTAAAGGAGCCGGACTCTGAGGTAAGAACAGGGCTCCTAGGCAGACTCGCCAAGAACTTGACGAGATCCATCAGCTCGCCGGGCTCCGTCCGCCTGTAGTTGTAGGCCCGCCTGATGACCCCAAGCGCCTCCTGGACCGTCCACTCCGGTTTCCACATCAGAAGGGCGACGAGCTCGTGGAGCAGGGCGTCATAGGGTTTCTCTGGAATCTTGACAGGCTCGAGCCTGTCCTGCAGGGCCATGCTCCTAACGACCATGGACTCCAGAGCGTCGTCTGGAGTCATGACAATCACGACGCCCCTGCTCACCTCCCCAACCCTGTGGCCGCTCCTGCCCACCCTCTGGACCAGCCTCGTGGCCTGCCTTGGGCTCATGTACTGGATCACCAGGTCGACGTGGCCCACGTCTATGCCCAGCT
>JAOZGN010000029.1 GCA_027491555.1 Thermoproteota archaeon
CTTAGTCCAGAGCTCCCCGTACCTCACGATCACCGTGTCGTACCGCAGCGCGTGCCCCCTCTCGTTCTCCGCCGCGGCTCCCTATATTACGTGAGTCACCTCACCGAAGGGAGGAGAGAGCTTATGCCAGATCTTGTGTTGGTCATCTCCGACGTCCACGCCAACCTGGCCGCGTTGAAGGCGGTGCTCGAGTCTGAGCGCTGGGAGGAGGTCGTCTTCCTTGGAGACGCCGTAGACTACGGGCCGGACCCGGGAGATGTCGTGGACCTCTTGAGGAGCCTCGATCCGAGCGTCGCTCTGATGGGAAATCACGACGCTGCAGTCGCCTTCGGAGTCGGATGCGGGTGCAGGGAGGACCTCAGGAGGCTAAGCGAGTACGTTCGTGAGAAGGTCACGCTTCCCAACCTCTCGAGGAGGGACTTGAATTGGCGCGCCCAGGGGTCGAGAAGAGGTGGGCCCTGACTGAGGCCACCCCGCTAGGGGACAGGCCGATTAAGGCGAAGCTCGTCCTCCTAGGACACACCCACGTGCAGGTGGACGAGCAGGTGGGCGACGTCAGGGTGGTGAACCCCGGTTCGGTCGGGCAGCCGAGGGACGGCGTCCCCTTGGCATCCTACGCGCTGATCGCGGAGGAGTCCGTCGTCCTCAGGAGGGTCGAGTATAACGTCCAAACCACCGTAAAGAGGATTGAGGGTTTGGGGTTCGAGAAGTGGGCCGAGAGTGCGCTGAAGGAGATCCTCCTGACGGGCAAGGTGCCCTCGCGGCGCGTGGGGCCGAGTGATGACCTGGAAGCCCGAGAGAGCTCGTTAAAGCTTTGATTTTATATTTCGCATATTTGGCTCAATTAATCTCAACTTATCAACGGAACTCTGGGTCTCAGTTCGAGTTAACATAGTGAACAATTTGTTCTGGACCTTTATTTTCTCAGGGCTTGGTGAGGCATTCGGTGGTGTTGTATGGGCACCAAGGTCGTTGTTGCGGTCGCGCTGGTCGCCGTGGTGGCGGCGGCCGGCGCATACTACGCCTTCCAGCATCACGGTCAGACCGAGCCCGTCACCGGCGGGGAGATCCTGACGGGCGACGAGACGGGGACAACGTCCATTCAGATCGAGGAGCTGGAAAGCCTAGTTAACTCGATACCTCCAGGAGAACTCGCCGAGGAGGAGATCCAGGGGCTGCTGTACATGAGGGAGGAGGAGAAGCTCGCTAGAGACGTTTACCTGACGCTCTACGAGAAGTGGGGCCTCCCCATATTCCAGAACATCGCCAGATCCGAGCAGACCCACATGGACGCCGTTAAGACGCTCCTGGACAGGTACGGCCTCCAAGACCCCGCATCCGACGAGGTAGGTGTCTTCACGAACCCGGACCTCCAGGCGCTTTACGATCAGCTCGTCTCCCAGGGCAGCCAGTCCATGGTGGACGCCCTGAAGGTCGGCGCGCTCATAGAGGAGGTGGACATCGAGGACCTGAAGTCGTGGATCGAGAAGACCAACAACCAGGACATCATAATGGTCTACGAGAACCTCATGAAGGGCTCCAGGAACCACCTGAGGGCATTTACCTCTCAGCTCAAGAGCTACGGGGTGACCTACGAGCCCCAAGTCCTCCCGGTCGACGAGTACAACGAGATCGTAAGCTCGCCCATGGAGGTTGGCCCCGCCTGGGGCGGCGGTCGCTCCGGCCGCCCATGAGCAGCCTCGGGGGAACGGCTGGCCCCTACCCTTCCTCTTTTTGACGCGAAACCCTGTCTAGGCTTTTGAGTTTCGCTCAGGCCCCTGGCGGGCCTCAGAATTCTACGCCCTCCCTGGCTTGGATGCCCTTCCTGAACGGGTGCTTGACCTCCCTGAACTCCGTCACGTAGTCGGCCACGTCTATGAACGACTTCGGCGCGTACCTGCCAGTCAGGACCACCTCAACGCCCTCCGCCCTCGAACTGATCGCCTCGAGGATCTCGTCCTCGCTAATCAGCCCCATGTGGGCCACGACGTTGATCTCATCTAGGACGACCAGCCGGTAGTCTCCAGAGGCCAGGGCCCTCCTGGCCTCCTCGAGGCCGGCCCGCAGCACAGCCAGGTCCTCCTCCCGCGGGTGCCTTGGGTCTATGAACCTCTCTGTCCCGAACCTACGCACTTCGAGCTCGGGCCTGAGTCTCTCGGCCGCCAGGACCTCCCCGGACTCCCTTGCCTTGAGGAATTGGATGACGAGAACCCTCCAGCCCCTGCCGACGGCCCGCATGGCCAGCCCGAAGGCTGCGGTGGTCTTTCCCTTCCCGTCTCCCGTGTATACGTGGATCAGACCTGACGATCTTGACTCCCACTCTGCTCGCTCCTGCTCGCCCACCGCAGACACCATCCCGAGCTCAGGTCACGACGCAGGCGGACCACCCGCAGTCTAGGCAGGTGACGCAGTCCTCGCGATAGATTATCCTCTTGCTCCCGCACTCAGGACAGACTTCGAAGTGGTTCGAACTCGCTGGCCGGGGAGGCGGTGGCCTGAACACCGCGGGAGCTCCCTGCTGACCTCTAACCTGCTCGGGGGCCGTCTTCCGCCGAGACGGCGGCTCAATCCCCAGGGACCTCATGATGTCTAGGGTCGCGTTCGAAACGTCCAGGACGTACTCTCCCCTCCTCTGGGAGGGGGTCACGAGCACCTGGGCTGCCTTAGACCCGTCCCTATAGATTGTGAGGCCCTTCAGCCCAAGCCTGTAGGCGAAAAGGTAGGCCTTCTCCACATCGTCGACCGTGACCCAGTTTGGCATGTTGATGGTCTTGCTCACGGCGGCGCAGATCCACTTAGTTATCTCGGCCTGGGCGCGTACGTGGTCCCACCAGGGCACGTCGTAGGCCACCACGAATATTTTCCTCAGATCCTCCGGCACCTCCTCAATGCCCTGGACAGACCCGCCGTTGTCGGCGACCTCCTTCAGCAGCCTCTCGCTGTAGAGCCCGAGCCTCTTGAGCTGACGCTCGAACTCCCTGTCCACGTAGAAGAACTGACCTACGCTGACCCTCTTCTCGTATACTAGGGCAAACTGAGGCTCTATCCCAGAGGAGACGTCAGCGATCATTGAGATAGATCCTGTTGGGGCTATGGTCGAGACCTCTGCGTTCCTGACTCCTCTCTTGGCTATCTCCCTCGCCAGCCTAGACCAGTCGAGCGTCCACCACTCGGGATGGTAGTATCCCTCGACGGGGAGCTCCCCCCTCGGGTACCCCGACTGCTCGTAGAGCGGGAAGGTTCCCCTCTCTGCCGCCAGCTGTGCTGACTCCCAGAGGGCGTGATAGGTGAGGTGCTCCGTCACGACGCGCATGAACTCGAAGCCCTCCTCGCTGTGGTACGGGATCCCGAGAGCGAACAACACGTCGGCCAGGCCCATCAGACCCAGCCCGACCTTCCTCGTCTGCTTGGTCTGCCTCTCTATCTCCGGGAGCGGGAACTTGTTCACATCTATCACGTTGTCCAAGAAGCGGAGGGCCAGCCTGACGTCCTTGGCGTAGGCCTCCCAGTCAAACTCCACGACGCCCGTGTCCTCGTCGATCCTTACGTACGCGTAAAGATTGATGCTTCCTAAGTTGCAAGACTCGCAAGGATATAAAGGCTCTTCACCGCAGGGGTTAGTAGATTTTATCTCACCTAGGACCGATTTCAATACGTTTCTCCTGTTTATGTTGTCGGCGAACAGGACTCCCGGGTCGCCGGTCTTCCAAGCCAGCTCGGCTATCTTCCTGAAGAGCTCCTTGGGGTTGGCTGTCCCCCAGACCTCGCCGTTCCTCGGGTTAATCAGGGGGTAGGGCTCGTCCTTCTCATAAGCCTCCCAGAAGTCCCCGGTGATCATGACCGAGATGTTGAAGTTCTCGTACTGGCCTGGCTTGCTCTTGCACTCGATGAACTTCCAGATGTCGGGGTGCCAGACCTCCAAGATCCCCATGTTGGCCCCCCTCCTTCGCCCGCCCTGCTTCACGACGTCGGTGATCACGTCGATTATCCTCATGAAGGAGACCGGGCCGCTGGCCCTGCCGTTGGTCGAGCGGACTATGTCGCCCTCCGGCCTGAGCTTCGAGTAGTTGATCCCTATCCCACCCCCGCTCTGGAATATCTTGGAGGCGTCAACGGCGGCCTTCATGATGGAGTCGAGGCTGTCCTCCATGTCCAAGACGAAACAGGCAGATAGCTGACCCAGCCTCGTCCCCGCATTGAACAGGGTCGGGGAGTTGGGCAGGAACCTCAGCTCCGCCATGAGCCGGTAGTACTCGAGGAAGTCCCAGTAGTGATCGTCAAACTCCCCGGCCAGGATCATGCTCCAGAGCCTGGACCAGGGAACCCTCATCTTGCCCTGGGAGTTCAGCTCGTCGTACAGCGCCTTCATCCTCTCCAGGTGGTGGCGGTTCCACGCGAACTCTGGCCCCCCAATTCCCGCGAGGCCGACCCTACCCTCCCACTCCTCAGGGTCGAAGTCCTCGCGCGGGTGCACCGGCTGCCCCCCCGTCTTGTCGTAGACCCTGGGGTCGTATAGTACGTCGGGGATGACCACAAGGGCCGCGACCCTGACGAACATGCCCTTCGGGTCCTCGATCAGGCGGCCCTCCTCGTCCTTCATCAGGTACCTAGAGGCGAGGAGCCTGATCGCGTTGAGGGAGAGTCTCTTGTCGACCTCGTCGGCGTACTCCTTTCCGAGGATTGCCATCTTCTCCTTCCTTATCCTTTCCCTCTCCTTGCGGTAGAGGATGTAGGCCTTCGCCACCTGGAAGAGGCCGTGCTTCACGAGAGCGTACTCGATGATGTCCTGGATGTCCTCCACGTGTGGTGGGGACTCTCTGCTGTAGGTCTCGTTGAGGACCTGGACGACGTAGTCGACAACCTGATTGAGTTTCTTCTCGTCGTACTGGTTGACCTCACGCATCGCGCGAGTTATTGCGCGTCGGATCCTGTAGACATCAAACGGAACTTCCCTGCCATCCCTCTTGATGACTCTGTCAACCTGGGGGCGTTCCGAGGTTGGCTGCTCCTCCGCCATCTGTCCGCCTCAAGCTTGGAAGAACCATTGGATCATTTTATGGATTGATCCGGCATTTCAGGTCCGAGCGACCATTTCTGAGAGCCAGCTGGTGATAGTTTTACCTTTATGCGCCGATCTTGGGGGTGGCGTTTCATGTCACGATCCTTGAGGGGCTCCTCGCGACCTGATTCTCCGCGAGATCGGTTCGTTACTTCGCGGTCTCGGCTATCTCGACCAGAGCGTCCACAAACGTCTTAACCTCCTCTTCTGTATTGTAGATGTAGAAGCTTGCCCTCACGGTGCCCTCCGCGGCGCCCATCCTCCGGTGCAGCGGGTGGGCGCAGTGCAGCCCCGACCTGACCGCTATCCCGAAGGTGTCCAGCAGAGAGGCCGTCATGTGGGGATCTAGGCCCCTGACGTTGAAGGTCACTATTCCTCCCCTCTCCTCCACATCCCTTGGTCCATAGATCTCAACATCCTCAGGAAGCCTGTCCTCGATGAGCCTGAGCGTGAGTTCTGTGAGCCTCTTCTCGTGCTCCCTCACGGCCTCCATCCCCAGGGCCGTAAGGTACCTTGCCGCCTCGGCAAGGCCTACGGCTCCGGCGATGTTAGGAGTGCCGGCCTCGAACCTCCACGGCAGGTCGGCCCACTCGGCTCCCTCTAGGGTGACGTCGCTGATCATCCCGCCGCCCACCCTCGGGGGGTCCATGCGCTCGAAGAGGTCTCTCCTCCCGTAGAGGACCCCTATGCCCGTGGGACCCAGCATCTTGTGCCCGGAGAATGCCAGGAAGTCTATGCCCATCTGGCGGACGTTCAGGGGCATGTGGGGCACCGCCTGGGCCCCGTCTACCACCAAGACAGCGTCGACCTCGTGGGCCAGCTTGGCTACCTCTGCCACGTCTACGATCTGGCCCGTGACATTGGACATCCCAGTTATCGCAACAAGCCTGGTCCTCTCGTTGATCGCGTTCTCTAGCTGATCCCACCTGAGCAGGCCGTCCTCCGTAACGTCAACGTAGACCAGCTCTGCCCCCGTTCTCTGGACCACCCTCCTCCAAGGGAGCATGTTGCTGTGGTGCTCCAGCACCGTGGTCACTATCCTGTCGCCCGGGACCAGGTTCCTACACGCCCATCCGTCGGCGATGGCGTTGAGCGCGTCCGTTGTTCCTGCGAGGAAGGCGATTTCCTCTATCCCAGAGGCCCCTATGAACTTTGCCAAGATCTCGTGGGCCTCCTCATACAGCTCGGAGGCCTCCTGGCTGAGTGTGTGGAGCCCCCTGTGAACGTTGGCGTTGTGCTCCTCGTAGAACCTCTTGATGGCCTCTACGACCTGGCGAGGCCTCTGGGTAGTCGCCGCGTTGTCAAAGTAGATTAGCCTCCTGCCCGACACAATCCTAGCGAGAATTGGGAAGTCCTCTCTGATCTTCTCAACGTCAAACAGACGAACCACCCCTCCCTCCGGTGAGGGAGGAGGTAAAAATCAGGCGGCCGGGGCCCCTTCTTCCTAGGGGCCCATCGACTCCTGTGACCTCTACTCGGAAGACTCCTTCTTCTTCACGAGGGCTATGATCTCCTTCTCGATCTCCTCGTCGGTCTTGCCGGTGGTGTCGATGCCAAGCTCCCTGGCGAGTTCCCTGACACTCTTCTCCCGCCTGGCAGGGGCAACCTCCTGTACCTGGGCCGGAGCGGGAGTCGCCGGGGTGGTCTCCATGGCCTGAGAGGTGGCCTTCTTGAACTCGTTGATGGCCTGGCCGAGGCTCCTGGCAAGCTCAGGCAGCTTGCTTGGCCCAAGGAGTATCAGGGCCAGTATGAGCAAGAGTATGATCTCAGTCGGCCCTATGCTGCCGAATATGGCCGTACCCTTCCACACAGCCCCCTCCAGTATGAACCCCATCAATTCCCCGACACCGAAAGAGCGGTCATCGCCGGCCATATAATATGATTTCCTCCGAGACGGCCTTCCTCCCCCTGGGCTCTCATCGCGGAGAGTAGATAAGGCAGGAATGCGTCTCTCCCTTGCTCAGAAGAGAGAATCCCAAACCCTTCTTGGTCGCCATCAACTGAATGGCCCGGGCTGGGGTTCTCTCCGGGTCGAACCTCACCAGTATGGCCTCACCGGATCGGAGGGTCGACATCGCCCTGGTGAGGGAGACCAGAGGAGACTCGACGCACTTCTTCGATCTCCCGGAGATGTCTAGCTCGGCCACCACCGAGTATTCTTCCGCGGGGAGCCCCTCTCGGCCGTCTCGACCTGGCTCTCCCTCACCCGCGCTCAAGCCTACCACCGTACATCCTCTCTATGAACTCCTCCTCTTCCAGGGCCTGCTTCTCGGCCATCGTGAGTCCCTCAGGGAGCCAGTCCGGCCTCCGGCCCTTCTTCCCGTAGTAGGCCCTTATGGCCCTCCTCAGGGCCCCGACGGCCAGGATGCTGCAGTGCCTCTTCACCGGAGGCAGGCCCCCTAGCGCCTCGGCGATCTCCTGCCACCCGACCTCCCACGCCTGCCTGACCGTCTTGCCCTTGATCATCTCCGTTAGCATACTGGCCGCCGCTATGTTAGCGGCGCACCCGTAGCTCTCGAACTTGGCGTCCTCGATCACCTCAACCCCATTTCTCTCCACTATCCTGAGGTAAAGGCTTATGACGTCGCCGCACGCCGGGCTCCCAGCCTGCGCCATGGTGTCCGGGTTCTCCATCTTGCCGAGGTTCTTCGGATTCCTGAATAGCTCGAGCACCTTCGGCGTGTACGGCAGCGGAACCCTCGTGCTCATTCTCGACCCTCCTATAACGGGAGTAATCTCGGGCAGTATTTACCCCTTACCCAGCGGGCTGATTCGCCTGAGCCTCTCCACAGCCTCGGGGACCTGCCTAGCCACGTAGTCCACGTCGTCACGGGTGTGGTACCGGGTGAGCCTGAACAGTATGCTCCCGTGGGCCTCCTCGTACCTCCTGCCTATAGCCAGCAAGACGTGGCTGGGCTCGAGGATGCGGCTGGTGCACGCGCTCCCGCTGGACACGTATACCCCCCGTATGCTAAGCTCGACCGTCAGGGCCTCCCCCTCAACGTGCAGGAAGCTCAGGTTCAGGTTGTCGGAGACCCTCTCCTCCCCCCGAGGTCCGTTGAGGAGAGTTTCGGGCACCCGCGCGAGTACGGAGTCCATGAGGCGGTCCCTGAGCGCCCTGACCCTCTCGTTCGCGCCGTCAAAGTCCTCGAAGGCAAGTTCTATCGCCCTCTTGAACCCCGCCATGGCCGGGACGTTCTCCACTCCGGGCCAGAGGGGCTGGGAGCTCAGGGCGCCCCTCAGGACAGGCTCAACCTTCACCCCATCCGCAACATAGAGGACGCCCACCCCCTTGGGCCCCAGGATCTTGTGGGAGCTCAGGGTTATCATGTCGACGCCCATGGCGTCCGCGTCAATCCTGACCCTGCCGTAGGCGTCGCACGCGTCCGTGTGGAATATGACGTCTGCGTTCTTGTCCCTCACGACCTCTGACAGACCTCGTATCCTCTGGATGGTGCCGATCTCGTGGTTGACCGTTTGAACGGACACCAGCACGGTCTCCCTGTCCACCAGCTCGGCCAAGACATCCTGGTCTACGAACCCCTCCTCGTCGACCGGGGCCCTGACGACCTTGAAGCCAGCGTCCTCGAGCGACTCCGCCGGCAGTATCACGCTGAGGTGCTCCACCGCTGATATGACTATCTTTTTCCCCCTTGAGCGGTTTGCCCTCGCGACTCCGAGGATTGCGAGGTTGTTGGCCTCCGTGCCGCTGTGGGTGAAATGGACATCCTCGGGGTCAACGCCTATGGTCCTAGCCACTTTCTCAGCGGTCTCCTGCACCACCTCGAAGGCCTCCCACCCGGGCCTGTTGGTGATAGACGGGTGGCCGTAGCCTACCTCGTTGAAGTAGGGTAGCATAGCCTCGACGACCTCTGGTGGAACTCGTCCGGAGTTCTCGTTGTCCAAGTAGACCTCTCGCTCCGATCTTCCGTGCGCTTCAAGTAGCCTCTTCACGTCGGTGGCCATCGACTTCGCCCCCGTCGTGGTGGGCAAAAAGGATTAGGGAGCTGGCGAGGGGTTCGGTTCAAGCCGGGGCCTAGTGCTCCTCGCGATCGTGCCCGTGGTCGTGCCTGTGTTCAGCGCCTCCCTCGCCCACGGGGTGCAATGCCGCTTTCACTATCCCCCTCTTGGCCAGGTAGTTTGCGGCGCAGTGCTCGCAGCAGAACATCAGCTTACGCCCCTTTACCTCTACCTCCACCCCACCCTGGTAGATCTTGACCCCGCAGTTGGCGCAAACGCTCAACTTGGACTCCACGATGGCCTCTATTATCCCGGACATCCTCTCGATCGTGTCCTCGACCAGGAGGCGGCCTGCGTCGGTGAGCTCGTACATCTTCCTCCTGCTGGCCCTGTCCTCCTCCACCCTCACGTAGCCCTCCTTCTCCAGCCTCTGCAGGAAGGGGTAAACCTCTCCAGCGCTTGGCTTCTTTCCGGTGATCTTCTCAACGTCCTCCATGATGCCGTAGCCGTGCCTCTTTCCCTTGTAGAGGGAAAGGAGGATCAGCGTCCTTATGAGGCCCCTCGGCTTGAACCCCTCGCTCATCGCGTCAGCGCCCCCACTGTCAATTTAAGACACTTCGCGCTCCGCGCGGCGGCGCGAGCCGCCGAGGAGGAGAAGGATGATCCCCAAAATGCCAAGCCCTATGAGGAGACCCGGCAGCCACCAGAGGAACCAACCTGAGCCCCACATCCAGCCTCCACCGAATCCCCATCCCCAGCACGGGCACATCAGTGCTCACCCTCCCCGGGACCCAGCTCAACCTCCTGGATAAAGCCGCCGTGCCAGGTGTGGAACCAGACCTCTCCAGTGATGGCGTTCACGCTCAGCATCCCGTACATCTCCCCGTTCAGCTTGTAGTCCATCGTATAGTACCCGTAGAACGGTATCGGCTCCTCGAGCTCTATCTCGGCGCCTGGGAACGCCCCCTTCAGGGCGCTCAGGGCGATCTCCGAAGCCTGCTCGGGACTCACGCTGGTGGAGTACTCCGAGAGATAGGTGGGGTGCATGCCGTACTTGAGGTTCCACATCATGTTCGGCCCTGGCTCTGAGGTTATCCTCCCGCTTCCCTTCCACAGGAGGAGCTCGAAGGCGCCCATGCCGGTGTCTCTCTCCACGACCACCGCGTAGAAGTTGTTCTGGAACTCCATTACCTCCAGCAGGGCGTAGTCGTCTCCCAAGGCGGAGATGTACTCCTCAAACGCGCGGATGGCGTCGTCCAACTCGACGACTAAGCCCTGGCCTGGACCCGCTCCCATGTAAGGCCTGCCGACCGGTCCAACCCATCCTCCGTGTCCCATGGCCGGGCCTGGGCCCATCATGGTTCCGTAGTGAGGCCCGCCCATGTGTGGGACTGAGAGGGCCTGACCTGTCGTCAAACTTCCCGGACGCCAGTACGGCGCCGTCCAATATAGCGCGGTCAATCCAATAGCCGCCCCAACGAGCAAGGCTACTCCAATCACCTTCGGACTCATCTCGGGTCAACTGAGTCTATTCGAGATATATTGTATTTAAACATTAATGCGCCGCCCCCAACGGTCCCTTCCTATCCACACCAGATATCTTTTGATTGCCCTCGAGACCGCGCTCTAGACCGCTCTTCATCCCCGATCGCTCGGCCCAGCCTAGATCTCCCCATATATGTTTATATTTGATGTATTGACTCATGACATGATAGTCATGGAGGGTCACTCAATGGGAAGGGGCCATGCCCATCCCACGGGACACGGTCACGCCAGACCCTGCGAGGGGAAGATGACCGGCGAACGGGGTGCGCACGCCGGACACGACCACGGCGCCATGGAGCGCGACATGAGAAACAGGTTCTTCGTCTCCCTGATACTAACCACGCCCGTTTTCCTGTACTCGAGGTTCGCGCGTCTGCTAGGGCTGAGGCTCCCGGAGTTCCCCGGAATGGGGTACCTCATCTTCGCCCTGTCGACGGTAGTCGTCTTCTACGGCGGCTGGCCCTTCTTCAAGGGGGCCTACTCGACGCTGAAGAGGGGCCTGCTGGGGATGAACGTCCTCGTGAGCCTGGCCCTCCTCTCTGGATACGTCTACAGCGTTGGAGCCACGTTCTTCTTTGGGGGTGACGACTTCTTCGAGGCCGTTACCACGCTCACGGTCTTCCTGCTGTTTGGGCACTGGATGGAAATGAAGGCGTTCAGGAGGACCCGGACGGCCTTGGACGCCCTGATGGAGATGGCACCCGTCACCGCCAGGGTGATAAGGGACGGAGAGGTCTTAGAGGTCCCGGCGGAGGAGGTTAGGGTCGGAGACATCGTGCTGGTCAGGCCTGGGGAGTCTTTCCCCGTGGACGGCGTTGTCATCGAGGGAGAGACCTACGCGGACGAGAGCATGCTCACCGGCGAGTCCAGGCCGGTCAGGAAGGCCCCCGGCGACGAGGTCGCCGCCGGGACCATAAACGCCTACGGGGCCGTGAAGGTCAGGGCGGTCAGGGTCGGGGAGGACACCGCGTTCGCCCAGATCGTGCGACTCGTGAGGGAGGCCGAGGAGAGCAAGCCCAGCCTCCAGAGGCTCGCGGACAGGGCGGCCCACTACCTGACGATAATAGCTGTGGTCGCGGCCCTGGCGACCTACTCGTACTGGGCGCTCGCGCAGGACGCGGGAGGAGTGTTCGCCCTCTCCCTCGCCATCTCGGTCATGGTGATCACGTGCCCCCACGCGCTGGGCCTGGCGATGCCGGTGGTGACCACGCTGGCCACCGGCCTGGCTGCCAGGATGGGCATCCTCGTGAAGGACGCCGGGGTCTTCGAGCGGCTCAGGACGGCCACCACCGTGGTGTTCGACAAGACTGGGACCCTAACTGAGGGCAGGCCCCGGGTGGTGTCCGTGAGGACCGCCCCGGGGATTAGAGAGGACGAGCTCCTCGCTCTTGCGGCCTCCGTGGAGGCCAGCTCCGAGCATCCGATAGCAATGGCGATAGTAGAGGCCGCGGGTGGCTCGCCCAGGCCCGCCGATGGGTTCAGGGCCGTGCCGGGGAGGGGCGCCGTGGCCGCGGTGGACGGCAGGGAGGTCCTCGTCGGCAGTGTCGGGTTCATGAGGGAGTCCGGAGTGGACATCTCCGAGCTGGAGGACGTCATAGCCGAGGAGATGTCCAGGGGGAGGACAGTCACGTGCGTTGCATCCGGAGGGAGGCTCCTCGGCGTGATCTCGGTGGCCGACACGCCCAGGCCCGAGGCTAAGAAGGCGGTCCAGAGGCTCCTAGAGATGGGCCTCTCGGTGGTGATGTTGACCGGTGACAACGAGGCCACCGCAAGGGCCATAGCCCAGGAGCTGGGGATAGAGAGGTTCGTGGCCGAGGTCATGCCAGAGGACAAGGAGAAGGCAATAGCCAGGCTGCAGGAGTTCGGAGAGGTGGTCGTCATGGTAGGCGACGGTATAAACGACGCCCCGGCGCTGGCCAGGGCGGACGTGGGCGTGGCGATAGGCGCGGGCACGAACGTTGCCATGGAGTCGGCGGACGTCGTGCTCGTCAGGAGCGACCCGCTGGACGTGGTCAGGCTCTTCGAGCTCTCCCAGGCGGCCTACTCCAAGATGGTCCAGAACCTGTTCTGGGCCACTGGCTACAACGCCGTGGCCATTCCCCTGGCGGCGGGGGCCCTCTACAGCCGGTACGGGATACTGATACCGCCTGAGATCTCGGCGCTCGTGATGTCGGCCAGCTCGATAATAGTGGTGGCCAACGCACTCCTGCTGAGGCTTCGGTGGCGGCCGAGCCTGTGACAGCGCAGCCCGCTGAGGCCCCCTGACCTCGAGGCCGTGGTCAGGGGAACTTGAGGACTTCCACCTCCCGGAGGGAAGGATCCCTCGCTATCAGGAGTCCACCAGCGTCCCTGACCGCCTTCAGGTACTCCACAACCTCTCTAGTGATCCTGTAGCCCTTGATAAGGATGGGGACTCCCGGGGGATAGGGCACGATCGTCTCGGCCGAGATCATGCCCACCGCCAGGTCTATGGGGATCCTCTGGGTGATTAGCTTCTTGGGCATCCTCCTGAGGAGGTACGGCTCGATCTTAGGTGGTTGGTCCCTGAGCGGAGGTGTCAGAAGCCTCTTCTCTCCTCGGGGGATCTCCCTACCCCTAAGCAACCGGCTCAGGGCCTCTACCGTGGCGTCAACGGCCCTCTCCGGGAGCTGGAAGGTTGTTATGAAGAGGAGGGAGTTGTAGTTGGCCGTCTCCGGGACCACCCTAAACCTCCTCTGGAGCTCCTCGTCGAGTCTGAATCCGGTGATGTCGTACTCCGTGAGGGAGACCAGCGTCTTGGTGAGGTCAACGCCGTTCACGTGCTCGCTCCACCTCTCGAGGTGCTCCCGATCTAGCACCCCGAGCCTCGGGACCCTCTCCCTCAACTCCTCCCTGAACCTCTGGGAGAGTCGGATTATCCTCTCGATCTCCTTCCTCCCCCTCTCCACGAGGTAGGCCCTGGCCGCGTCCAGCGACGCCAGCATGTGGTAGGAGGGGCTCGTGGTGACGTACCCCCTGTAAGCCTCCCACATCACTTCGGCGTCGACGAGGCCGTCCCTCCAGTGGATCATGCCCGTCTGCTGGAGCGAGCCTCCCTGCTTGTGGGTGCTCTGAATGCTGATGTCGGCCCCGACCTCCATGGCCGTCTCCGGCAGCCTGTCGCTGAACCGGAAGTGGGCGCCCCACGCCTCGTCGACGATGATCAGCACGTCCTCGTTGAACCCCCTGATGGCCTCCACCGTCTCCCTCAGCCTGCACGAGAGGCCCTCGTAGGTCGGGTTGGAGAGGAGGACCGCGTTGGCCTCGGGGTACCTCTCGAGCGCCTCCACCACGTCCTCCGGCTTTGGGGGAATGAACATGTCGAACTCGGGATCATAGTAGCTCTTCAGGAACCTGTACCTGACGCCGAAGTCCTCGCAGGCGTTCTGGACGCTGATGTGTATGTTCCTGCTGGCCAGTATCAGGGGGGTCCCGTACATTAGGCTCAGGTACCTGAGGACCACGTACACGCTCCCAGTGGAGCCGTGGACGCTGAACAGGGTGTGGTCGGCCCCGTAGGCCTCGGCAGCGAGGCGGTGCGCCTCCTCGAATATGCCTGAGTTGTCAGCCAGCGTCCCCCTCACCGACAGGGAGGCGCTCACGTCCGTGGCGTAGATGTCCCTGACGCGCGGGGCGTCGAGGAGGACCGAGGGGGTGCACCACCTGTAATACTCCTCGACCTCCTCGTTCAAGAAGTCGACCAGGGGCGTCCTGCGCTGGTCCATTACGCGGCGGCCCCGCCCGCCCCGACTTTTAAAGAGGGGGTCGCGAGGGCAAGGGCTCTCCCCGCCGCCCAATCCACCCGCAGGATTTATGACCGGCCCAAGGTTACCCATGGTGATGCGGAGGATCGACGTCAGCAGGTTCTTCGCCGCCGTGAACCCGAGGATGGCGGCGGTCATAACCTCCCTGTCCCCCGAGGGCGAGCCCAATGCCATGGCGGCCACTTGGCACTCGCCCATCTCCCACAGGCCTCCCCTCTACGGAGTCTCCATTAGCCCTAGGAGGGCCACCCACGACAACGTGAGAAGCACGGGCGTGTTCGGGGTCAACTTCCTGCCGTTCGAGCTCGTCCATAAGATACACTTCGTTGGTAGGGTGTCCCGGAGAGAGAGGAGGGACAAGCTCCGGGCCGCGGAGATCGAGGTGTTTGAGGGCCCCGAACTCGGGGTGCCAATACTAGCTGAGGCCTACGTCGCTCTGGAGTGCCACGTGGTGGACTCCAGGATCTGGGGAGACCACACGTGGTTCGTGGGCGAGGTGAAGTCCCTCTTGGCCTCTGACTCCCTCAAGGAGGATGCGACTGTCGACCTGGGCAGGGTCAGGCCCTCCCTCTACTTGGGGAGCGACAGATACGTCACCGTGGACCCCTCCACGGAGAGGGAGGTCTTCCTCTGAGCGTTGCGCCGTCGACCGAGAGGCCTACCTCTCGGGCGCGGCGATGAAGGGATATTAGGGCTCGACCGAGTGGCCGATTCGTGCCGGAGCTCCCGCCCGGGCAGAGGTGGGTAGACGACTTCATTGAGTACTCGGCGCTGGGGAGGCCTTCCGTGGACCTGGAGGAGTGGAAGCTGACCGTGACCGGGCTCGTGGACAGGGAGCTGTCGCTCAGCTACGAGGAGCTCAGGTCCCTTGAGCAGGTCGAGATCGTCAGGGATTTCCACTGCGTCACTGGGTGGAGCGTCAGGGCGGTCCGGTGGAGGGGTGTCCGGCTCGCGAGGCTGGCCGAGATGGCTGGCGTGAGGCCTGAGGCTCGCTGGGTGCGGTTCGTGAGCCTGGACGGGTACGACACGTCCGTTCCCCTCGAGGATGCCCTCGTCGAGGACGCCATCGTGGCCCTGGAGCTCAACGGCAGGCCTCTGCCCAGCGAGATGGGTTTCCCAGCGAGGCCGGTCATCCCGCACCTCTACGCCTGGAAGAGCGCCAAGTGGCTCACGAGGATCGAGTTCGTCAGGGACTACCCCGGGGGCTTCTGGGAGGACAGGGGGTACCACCCCAGAGGGAACGTCTGGGAGGAGGAGAGGACCGTCTGAGCCCTGAGATCAGCCGAACGTGTTGTCTAGGAGCATCACCAGCGCAAAGCCGAGTATCACTCCGGCGGTGGCCCACTTCTCGTGCCCCTTCCTGTGGCTCTCCGGGATCATCTCGTCGCTCACCACGAATATCATGGCCCCGGCGGCGAGGCCCATGGCCGCAGGGAGAATGGTGGAGGCGTGAGTCACCGCCAGAGCCCCCAAGAGCCCTCCGATCGGCTCCACGAGCCCGGTTAGCGCCCCGTATACCATGGCTCTGACGCCGTCATATCCCTCCCTGACCAGGGGTGCGGAAACCGCCAGACCCTCCGGCACGTTCTGAATTCCTATCGCGGTGGTCAGGGCCATGGCCCTGGCCAGATCCCCGGATCCGAAGGCGACACCCACCGCCATGCCCTCCGGGAAGTTGTGGATTATCATGGCCAGCACCATGAGCCAGACCCTCCTCAGCCTAGAGGGCGGACCCTCCTCCCCGTAGATGGGGTGCACGTGGGGGATCAGCCTGTCGCCCGCCTCTATGAGCGCGGCCCCGAGGACGAACCCGGGCGTCACCTGCCAAATAGAGCCCGCCTCCAGGGCCGGGGCCAGCAGGCTGAACGCGCTGGCCGCCAGCATCACTCCGGAGGCTAGGCCGTAGAGTACGTCCATCGCCTTGTCGGGGCCCTCCCCGTGGAGAGCAAGCGCCGGAAGAGCCCCGACCGCTGTCATCAGGCCGGCGGCGAGGCTGCCGAGGAAGCCGAGGGCTACCGGACCCACGGGCCCCCGGCTTGGACGATGAATATAGGCAGGCGGTTCGACGTCCGAAGCGGTACCGAGTTGAGGGTGGCGTGGGCGAGGGAGGTCGAGGCCGCGGATCTCAGGTTCACCCCCAGGCCAGCGTGGAAGTGTCTGGCCTGCGAGCTCTATGGAGGGTCCCCGTCGTGCCCGCCGAGGGCCCCGGGGTGGAAGGAGGCGAGGGAGTGGGCGTCCCACTTCAGCAGGGCACTGATTGTGAGGTTCGAGGCAGAGGAGGGTGAGCCTCAGGAGAGGTTCGAGGCGGAGGCGCAGAGGTGGCTGCTGGAGAGGGAGAGGGAACTCACGCTGAGCGGGAAGCTCTACGCATTTGCCCTGTTTCCGGGGCCGTGCAGGCTCTGCGACCCGTGCCCAGCCGTCGAGGGCGAGTGTCCGACCCCCCAGCTCGTCCGACCTGCGACTTGCGCCGTTGGACTGGAGTTGGATTCCGTCGTCAGGCTGGACCTGTCTGAGAGGGCCGCGTACGGCGTGATACTCCTCGAATGATCGCCGAGATCTGCCAAAGGGAGGCGCGTATCTAGGCAGTACCCTGAGCAAAAATGCACTATAGGGGCGATTCTTCACGTTCAAGAGAGCCGGACTAAAGAGACCCTAGCTTTTTATGTCACGACGGGGAGCTTCGCGGCGAATTGGAAAAATATTCAAAATTAAAATTTATATAATCTTGAATTCGGGCTCGAAAAACCTCCTTCGGTCCCTTCGATTGCCCTAGCTGATCAGCGCTCCCGGCAGAGTTGACGGGCTGCCGCTCAGACCGATTGTCGCAATCTCCCGGCGCGTCCAAACGGCTAAGACCGGGGTGATGTGTGGTGGAGGGACCGCTCCCGACCGAGTCGAGAATCTGGCCCAAGAGGTATGAAGAGGTCTATGAGAGGTCCCTGAGGGATCTAGAGGGTTTCTGGGCGGAGCAGGCCAAGAGGCTTGACTGGTTCAAGACGTGGGACAGGGTGCTGGAATGGGACCCGCCCTACGCTAGGTGGTTCATTGGCGGGAGACTCAACGCCAGCTACAACGCGCTCGACAGACACGTGGCCACCTGGAGGAAGAACAAGGCCGCGATAATCTGGGAGGGAGAGCCCGGCGACGAGAAGGTGATAACCTACTACAAGCTCTACAGAGAGGTCAACAGGTTCGCCTCCGTGTTGAAGGACCTGGGCGTCAGAAAGGGGGACAGGGTGGCGATCTACCTCCCCATGATCCCCGAGCTCCCCGTCGCGATGCTGGCGTGCGCCAGGATCGGCGCCGTGCACACAGTCGTCTTCTCGGGCTTCAGCTCGACAGCGCTCGCCGACAGGATCAACGACTCTAGGGCGAAGGTCCTAGTCACGGCCGACGGTGGGTACAGGAGGGGGAGGGTCGTTCCCCTGAAGAGGATCGCGGACGAGGCCGTTGATAGGGCCCCGTCTATGGAAACGGTCGTGGTCGTCAGGAGGACCGGTTCTGAGGTGTCGATGCATGAGGGCAGGGACTACTGGTGGCATGACCTGATGGAGGGGGCCCGCGACTACGTCGAGCCGGAGCCCGTCGAGAGCACCCATCCGCTCTTCATCCTCTACACCTCCGGCACGACGGGCAAGCCCAAGGGCATAGTCCACGGCACCGGCGGGTACCTGGTGGGCGTGGAGTCCACTATGAGGTGGGTGTTTGACATTAGAGACGAGGACATCTTCTGGACGGCTGCGGACGTCGGGTGGATAACGGGGCACAGCTACATCGTCTACGGGCCCCTCGTCACTGGAGCCACGACTGTGATGTACGAGGGCGCCCCAGACTACCCCTCGCCCGACAGGTGGTGGTCCATCGTGGAGAGGCACGGGGTGACGGTGCTCTACACCTCGCCGACTGCGATAAGGATGTTCATGAGGTACGGGGAGGAGTGGCCGAAGAGGCATGACCTCAGCTCTCTGAGGCTGCTCGGTACTGTGGGCGAGCCCATCAACCCCGAGGCGTGGAGGTGGTACTACAGGGTGATAGGGGGTGAGAGGTGCCCCATCGTGGACACATGGTGGCAGACCGAGACCGGGGCTAACATGATCGCCCCCTGCCCGGGCATATCCCTAGTGCCCCTGAAGCCTGGGTCGGCTACGCTCCCCCTCCCGGGGGTGGAGGCAGACGTCGTGGATGAGCAGGGCAGACCGGTCCCCCCGGGCGTGAGGGGGTACCTGGTGATCAAGAGGCCGTGGCCCTCCATGCTTCTCGGGGTGTACAAGGACCCGGTCAGGTACAGGAAGGTCTACTGGTCCAAGTTCCCGGGGTGGTACTACACGGGAGACTACGCCATGAGGGACGAGGACGGCTACTTCTGGCTGCTCGGCAGGGCCGACGAGGTGCTCAAGGTGTCTGGGCACAGGATAGGCACCATGGAGCTCGAGAGCGCGCTCGTCTCCCACAACGCCGTAGCTGAGGCCGCCGTCGTAGGGAAGCCACATCCCGTCAAGGGAGAGACACCGGTGGCCTTCGTGGTCCTCAGGGAGGGGTTCTCTCCCAGCTCGGAGCTGAGGGACTCCATCAAGGGATTCATACGAGAGGAGATCAGCCCCGTATACGTGCCCAGCGAGATACACTTCGTCCAGAGGCTCCCAAAGACCAGGAGCGGCAAGATCATGAGGAGGGTCCTGAAGGCCGTCGTCTCCGGGAGGGAGGTCGGCGACCTCACGACCCTCGAAGACGAGGCCTCAGTTGAGGAGGTCAGGAAGGCTTACGAGGAGTTCAAGGCCCTCTATGAGGGAGGAGAGTGATCTCCACTCCCCCCTTCCTCCCTATTCTTTTCCCTCTTCGCTCCTCCGCCGCCTGTCAACTCGCAGAGACGAGGGGTTTACCTTGGTGACGGACGACGAGAGGCTGGCCAGGTCAGCCAGGAGGATGGTCTTGAGCACGTCTCAGTTCCTAGCAGAGATTTGGTGGGAGGAGCGCGGGAGGTCATCTCCGTCAGCCCCGCGTGGCGGCCAACCGAGCAGCTAGAACTCGGCTCATTGCAGGGCAATGTCTACGAGGTGAGAGACTCCTTCATGCCCAGAGAGACCGTTGTGGTGAAGCTGCACTTGTCCGACGTCTCTGAGGGTGATTCCGTGGAGTACTGGATCTCGCCTCCGTCCGGTCAAGTCTGGGAGGGCTCCATAGTTCTTAGGGAGGGGGACGACTCGGCGTACCTCGTGATCGAGTTGGGCACCACGGGAGACTTTGCGGGGACCTGGGATTTCACGTTCTCGCATGGCGGCGAGGCTCTGCTGAGCCACTCAATAATCGTCGGGTATGTTGAGGACGCGGAGGAACCCGTGGATTATTCTGTGATGATCTCTCTTCTCATCGGCGTGTTGATCGTGGGGGTTCTCCTCGCGGTCCGGAAGAGGTAAGTCGCGCGGCTCATGCGTCGTGAAAATTCGCTTTCACGCCAAAAAGAGGAGCGTATCTGACGTGCGAGGTCTCAAAAGAAGGATTGGAAGAGGGGCGAGGAGGCTTGTCTGCTACTCCTGCCTCGCCCTGGCGACTAGCAAGGCGATGAGGATTATGGCGCCGACAGCTGCCCCCGCCAAGATGTAGAGAGGTGTGCCCTGGAATAGCTGCCCGAAGCCCCCGCTCAGACCACTCGAGCCCCCCGAGGAGGCCGGATGCACCCCTGGAGAACTCTCAAATGCGTAGGAGACGTTCGCGGTGCCCCCCTTGAAGGAGATCACTAGGAGGTCAGAACCCCGGTTAACCTCCTCCGGTACGGGTGAGAGCCCCACTATCACCGCGTCGGCTGGCAGATGGACCTCCAACTCGGAGACCCCAGGGAGGTCCACGGAGAACTCCCAGACTCCCCCGACTTTCCTCGTCAGGCTGGGCGTCTGGTACGACACCACCACCTGCCTCTCCCCTACGGCCTCGACTACGACTGCTCCATCCCCGAG
Source organism: Thermoproteota archaeon (assembly GCA_027491555.1). Next base: position 20,298 of record JAOZGN010000029.1, read on the forward strand.
GGAGTAGCTCAGCGGGACTCCCTCGCCGTTGGTGACCAGGAGGGCGTCTGGCTCCCCAGCCAGGGGCAGCACAACGAAGGCCTCCCCCGGGAGCGACGCCTCCATCGTCACGTCGACCCACCCATCCTCAAAGGGCCTGAGAGTCACGGATATCGTGAGATTCTCCTCTGCGGGTTGGAACATAGCGGCTGACGCTGGGGAAACCGCGGATATGGTCATTAGGGCGACGGAGGCTGTGGTGAAGACCGCAACGGCTAGGAGGATCGAACGTATATCGACTGCCGTCGCCGCCACTCGTCCGCTCACCTCCGACGCGGCCACCTGGGAGGATTAAAGAGGAGAGAAGGTAGTGTTCACCCCCGGCAGCGGCCGGGTGGGCACTTGTCCTTCTCGTGTCCCTTGCCGCGTCCCGGGTGCTCCTTTTCCTTTCCTGGAGTGACGTCGGGTCCATGCCCGGGCTTCTCTCCCGGCTTAGGCTTGGACTGCGCGGACGGCGGCTCTCCGGTATTGTTGCCCTTGTGCCCCAGGCCCTTCCCTTTGTGCGCACCAGGTGAGACGAACGTCAGATTGACAGAGGAGCCGAGTGCCTTGCACCTCCTCTCCAGAGCCTTTTGGAGCCCCGGAGTTATCTTGGTGAGGTTCAGAACTGAGATCGTGCAGTTCCCATCGCCGCAGAGCTTCTTGAGCCGGTTTTCGATGGCCTTCGCTGATGCCGTCTTCAGCATCGAGGCGACCTTGCCCATGAGGTGGTTGGCCATCGACATGGCCTTGGTAGCGTTCCCGACGTCTCCTGCCAGGGCGGACTCTCTAGCCGCCTCCAGTAACTCTGAGGCCTCCTGGAGAAGCTCGAGGACGGCTGATACGTTCATTCCTGAGGCTGCGGCGGCCTCGGTGGCCGCCCTCAGCCTGGCCAGCCTGATCTCGTGCCTCGTTATCGCGGCCTGGAGGCCCGGCGGGGGATGATGCGGTCCTGCCGATTGGTTGGTCGCGTTGCCCCCGCCCGACCAACTCCCCGTTCTGCCGAGGCATATGGTGGTGTGCACGAAGGCGCTGGTCAGGGCGTTTATAGCTCTCTTGGCGAGCACGGCAGCCTCCTGCTCGTTTCCAGCTTCCAGAGCTGCCCTCGCCTGCTCGGCTAGCTCGTCTCCCTTAGATATGGACGCGTTGACGTTGATCATGAGCTGCCCGCAGCTATCTCCCATCCCGTCTTCCTGCGCGGATACGTTGACCGACGCAGAGGCGTTAACCAGCTCCAGCAGCTTGGCCCTTGTGGCTTCGTAGAGCTCAAGGAGGTACTCGGCCGTCGATGATGTGGCGGCGGTCCCATACACAGCGACTGGTCCGATTGAGAGCGCAATCAGGGCTGCAGCCAGCAGGGTCCTGCTCACCCCTCCAGAGGAGGGGAAGATCCTCGAGGCGTTGAGGGCCGTCAAATTCGATCACCCGCTTGACCTTGAGATCCCCACTTGATTAAGGGCGCCGCGCGCCCACTAAGTGGGCGCATAAGCGGCGTCCAATCAGGCAGGGAGGAGATCGGAAGCCACCCGCGCGCTGAGCCCGGCTCAGCCCCCGCAGCCCTTAGGTGGGCAGTGATCCCTACCCTGGTCCTCCGGTGGGACCTCCCCTGCAGCCGGAGGAGCGGGTATCTCGTGCCCGGGACCGGGGTGCTCGCCCGACTTGGGAGGCCTGACGGGCGTCGCGGTCACGTTTCCAGGGGGTCCATGGCCCTTCTCGTGCTGCATTCCTGTCGTTGTGAGATTCATCCCTAGCCCGAGGGCCCTGCACCTCTCCATGATCTTCTCTCTGAGTTTCTCGGTCATCTTGGTGAGGTTCAGAACCCTGACTGCGCAGTTCCCGCCCTGGCAGAACTCCTTGACGCGGTGTTCCATTGCAGTGGTGGATGCCGCCCTCAGAATTGAGATTGCCTTTCCCATGAGCTGGTTGGCCCTGGCAATGGACATCGTGGCGTCCCTGACGTCTCCCTCGAGCGCGGCCTCCCTGGCGGCCTGGAGCTCAGCGGAAGCCTCCTGCAGCAAGTCCATCGCGCCAGACACGTTCATTCCCGAGGCTGCGGCGGCCTTGGCGGTCGCCATGAGCCTGCTGAGCTTCACCTCCAACCTAGTTATGGCGGCCATCAGCCCCGCCGGGGGCGCGGGTGGGGCGTGAGTCTGGTTGCCGGTCACGCCCGAGAAGCCTATGCACACCGTGGCCTGAACAAAGGCCCTAGTCAGCGCGTTTATGGCCCTGATCGCTAGGACCGCCGCCTTGTCGGCGTCACCGGCCTCGAGCGCGGCCCTTGCCTGCTCCGCGAGGGCGTCTCCCTCAGCTATGGCCACCTCGACATTGGCCTTCAGCTGCGTGCACGCCTCAGAGGAGGCGTTGGCACCGGAGGTCATGCCCACGGACCAGTTCACGGCCGCTTCGATCATCTCCAGCAGCTTGGCCCTGGTGGTCTCGTAGATGTCTAGGAGGTACTCGGCGGTCGTCGCGGTCGAGGCGCTCCCGTATCCAGCGATTGAGCCGATTGAGAGCGTCAGCAGCGCGGCAGCGGCCAGCAGGATTCGGGTCCTTCCCACCGCGCTAGAGGTGGGGGAAACCCTTGCGACGTTAGGAGACGTCAACTTCGATCACCCGCGGCTCATCTGAGACTCCCACCGGCTTAAGGGCGCCTCCCGGGCGCCGGGCGCCCATTCGCCGGGCGCCTGGGCGGCGCCTGCAGTGTCCGGACAGCGGATCGGAAGTAACCCTCGGACCGCTTTTAGCTGAGCCTAGGACCTGAGTGCGCTCGTTGAGTGACGGCGCGCCGAAGTTCGTCGTGATCACCGGCGGGGTGCTCTCCGGGTTGGGCAAAGGCCTGGTTGCGGCGAGCGTGGGGATGCTCCTGAAGTCCAGGGGCCTCAGGGTCACGCCGATCAAGTTCGACGGCTACCTCAACGTCGACGCCGGGACCATGAACCCGTACGAGCACGGCGAGGTCTACGTGCTGGACGACGGGACAGAGTGCGACATGGACCTCGGGACGTACGAGAGGTTCATGGACGTGACGCTGGAGGGGGACAACAACATAACCTCGGGTAAGCTCCTGCTGAGCGTCATCTCGAAGGAGAGGCGCGGGGAGTACCTGGGTAGGACCGTCCAGTTCATCCCCCACGTGACGGGCGAGGCAAAGCGGTGGATCCTGAGGGTGGCCGAGGAGCAGGGTGCGGACGTGGTCATAGTCGAGGTGGGCGGGACTGTCGGCGACATCGAGAACGCCTACTTCATAGAGGCGATTCGCCAGCTCTCCAACGAGCTCGGCAGGGAGAACTTCGCCTTCGTGCACGTCACCCTGGTGCCCGAGCTCCCCTCCGGAGAGCAGAAGACCAAGCCAACCCAGCACTCGGTCTCGGTGCTCAGGTCCATGGGGATAGACCCTGACGTCATAGTGGCCAGGTCCAGGAGACCGCTGGAGCCGAAGGCCCGGCAGAAGATCGCCCTGTACTGCGGCGTTCGGGAGCAGAACGTGATCTCGGACCCCGACGTCGGGTCGATCTACAGGGTCCCCCTCCTGCTGGAGGAGCAGGGGCTCGCGGAGCGGGTAGCCGAGGTCCTAGGGCTGAGCCCGTCCAAGGCCCAGGCCCCGGGGCACGGGGAGGGGGGCCTGGCGGAGCTGAGGCGGCTGCTTGACCGTTGGGAGTCGTCCCGGGAGTCCGTCGCCGTGGCCATAGTCGGAAAGTACACGCACCTGAGGGACGCCTACGCCTCGCTCCTGGCGGCGATAGAGCACGCCAGCATGCACCTGTCCC